>JBGAIL010000223.1:0-7224 GCA_044225565.1 Steroidobacteraceae bacterium | reverse complement strand
GGGAAACGCATGCGCGCGGCCCTTCAGGCTTAGCTCGGTATTGCAGCCACCCTGACGTGCTGCTGTTCCACCGAATTTGACCCCATCCACCCAGCCGTTTCCGCGCTGGGCGCTCAAATTGCTCAAGTCCCTTGCGTCTACCTATTCCGCCACCCGGGCGTCGGGCGTGGCCATTCTACAGAAGAATGCCGCGGCGACGCAGGGTGCAGACACCCGCTCGTGTGGCCTTAAGGCCCTGAATTTGCGAGACTCCGCGCCGCATTGAAGGCACGAGGGGTCAACTTGGAGCGGGGCCTGCGGGGCGAGCGGCTGCATTCGTGGCGTGGCGACCGGCACGTGCTGCGTGGCGTCGATCTGAAGCTCGAAAACGGCCAGGTCCTGCAGGTGCGCGGCGCGAATGGCGCCGGCAAGACCACCCTTCTGCGCACGCTGGCCACTCTCGCATGGCCGGAGGAGGGGCGGGTGCTCTGGAATGGCGAGGACGTGCGGCGCGACCTCCCGGCTTTCCACGCCGCGCTCGCCTATCTGGGCCACGAAGCCCCGTTGAAAGGCGACCTCACGGGCTTCGAGAACCTCCGCTACTGGGTCGGCCTGCGGCGCCGGCTCCTGCCCTCGCAACTGCGGGCCGGCCTTTCCAGGACGGGCGGTGCTGAATGGGCTGACAGGCCCGTGCGCACGCTGTCGGCGGGCCAGCGTCGCCGCGTCGCGCTCGCCGGCCTCGTTGCGCTGGGCGCCACGCTTTGGCTGCTGGATGAGCCGACGACCAACCTCGACGTCGACGGCCAGCAGCTCGTCGCGCAACTCATCCAGGAGCACGCCGCGAGCGGCGGCATGGTCGTCATGGCGATGCATCACGACCTGCCGCTGGCCGGCGAGCTGCATCGGCTCGATCTCCAATGACCGCCGCGACACTTCAGCCATCCGCCGGGACGACCGCGGCGATGCAGGCGGCGAGGCTCGTGCTGGGCCGCGACCTCACGCTCGCGTTCCGCAAGGTCGGTCAGATCGCCCAGCCGCTGGTGTTCTTCGCCATCGTCACGGTGCTCTTCCCGCTTTCGGTCTCTCCGGAGCTGTCGCGTCGCTCGATCTCCAATGACCGCCTCGACGCTTCAGCCCTCCGCCGAGACGACCGCGGCACTGCAGGCGGCGAGGCTCGTGCTGGGCCGCGACCTCACGCTCGCGTTCCGCAAGCTCGGTCAGATCGCCCAGCCCCTGGTGTTCTTCGCCATCGTCACCGTGCTGTTCCCGCTTTCCGTCTCGCCCGAATTGTCGCGCCTGCGCGAGATTGCGCCCGCGGCACTGTGGATCGGCGCGTTGCTCGCCTCGCTGCTGGCGCTGGAATTCCTGTTTCGCGAGGACGCCGTGGACGGCACCCTGGAGCAGTACGCGTTGTCCGGCCAGTCGCTCACCTGGCTGCTGTTCGCCAAGACCGCCGCTCACTGGTTGCTCACCGGCGCGCCGCTCGCATTGATGACTCCCTTGCTCGGCCTCTCGCTCGGCGTGCCCGCACAAGCGCAGACTGGCATCGTGGCCGCCATTGCGCTTGGCACCTTCGCGCTCAGCCTGCTCGGCGCCATCGGCGCCGCGCTTACGTTGGGCGCCAGAAGGGGAGGAGTACTGTTGACGCTGCTCACCTTGCCGCTTGCGCTGCCCATCCTCATCTTCGGTGCGCGCGCAACGGAGCTGGCCATCAAAGGAACGAGCTTCGCCGCGCCGCTCTATCTCCTGGGCGCGCTCGCGGTGCTCGGCGTCACACTGGCACCGCTGGCCGCCGCCGCTGCCGTCCGCATCAGTCTCGAGTAACCGCATGGCCTGGGTCTGGTTCCACAAGCTGGGGTCTCCACCATACATCTACGCGCTCGCCGCGAGACTCACGCCATGGTTCGGCTGGGCTGCGGCACTGCTCATCTGCGCCGGGCTCTATGGCGGGCTGGTGCTCGCGCCGCCGGACTATCAGCAGAAGGACGCATTCCGCATCGTCTACGTCCACGCGCCGAGCGCATGGCTTTCGATGATGGCCTACACGACGATGGGACTGTCCGCCGCCATCGGGCTCATCTGGCGCATCAAGGTTTCCCATGCCGTGGCGACCAGCTGCGCGACCATCGGCGCCTCCTTCACCGTCGTGACGTTGATCACCGGCTCCCTGTGGGGCAAGCCGATGTGGGGCACCTACTGGGAGTGGGACCCGCGGCTCACCTCGTACCTGATCCTGCTGTTCCTGTATCTGGGCTACATGGGCTTGCGCTCGGCCATGGAAGACGTCACGCGGGCGGACCGCGCAAGCGCGCTGCTCGCGGTGGTCGGGCTGGTGAACGTCCCGATCATCCATTACTCCGTGGAATGGTGGAACTCGCTGCACCAGACCGCCACCGTGATGAAGATCGCGAAGCCCACGATGCCGGCGTCGATGCTGATCCCTTTGCTCATGATGTTCCTCGGCTTTACGCTGCTGTTCCTGGCGCTGCTGCTCGTGCGCCTGCGCGGGGAGATCCTGCGGCGCGAGCGGTCGGCGAGCTGGATACGAGAGGTGATCCCGACATGAGCGAGTTCTTCAGAATGGATGGCTACGCGGCGTACGTCTGGCCGTCCTACGCCATTGCGCTCACGGTGCTGCTGCTCAACGTGTTCTGGACTCGGCGATCCCTGCGACAGGCTCAGGAGGAAGCGAGGCGGCGTCTCGCCATGGCAGCAAGTGGTCCGCAGGCCCGCCAGGGCGTGGCAGGCGAGTCGCCCGGAGATCCACGTTCATGACTCCGCGCCGCCGCCGTCTGCTTCTCGTGCTCGGCATCCTCGCTGGCGTCGGTATCGCGGGTGCGCTCGCGCTCACGGCATTTCGCGAGAATGTCATGTTCTTCTTCGATCCGTCGCAGGTGGCTGCGGGAGCCGTACCTGCGGACCAGCGCTTCCGCCTCGGCGGCATGGTCACGAAAGGCAGCGTGCATCGCACGCCGGGAAGCCTCGAGGTACGCTTCGTCGTCACGGACTTCAAGCACGACGTGCCAGTGAGCTACACCGGCGTGCTCCCGGATCTGTTCCGCGAAGGGCAGGGCGTCGTCGCACACGGCCGCATGGACGGGAAGGGAACCTTCGTCGCCGATGAAGTGCTCGCCAAGCACGACGAGAAGTACATGCCGCCCGTGGTGCAGAAATCCCTGAAGCAGGGCAGCACGTGATTCCCGAGCTCGGTCATTTCGCGCTCATCCTCGCGCTGCTGCTCGCGGGGCTGCAGATGTTTTTCGGAATCGTCGGGCCGCAGCTGGGGCGGGATCGCTGGCTCGCTGCGGTGATGCCGGCCGCCGCGGGCCAGTTCGTGATGATCGTCACCGCCTTCGGCTGTCTCGTCGCGGCGTTCGTGATGCACGACTTCTCGGTCGCCTACGTCGCGGCGAATTCGAACTCCGCGCTGCCGCTCATGTATCGCATTGCCGCGGTATGGGGCGCGCACGAAGGGTCGCTGGTGTTGTGGGCACTGCTCCTGAGCACGTGGACCATCGCGGTGGCGTTCGGCGCATCGCGATTGCCGGCACGGTTCAGCGCGCGGGTGCTGGGCGTGCTGGGCCTCATTAGCTTCGCATTCCTGCTGTTCACGCTCGCCACGTCGAATCCCTTCCTGCGCATCGATCCGGTGCCCGATGGGCGGGACCTGAATCCGTTGCTGCAGGATCCGGCGCTCGCCATCCATCCACCGCTGCTGTACACCGGATACGTCGGGTTCGCCGTGGCGTTCGCGTTCGCCTGCGCAGCCATGCTCGAAGGCAAGCTGGACCAGGCCTGGGCGCGCTGGACGCGACCGTGGACCGCGGCCGCCTGGGCCTTCCTCTCCGTCGGCATCGCGCTCGGCAGCTGGTGGGCGTACTACGAGCTGGGCTGGGGCGGCTGGTGGTTCTGGGATCCGGTGGAGAACGCCTCCTTCATGCCGTGGCTCGTCGGCACCGCGCTCATCCACTCGCTCGCTGTCACGGACAAACGCGGGTTGTTCAAGAGCTGGACGCTGCTGCTCGCCATCGTGGCGTTCTCGCTGAGCCTGCTCGGCACCTTCCTCGTGCGCTCCGGCGTGCTGGTGTCGGTGCATTCATTCGCGGCCGATCCTGCTCGCGGAGTGTTCATACTGGCTTTCCTCATCGTGATCATCGGCGGCGCGCTCGCGCTCTATGCGTGGCGCGCGCCGATGCTCAAATCGCAAGCAGGGTTCGAGCTCGGCGCGCGGGAGTCGTTTCTGTTGTTCAACAACATCCTGCTGGTCATCGCTGCCGCCGTGGTGTTCGGCGGCACGATGGCGCCGCTGATCGCCGATACGCTCGGCATGCCGACGCTGTCCGTCGGCACGCCTTACTTCAATCCCAGCTTCATGCTGCCCATCCTGCCGCTGCTCGCGCTGGTGGCCGTGGGCATGCATGCCAACTGGAAGCGGGGGCGGCTATCGGAAAAGAAGAGGCCGTTGCTCGTCACGCTCGCATTCGCCGCGCTCGGCGCGGTGGCGGTCGCGTTCGGGTTGTTCTCGGCCTCGAGCGTGCTCACGCCCATCGGCATCGCGCTCGGCATCTGGATCATTCTCGCTTCGTTGCTCGACCCCGTGGACCGTCTGCGCAGGAAGCTGACCCTCTCGCGCGCCGTCGCCGGTATGACCATCGCGCACATCGGCCTGGGTGTCTGCGTCATCGCGATCAGCTGCGTGCAGTCATTCACGCTCGAACGCGACGTCGCGCTCGGCCGAGGCGAGAAGGCCACGCTGGGCGCCTACGGATTCCGGTTCGACGATCTTTCGCGCCTCGAAGGCCCGAACTACGACGGCGTCCGCGCCCAACTCACGGTCACCCACAACGGTGAGCCACTCACGGTGTTGCGCCCGGAGAAGCGTTTCTACTGGGTGCAACGGTCGGTGATGACCGAAGCCGGCATCCACACGCACCTGGGCACGGACGTCTTCGCGGCGCTGGGCGAGGATCTGGGTGCAGGCCGCTGGAGCATTCGTACTCAGATTCGACCCCTGGTGGATTTCGTGTGGCTCGGCGCCTTCATCATGGCGTTCGGCGGCTTGCTGGCCGCCTCGGATCGCCGCTATCGCGCCGAGCGCAGCGCCGCCGGTGCGGGTGTCGAAGCACTGAAGGGCAGCACCGCTTGAACCGCTTCCTGCTGCCGCTCGGCGCGTTCGTGCTGCTCGCAATCGTGCTCGCCATCGGCGTCCATCGCTCGCGCGACAAAGGCACCATCGCTTCACCGCTCATCGGCAAGCCGGCGCCGGCATTCGAGCTCGCGAGCCTTACGGATCCCAGCCGCATCGTACGGTTGCAGGACTTCAAGGGCAGGGCGTTTCTGCTCAACGTCTGGGGTAGCTGGTGCATCGCGTGTCGCGACGAGCACGAGATGCTGCTGTCCATCCAGCGCCTCGAGCGCGTGCCGATCATCGGGCTCAACTGGCAGGACCAGGACCCTGCTGCGCTCGAATGGCTCGCCAAGCTCGGCAATCCTTACGAGGTCGTCCTCGTGGATCGCCACGGCCGCACGGCCATCGACTACGGGGTGTACGGCGCTCCCGAGACGTTTCTCGTGGATGCGAGCGGCATCATCATCTACAAGCACGTGGGTCCCATCACGATGGACGTGTGGAGGAGAGACATTCTCCCCAGGCTGCCTGCACGATGAGCCGGCTCGCCGCATTCGTCGTGTGTGCTCTGCTGGCAGCAGCTTTCGCACACGCCGTCGATACCACCGTGCTGCCGAATCCGCAGCTGCAGGCCCGCTACACAGCGCTCACACACGAACTGCGCTGCATGCAGTGCCAGAATCAGTCGATCGCGGATTCCCCGGTCGGTCTCGCATCGGACCTTCGTGCCGAGGTTCGCGACATGCTGATCGCCGGCAGGTCTGACGACGACATCCGCGACTTCATGGTCGCCCGCTACGGCGAATTCATCCTGTTCCGCCCGAGATTCTCGGCGCGCAACGCGTGGCTCTGGCTGCTGCCGGCGCTGCTGCTGGCAGTGGGCACGGTGGTCGCCGTACGCATTCTCCGCCAGCGTGCGACATTGGTGGAGAGCGACGACACGCCGGTGGGCGACGAGGACGGCCGGTCCTGATGCCCACGTTCATCCTGCTTGCAGCGATGCTCACCGCTGTCATGGCCGCTTTCGTCGCAGTCCCGTTGCTGCGAAGGCGTGGCGAGGCCGCTCGTGCGCCGCTCGCAGCTGTCGCGGTCGCCGTGGTACTGGGCGGCGGAGGTGCCGCCCTCTACATGATTCTCAGCAACTGGTCATGGCAGGCGCCTCCAGCGGCCGACAGCCCGCAAACCATGGTCGCGCAGCTCGCCAGACGCCTGGAACGCAGCCCGGACGATCTCGAGGGCTGGTTGAAGCTGACAGGGCTCGCCGAAGCACTGGCGCTCGGTGACGAGAACGAACTCGACGGACGGGCAGGGCGGCTACTCGAGCAGGCCCTCGCGGTCGATCCGCGCTCGCCGAAGGCGCTGTACTACGGCGCCCTCACTGCATTGCGCCGTGGGGAGCTTCCCGTAGCGCGCGACCGGTTCCAGAAGCTGCTCGCGCTCGATCCGCCAGCGAACATCAAGCCGCTGCTGCAAAAGCAGATCGACGCCATCGATGCACAGATGAGAGGCGGCCCGCTCGCCGGCGGTACCAGCTCAGTGGCTCTATCGGACGCTACGGCCCCGAATGCAGCCGCCTCGCCTTCGCAGACCGCAGAAGCGCGCCTGCAGGTGGAGATCGCCCTCGCTCCCGCGCTTAGCCCCGATTCGGACGCTTCCGCGCCGCTGTTCGTCATCGTCCGCGAGCCCGGCGTACGCGGCCCGCCGCTCGCCGTGAAGCGGCTGGCCAGCCGATTCCCGCAATCCGTCGAGCTCACCCCGGCGGATTCGATGATGGCGGGCAACCGCTTCCAGGCCGGCCAGGTGGTCGAGATCGTCGCCCGCATCGCACGCTCCGGCAATCCCGTCGCTGCCTCGGGAGATCCATTCGGCGTCATCACCACACGCGTCGGCGAGAAGCGCCCCCTTCATCTCACCATCGACCGCCTCACTCCCTGACCGCGCCACTGACGCCTGCCGCGGTGACATCACGGTTGCAGGAGGCGCGTCGGCATGCCTCTTGCTTCGAGGAGGGCGCTTGCTGAACTTGGCATACGAGGAGGGTGATGATGGCTCACGGAAGGACTCAAGACGGTAGGACTTCGAATCGGGGCTTCGCCTCGATGGATGTGGAACGGCAG
>JBGAIL010000222.1:0-7276 GCA_044225565.1 Steroidobacteraceae bacterium | reverse complement strand
GAGGGCCTGGCCGAAGGTGTCGTGGAAATGGATGGCCAGCCGGTTCACCGGCACGGCTTCGGCGACGGCCTTCACCATCTCCTGTGCCTTGCGCGGAGTGCCGACGCCAATCGTGTCGGCGAGGGAGATTTCGTAGCAGCCGAGCTGCGAGAGCCTGGCAGCGACATTCACTACCGTACTCAACGGGACCGCGCCCTCGTATGGGCACCCCAGTGTGCAGGAGACGTACCCCCGCACCCGCATCGAGTGCTCATGTGCGATCCTCGCGATCTCCGCGGCGCGAACCAGCGAAGTCCCGATCGAACAGTTGATGTTGCGCTGGCTGAAGGCTTCGGTCGCCGAGAGGAATACGGCAATCTCATCGGCGCCTGCCGCGATGGCACGCTCGAGCCCGATGACGTTGGGCACCAGCACGGGATAGTGGGTACCCGGGACGCGACGAATTCCGCGCATCACCAAATCGCTCTGCGACATCTGAGGAACGCTGCGTGCGGAAACGAAGCTGCCGGCCTCGATGCAAGCGAGGCCACTGGCCGAGAGCATGTCGATCAGCTGGACGCGCTGCTCCACGGGCACGGCCCGCGATTCGCTCTGGAGCCCGTCGCGCGGGCCCACTTCCACGATGCGGACTTGCGCCGGATGCATCATCGCCGGCTGCGCAGCTCGGCGAGGACGAGGCCGGCCGATTCCTCGCTGACGGATTGCCGTTCCACCATGAGCCTGGCGACCTGGGAGACCTCCTCTTCCACCGCGCCCGCCGCGACGGCGACGTTCTGCGCATGCAGCGACATGTGCCCGCGCTGGATTCCCTCCGTGGTGAGGGCCTTCATGGCGCCGAAGTTCTGAGCCAAGCCGACCGCAGCGATGATTCGCGCGAGCTCAGCAGCGGTTTTCACCTGCATGATCGCAAGCAGCGCGCGGGCGGTCGGATGAATCTTCACCACGCCGCCGACGAGGCCCACTGCCAACGGCAACTCCAGCGTCCCGGAGAGATGCCCGTCTGCGGTGACTTCCCACGTGGAGAGACTGCGATATCGCCCGGTGCGAGCGGCGAATGCATGGGCACCCGACTCCACCGCACGAGTATCGTTTCCGGTGGCGAGCACCACGGCGGACACGCCGTTCATGATTCCCTTGTTGTGCGTGGCCGCGCGATAAGGGTCGTTGTCCGCGAAGTGATAGGCGGCAACCATCGCGTCCCGCACCTGCTCGCCGCCGATGGCTTCGCAGGTCCAGGTGGCTCGCGCGCGGGCGACGCGCCGGTCCGCGAGATTGGAAAGAATGCGCAGCAGTGCGCGGCCGCCCGTCCAGCGAGCCAGGTCTGGCGCAAGGCGCTCCGCCATCGTGTTGACGGCGTTGGCACCCATCGCATCGCGCACGTCGACGATGATGTGCGTGATGACCATGATGCCGAGAGGCGTCTCGATGAGGCGCACCTCCAGGTCGCGGAATCCGCCACCTAGCCTGGCGAGCGTAGGGTCGCAGGCGTTGCAGATCCGCTCGATCTCCGCCTTGCGCTCGAGGATGACCAGGCGCGCCCGCCCGGGATCCGGGATGTCGAGCAGCTGGATCTGCGCGATCATCTCCGTGCCCGAGATCGACGTCGTGAAACCCCCGGAGTCGTAGCACTGCCGCGCCGAATTGCCCACGGCCGCGATGACCGACGACTCTTCGGTGGCCATCGGCACCAGCACGTCGCGCCCGTCGACCTTCATGTTCGTCGCGATGCCGACCGGGATGGCGATGGTGGTCACCATGTTCTCGATCATGTGGTCGGCGAGGTGCGCATCGACGTTCGAGGGCACCGCGAGCTGCTCCCGGTGCGCCTGCTCCAGCCCCGCAAATTCCGAAACGCGCTCGATGCGCTCGCCGACGGACAGCTTGTGGAAGCCGGATATCCGGGAGGTCCGGGGACCCGCGCCTGCAGACACTTTTGACATCTGTACCCCTGCCTGATGCCCGTGGTGCGGGCGCGCTATAAATAGCGCCTTCGCCGCAGTCGATGTGGGTACACTTCCGGGCAAAGTGATGGGGACGTTGCACGCCCGGGGGGCGTTACACCATGCCTTCACCGCCCTCGAAGGTCGATTTCGTCATCAACAGCATCCTCATGCAGCTGCGTGCCGGCGCGTTGCGGCCCGGCCAGCGCCTGCCCTCGATACGCGACGAAGCGCAGCTCCTCGGCATCGGCAAGAACACGGTGGTCGAAGCCTATCTTCGGCTCGTGAGCCAGGGAGTCCTTCAGGCCAGGCCCGGATCGGGCTACTACGTGGCCCGCACTCCCGCCCCGGCCCGCGAGAGCGGCACGCCGCTGGCGGCAGCCACCGATCGGGTCTCGTTGCTGGCCGAGCAGCTGGACCGGCGATTGCCGATACGGCCCGGTGACGGGCGCCCTCCGGCGGAATGGCTGGAGACATCGGAGCTGCGGCGCTATCTCTCCTATCAGCGCTTTCAGGAAGCGGATTCCTACAACTCCAGCTGGGGGCATGCGCCGCTGCGCGAGCGATTGTGCGGCGCTCTCGCCGAGCGAGGCATCGCCTGTCGCGACACCCAGCTGCTGATGACCCACGGCGCCAATCACGCCATGGACCTCATCATCCGGCGATACGTCAGGCCGGGCGACAGCGTGCTCGTCGACGACCCTGGCTACTACCCTCTGCTCGCGAAGCTCGCTTTGGCGAGCGCACAGGCGGTGGGTGTGCAGCGTCGGCACGACGGACCTGACGCGGCGGATCTCGAAGCAAAAGCCAGGAAAAGCGGCGCGCGGCTGTTCTTCACGCAATCGCTGGCGCACAACCCCACGGGCGGATCACTCACCATCGGTACGGCCTATGCCGTGTTGCGCGCGGCGACGGCGTGTGACCTTCTGATCGTCGAGGACGATCCGTTTGCCGACATCCTGCCGTACACCGCGCCACGCCTTGCGGCGCTCGATCAGCTCGAGCGCGTCATCTACATCGGCACTTTCTCGAAGACGCTCGCCGCCAGCTTCCGCAGCGGCTACCTCGCGGCCGCGCCCAGTCTCGCAGCCGCGCTCAATGAGCTGAAAGTGGTGACGACCGTCTCCACGTCCGCTCACGATGAGCGGCTGATCTTCCAGCTGATCGAGCATGGCCACTACCTGAAGCATCTTCGCCGCCTGCGCCTGCGTGCGAGCAAGGCGACTGCGGAGAGCGTGGAAGCGCTCGAACGCCTCGGATTCAGCATCCGCCGGCCGATCGGCGGCGGCTTCTACCTGTGGATCGATCTGCCCGGGCACCTGGGCGGGGACGATCTCGTTCACGACGCGACCCGCGCAGGCATCTTCATCGCACCCTCGGCGAATTTCTCGACGTCGCGGCAGGCGCCGCCCGCGATGCGGATCAACGTGGCCTATGGTGCCGACCCGGCATTCCTCTCCTGGCTGCGAAAGAAGATGGGCTCGCGGTAAAGAGGACTCGGCGCGTCAGCGCCGGCGCGCGAAGCCTGCCAATGACTCCTTCGCGTAGTCGCTGGTGAAGGTGCGCTGGCCGAGGATCGCCTCGCGCGCGAAGGCCTCCTTGACGGGCAGATCGTAGAGCGTGAGCGCCGCTTCCTTGATCGTCTGGACGGCGACCGGGCTTTTCGCGGCGATCCGGGTCGCAAGCTCCATCGCCACGGGCTCCACCTGGTCGCTCGCGACCACCTGGTTCAGCACCCCGCGCTCGAGCAGTTCCGCGGCGGTGAATCGACGCCCCGTCAAAAGCATCTCCATGGCGTGAGCGAACGGGATCTGGCGCGTCAAACGCACCAGAGTTCCCCCGGCCGGCACGAAGCCATGATTCACCTCGGGAAGCTGGAACACCGCATCCCCGGCGGCGATCCGCAGGTCGCTCGCCAGCATGATCTCGAAGCCGCCGCCGATGCACAGGCCTCGCACCGCCGAGATCAGCGGCTTGTAGAACGCGCCGGTCTTCAGATGCGCAGGATCCCAGGCGCTGATGTCGAACCGGTCCGACGCCAGGGCGGGAATGGATTCGGTGAGGTCCGCGCCTACGCAGAACGCGCGATCGCCGGCTCCGGCGAGCACGACGGCATGCACGCGATCGTCGCGCCCGCATTCCGCGAAGGCCCGCCCCAGATCGTCGTACATGGCCAGCGTCAGCGCGTTGAGCTTTTCGGGCCTCGCGATGCGGATGGTCGCCACCGCGCCGTCATGTGCCACTTCGATCGCCATGTCAGATGACTCCGCTGTCGCCGAGCGCCGCGAATTCGGCATCGTCGAGGCCCAGCATCCCCTGCAGGACCGCGGCATTGTGCTCGCCGATGTCAGGCGCGGGCTCGTGAGCCGATGCAGCGGCCCCGGACAGCTTGATCGGAAGGCCGAGCATCGGGACCGATCGCCCGGCCACGGGGATGTCGACGATCATCTGACGCGCGCGCACGTGCGGGTCGCCGACGACTTCGTCGATGGACTTGATGGCGCTCAAGGGCACCGCGTCGCCGACCATCGCTTCGAGCTCCGCCTTCGTATGGCGGCTGAACCAGCGGGCGATCAGGGGCTTGATGATGGCTTCGTTCACTTCGGGATCGAACCGCTTCTCCATCGTGTCGATGCGCGGATCGCGAGCCATCTCGGGCTCGCCGAAGATCGAGCAGGTGATGGACCAGAACTTGTCCGTATAGCCGCCGAAGAAGACGTACCCGTCCGCGCAGGGATATTGCCCGTACGGCCGGACGAACGGGTGGTCGTTGCCGAGCGGCGTCGCGATCTCGCCCGCGACCGTGTAACGGATGACGGCGCTCTCGGTGAGCGAAAGGACGGCGTCCTGCTGGGAGATGTCCACCACCTGCCCGACACCCGTGCGCTCCGCTTCGCGAAGCGCGGCGAGGATCCCGATGGCCGCATAGAGCGAGGCGGAAAGATCCCCGATGATCGTGCCCACGCGCACGGGCGGGTGCCCGGGATAACCGTTCATGGACCACAAGCCCCCGGCGGCCTGCCCGCTGTTGTCGTACGCAGGCCGGTTGCGATTCGGACCCGCCCGGCCGAAACCGCTGATGCCGGCGTAGACCAGCCGGGGGTTCTCTTCCCTGAGAGCGTCGTAGCCCACGCCGAGCTTGTCCATGACGCCCGGACGAAAGTTCTCGACCACGACGTCCGCCTTGCGCGCGAGCCTGCGGAATATCTCCTTGCCGCGCTCGCTGCGCAGATCGAGCGACACGCCCTGCTTGTTGCGATTGAACTGGGCGAAGAAAGCGCTCGCCTCGCCGCTCCCGCCGTCCACCATGGGAGGGAAGGTGCGCGTGTAATCCGGATCCTTCGGGTTCTCGACCTTGATGACGGTGGCGCCGAGATCGGCGAGCATCATCGTGCAGAACGGCCCCGCGACGACGCGCGTGACGTCGAGGACGGTCACTCCGGACAGCGGTCCTTTCCGCTGCGGGCTGGTGCTTGCAGGCATGCGCTCCATCCTCCCTTTCAGCGATTCGACAGATCGCGCTCGCGCAACAGCAGCAATGTAACACCCAGCGCCATCGCGACCACGCACCAGCTGTACCACAGCCCGGCAAAGGGATTGCCGCTGCACGCCACGATGTACTGCTCGACGAACGGGAGCATGCCGCCGAAGTATCCGGTGCCGAAATGGTAGGGAATCGACATCGAGCTGTAGCGGATCCGGGGAGGGAAGAGCTCGGTGAGCAGCGCGGCCACCGGCCCGTAAGTCGCTCCGGAAAGCGCAGTGAGCGCCAGGATCGCCAGGAGGATGATCGCCAGATCCTTCCCCGACGGCGTCACTTTGCCGAGCGGGTAACCCGCTTGCGTCAGCGCCGCGTCGAGCTCCGGATCGGTCCGGCCGGCCACCGCGCTGCCTCCGATCGCGATGCCCACGGCGGGTGCGCCGACCACGCTGTACCGGATGCCTCTCTTGGACAGGTAGTCGAGCAGGTGACCGCACGCGCTCTCCTGCCTCTGCGAGAACGGATTGAAGCTGCAATCCGGCCCCGATACGACCACCGGGGCATGCTCCGCCGCCCGCGTCAGATGCGGATTGGCGGCATTGCCGATGAGCTGGAACAGCGGGAACAGCAGGATCAGGGTCGCCACGTAACCGCCCACGATCAGGCGCTTGCGCCCGATGCGATCCGACAGCCGCCCGAACAGCACGAACCAGACCAGGCCCATCGCAGCGCCGGCGCCCACGAGGATCTGCGCGACGGACTCCTCGACGTGCATCGCGTTGCGCAGGAAGCCCAGCGTCGTGAACATGGCGGTGAACCAGATCACCGTGAGGCCGGCAGCGATGCCGAACAGGGCCACGACCAGGCGACGGCCGTTCCCGGGGTAGGTGAAGCTCTCGCGCAAAGGGTTCTTCGCCGTCCGCCCGGCGGCTTTCATCGCCTGGAACACGGGGCTTTCCGCCAGCTTCACGCGCATCCAGAGCGAGATCGCGAGCAGGATCAACGAAAGGAGGAAAGGGATGCGCCATCCCCATGCGTCCCACGTCCCGGCCGGCATGCTCCATTTGCACGCGAGCACCACCAGCAGGCTCAAAAAGAAGCCGGCACCGACGCTCGCCTGGATGAAGCTGGTGTAGAAGCCGCGCTTGCCGGCCGGCGAGTGTTCCGCCACGTAGATCGCAGCGCCGCCGTATTCGCCACCCAACGCGAGGCCCTGCAGGATGCGCAGGAGGAGGATGAGCGCCGGCGCGAGCCATCCGATGCTCGCGTAGGACGGTACCAGGCCGACGCCCGCGGTCGCCACGCCCATCAGGACGATCGTCACGATGAACGTGTGCTTGCGGCCGAAGCGGTCCCCGAGATAGCCGAACACGATCGCGCCGAGCGGCCTGAAGCCGAAGCCGACTGCGAATCCCGCCCAGGCCAGCAGCGTCTGCATCTGGCCGCTGCCGGAAGGGAAGAAGACGCTGCCGATGATCCCGGACGCGGCGAGCGTGCCGTAGATGAAGAAGTCGTACCACTCGAATAGAGTGCCGAGCGAGGATGCCGTGATGATCTGCCTGACGTCCCGGGTCGTACCCTCTTGCGCGCGAGCTACCGGTACAGTTGTATCCATCGGCTCAGACTACTCGCCAAGCAGGCTGCAAACATAGCCTCAGGATGGAACGGCTCGAGCCGCGGGCGTCGGGTTCGCGCAGCGCCCGTCAGGTCATGCGGGTCGCACCCAGTCGTTGCTTTGCAGATCGGCTCGCCACACCGGGCGCGCGCGGGGCCGCCGATAAAGCCATCTATGACAGTCGGTTACGCTCTTGCCGAGTCCTTTTCCGGCGCGAGGGGCATGCGTTGGAATCGCCGC
>JBGAIL010000221.1:0-7304 GCA_044225565.1 Steroidobacteraceae bacterium | reverse complement strand
TCGAACGTCACCAGCATGGGGATGCGCATCGGGCTGACCACGTGGCCGAAGTAGACATTGCGCCGCAAGTGCTGCAGCTCGATCTCATAGGACCTCCCCGTCGTAGCCACGAGCCCGCTGCCGCGCGCTTCGATGCGCAGCATACCGGTGAGCGGGCTGTGGTATTCCCCCACGAGCGCATCGACGGCGGGTGCGCCCGACCGGTCTCCCGGCATGGGCTTCGTGATCCGGTCGAGCCCGGCTCGCGACTCGGCGTAGTTCCTGCGGCTGGCCTCCTTGTAGTGCGAGGACCAGTCGTACTTCGGCTGGTCGTAGTGCCAGTCCAGCACGGTTTCCATGAGCGCCGGCACAGAGCCCCGGGCGTAAGCGAAGTTGTTGGTCAGGATCACCACGGCCAGCCCGGCTCGCGGATCCACCAGCATCCACGAAAGATAGCCCAGCTCGCTGCCCGAATGCCCGAACAGGACGCGCTGCCCGCGGTGATAGATGGCGATGCCCAGCCCGAACCCGACGTCGCGCACGCGCTCACGCGCCTGCGCCTGCGCCGGCACATCGAAAGGCCAGTCGCGGGCCTCGAGGCTCGTCAGCTGCAGCATGTCGCGCAACGTCCCTGGTTGCAGCGTTCGCTCGTCGCCGCCCGCGAGCAGCAGGCTTGCCCACGCCGCCATGTCCCGTATCGAGGAAAATACACCCTGCCCGGAGTCGATCACCGTGCGGTGGAAATGCACCGTGCCGTTCTCCAGCTCGCGCCTGTCGTAGAACGCCTTGCCGCCGAAGAATGCCTCCCATCGCACGTGCGGCGCCGCCACGTCCACTTCAGGCCCTACCGCCGCGAGCCCGGTGGGCATCGAACCCAGCCAGCCATCGCCCGTCGGCAGCACGTTCTGCGGAGGCACGAACTCGAAGGCATGCGCGTACGTATCCCGCATGCCGAGCGGCTGCCACAACCGCTCCCGCAGGAACTGCCCCCAGGGCTTGCCGGAAAGGCGCTCGATGATCCGGTCTAGCACGATGTAGGTGTAGCTGCTGTACTGCGCTCCCGCCCGGAACGGCATCGACTGGCCGTAGCTGGCCAGCATCCGCACCGCGGCATTCTCGTCGAGATCCGGCAGCTCCTCGAAGAAATCGCCGTGGGAAGCGATGCCCGAGCGGTGCGCGAGCAGGTCGCGGATCGTCACGTGCGCGGTCACCCAGGGATCCTGGACGCGGAACTCCGGCAAGTGACGGATCACCGGGTCGTCGTAGTCCAGCTTGCCGTCCTGCTCGAGCAGCGCGACGCCGGCGGCCACGAAGGTCTTGGTCACCGAAGCGATGCCGAACATCGAGCGTTCGGTGAGCGGCAGCTCGCGATCCCATTGGCGCTTGCCATATGTCTTCAGCGTGGTGCCGCCACCCGCCTGCACGACGGCGACCGCCACTCCGGGCAGCGACCAGTCCTGCATGACGCCCGCCACGGTGGCATCGAAGTCAGCGGGCAGTGGCGCCTTCCGCGCGCGAGGAGCGGCCTCGGCCGCACGAGCGTCAGGCGCCGCTGCGAGCACTGCAGCCGCCACTGCTGCTGCGCGGGCCGTCGACCTTGCCGCCCACCACTTCCTACGCGGCATGCAGCCCGCCGCCCGCCGCTTCAAAATGCGTACTTCAACGATACGAATGCATACCGGCCCAGACTGTTCGCCGTCGAGGAATCGTACCGCTTGCCGAAACGCTCCCAGTTCACGAACGGCGGCTCCTTGTCGAAGATATTGAGCAGGCCGAGCTGTGCCGTGAGCCCTTGCATCACGCGCTCCAGATCTCCCGACACGCTGAGGTCCACCGTGGTGAAGGCCTTCACGTCGCGCACCACGCCATCGCCATCCTTGAAGTGGTGGACGTAGTTCGCCGCCAGCTCCGCCTGGAGACCAGTGGTGCTCTCCCAGGTGAGCGCCGTGCGCCCGCGCAACCGCGGCAGCGCACCGAATTCGCCGAAGGTATCGCCTACCTGTCCGATGCTGCCGAGCCAGCTCACATAGCCCGACCCGTCGTTGGACTTGAACTCCGTCATGTAGCTGCCGCCCACCTCGAAGCCCCACGTACCCGCGCTGTCGGTGGTGTGCAGGTAATCGGCGGTGAAGTCGAAGCCCTTCACCTTGCGGCCCGCGATGTTGGTGGCCACCGCCACGATGCGCGGCCGCACTCCGCTGAAGTCGATTTCACCCGGAATGGTGCCATTGGCGATGGCCTGCGCATCGGGCACCACCACCACGTCCTTCTGGTAGACGTCGAAGTAGTCCACGATGAACCGGAGCCCCGGCACGGCCTTCGGCTGCAGGATCACGCCGAAGTTCAGGCTGCGCGCCGTCTCGGGATCGAGGTCGGGATTGCCGCCCTGGACCACGTCCGTCGGGATGTCGCGATCGAGATCCGGATAGAACAGCACGTCGTTCACCAGCACCTGCTCGGCCCTCAACAGATCGATGGGCGGCGCGTTGAACGAGGTGCCGTAGGAGGCGCGCAGCGTGAACGCATCGCTCACCGGCTGCCAGGCGAACGCGATCCGGGGATTGAACGTGTCACCCACGGCCTCGATGTCTTCGTACCGCGCGGAAAACTCGACGGTGAGCTTGTGCAGGGCCGGAATGCCCGCTTCTGCGCCACGCAGCGTGTAGGAGAGCTCGCCGAATACGGCTTTCGCATCGCGTGACCGGAAATCGGGCGTCTCCTGGATGTAGTAGATGCCGCCGATCTGCGAGAGCGGATCCACGTCGTAGTCCCATTCCTCCTTGCGATACTCGGCGCCCGTGGCGAACGCGAGATCGTAGTGCTCACCCTCGCGCAACGGCCCGGTGAGCTTCGCGTCGTAGACGTACTGCGTGCTCGTGGTCGTCAGCAGGTTGTTGGGGACGCGGATGCCCGCCAGCTGCTCGGGCGTGTTGCAGGCGTTGCAGAACGGGTTGAAGGCGTCGAGCCCCGGCCGGTTGATCGCCTCCAGCAGCCCGAGGCTCGAGTAGAGGTTCTGCTGCTCCATTTCCTGCTTGCTGCGGAAGAACGTGGCGCCCACCTCGTAGGAGAGCCTGCCGGCCTTGCCTTTGAGGCCGTTCACCATGCGATACGTGTCGGTGCGGAAGGCCTCGAAGTACTGGCCGACTTCCGGCACCGCGTACTGCACGTCGCGCAGGTCGACGCCGAAGGGGTTCCAGGGGTTGCTCGCCGGCACGGGGCCGAAGTCCGTCACCGGGTCGCCGTAGAAATCCAGACCCCACGTGACGTAGCCGTTGCGCAGCTTGCCGGTGGAGAAGATGGCCTCGCTGAACAGCGTCGCCTTCTCCGGCACGAGATCGAACTCGGCGTAGGCGAAGAGGCCCACCTGCCGCTCCGGCGCGCGATCGGTGAACTCGTAGCGCTCGCGGCGGTTGAAGTCGCTGCGATTGTAGTCGGCCTGGTCGTAGGGGATGTAATCCGCCGGGTTGGTGCTGTACTCGCCGATGCCGAAGCGATGGTAGTCGAGGATCACGGTGTCCCCGCTCGGCAGGATCACCGTCGCCGGACTCGTGTAATAGCGGTTGATCTCGAGGCCGCCGAGGTCGGAAGTATTGAGCACGCGGCCGAGATGCATGTCGGCGAGCGACGTGCCGTTGCGGTCGCGATAGTTGATGTTCGTCACGAGGCGGCTGCGCTCGCCCGACACGCCGAACTTCAGCGAGCCCTTGATCTCGCGCGCGTCGTGCCCGAAGGTATTTCCATACGAGCTCGACACCTCGAGGCCGTTGAAATGGGTGTCGAGCAGGATGTTGACCACGCCCGCCACCGCGTCGGAGCCGTACACGGAAGAGCTGCCGTCCTTCAGCACTTCGATGCCGGAGACCGCGCCGGCCGGGATGTCGTTGATGTTCGCCGGGTCGACGGCGTTGAACCGACGGCCGTTCACCAGCACCAGCGTGTACTTCTCGCCGAGGCCGCGCAGGTTCACGGTGCTGCGGCCGCCGCTGTCGGGGCCCGCGCCGGCGGTGGAGACCGCACCGGTGAAAGCCGGCTCGCGGCGCAGGGCGTCGACGATTTTCTGCGGCCCGATGCGCTCGATGTCGGCTGCCGAGATCACGTCCACCGGGCGCGCGATCTGCTCGCCGGCGCCGGTCTGGATGTGCGAGCCGGTGACCACCACCGTCTCGAGCTGTTCGGCGCCCGGCGCCGGGGTGGGCGTGGGAGCTTCCTGGCCGGGCGCCTGGGGAGCAAGGCCCGCCGCGAGAAGTCCCAGGAATGCAGTCGTGGCACGAGACATGGTCAACCCCCCGAATCATTGAGCTGCTGGCAGACGACGGTGCCGGTCGGGCCGGCGATCGCATTGCGCCATCGCCCCTGCGGCCAGACAACACAAACCCATGTTCGCGAGCTTTCGCTAGTTGGCGCGAAAGCGCGTGGCGTCGGGCAACACGCACGAGCCGGAGCCCGCTCGCTCAGCTCACGATCGGTATCGGACGGGCGCCTGTTGACGCCGGCTCACGCCGGCCGGACCACCAGCTCGCGAGGCAGCTTCGAGAAGCAGGCGTGGCCGGTCTCGGTCACCCGGAACGTCTCGCTGATCTCGTAGCCGCCGCTCCCCTCCCAGATGCCCAGCATCAGGTGGAACACCATGTTGGGCTCGAGCACCGTGAGGTCGCCCGGGATGAGGCTCGCCGTGTACTCGCCCCAGTCCGGTGGATACCCGATGCCTACCGAATAGCCGATACGGGACTTCTTGGAGAGGCCCGAGGGCTCGACGGCACGCCGCCAGCTCGCCTCGACCTCCTCGCACGTCGTGCCGGGCTTCACGCTGGCGAGGGCCGCTTCGAGCCCTTCGCTCACCACGGCGGCCAGCGACACCAGCCGTTCCGGGGGCGTTCCCAGATACAGCGTCCTCGCCAGCGGCACCGTGTATCGATATCGATTCGCCCCGAGCTCCAGCGTGCACGCCTCATCGGCGGCATACGGCTCGTCCGTCCAGGTGAGGTGCGGCGCGGCGGTGCGCTTGCCTTTCGGCATGGTCTGATAATCCGGCACGTCGCCCGCGAATCGCGGATGCCCGCTGATCAGCGCCTGATACACGATTCCCGCGACGTCGCAGTGCCGCACGCCCGGCGCGATGGCCGCGATGCCTGCGAGCATCGCGGCATCCGTGAGCTCTCCCGCCTGGTACATGTACTCGAGCTCGGGCTGCGATTTGACGATGCGCTCCCAGTTGACCATGCGGTCCGCATCGACGAACCGGCAGCGCGGCAATGCGGCGCGCAACCGCTCCCATGCGAGCGCCGTGAAGTAGTGAGTGTCCATCTCCACCGCGATGGCGCTGCGCGACCAGCCCATGCTCCTCACGATGGAAGCGACGAATTCCATGCCGTGGGACGGCGGCATGATGAGCTCGTCACCGTAGCCGTGGATGTTCTCGGGCCGCAGGAAAGTGGTGGCGCGCGCGCACGGCACGTCGATGCCGCGACCGACCCAGATGGGCTCGCCCTCCTCGAGCCCCAGCAGCAATCCCTGCGGCACATAGAACGACCAGGCGTCGTAGCCGCTGAGATAATTCATGTTGGGAGGGCTGGTGATCCACAGGACCTCGACGCCGGCCCGCTCCATGCGCCGTTTCACCGCGTCGATCCGCCGTCGGTACTCCTGCACCGCAAAAACCGCCATGCGCCACCCCGTTGCCCCTTGAAGGGGCATTAGAGCATCGGGGGCGGGCACCGCCCATTTCGCGCGATTAGGCGACTTTGCGCTGGCTCACTCGCGCTCGCGGCGCAGGACGAAGTTGCGCACCCGCTCGTCGATCGCGGGGCTCTGCTCCGGATAGAGGCGGCACGCGCGCAGCATGGCGCGCAGGTCGGGTTGCAGGCCGAGGAACTCGTAGACGATGGGCGTCATGTACGGCTCGCGCGAGGGCCCGCTGGAGATGCCGAACGCCTCGCCGTAGATGAGCTTCATGGGATGCTTGTGCGTGGGATAGAGAATGGTCTCCGTGATGGAGTTGCGCAGCAGCACGTCCGTCTCGACCATGAACAGCCGGTCCGTGAGCAGCAGCAGCTCGCCTGCGTATTTGAAGGTCTCGAAGCGGCCGCCATGCGCGCTTTCGGGCTTCAGGCGCTCGATGGCCTTCACGCGCACCTTGTCGTCGCGGGCGTGGATCTTCACCGCCGCCTTGATGATGGCGCCCGGATACTCGATGGAGCGCAGATAGCGGAAATAGTGGCCGACATAGCGCAGCGCGCCCGCCACGCCTTCCGCGAAGGGCAGCTCGAGCGAATCCACCACGTGCGTGGGCGCCGGCGCCCGCCCGGCCGGCCGGGCGGATACGAGCGGCCTGAAGCGGGCCGCGGGCAGGAAGATCTCTTCCTCCTCCACGCCGAAGAAATCGCAGATCTTGCGGATGTTGTGCGACGAAGGCAGCGTCTCGCCGTTGAGGTAGCGCGCGAACTGCTGCCGGTTGATGTCCAGATGACGGCATACGTGCGAGACCGAACGCGTGTAGCTGCAGAGCAGCCGCAGGTTCTCGGAGAAATCCGCCAGTCGCTTGGTGTCTATGCGCGTCACGTGGCGCGCAGAGTAAGCAAGCCCCGCTGGCCGTGTAAAGCCCACAGGCAGGCACCAGCCCGCGGTGCAGGCGCGAACTGCTGGCTCGCGATGTGCCGGCGGCCGCCTGGCGCCGGCACACAGCTCAGTGCGGCTGCGCTTCGGCGATGTGCTTCCGGGCCTCCTCCACGATGTAGGCATGGATCGCCTCGACGTCCCCCTCGCTCAGCACGTCCGCGAAGCTCGCCATGCCACGGGGCGCCAGCGCCCCGCCGTGGACGATCTGTTTGAACAAGGCGTGCTTCTCGGGGGTCAGCATGAGCAGGTCCGGCACCAGGCCGGGACTTCCCTGCACGTGGCACCATGCGCAGCGGTATTTCGAGAAAAGCATCTCCCCCCGCTGCACCTGCTCCGGCGTGGTCACCATCGGCGGCGGCTGCGGGATCGGCCGGCGGCGATCCACTCTCGCCGGCAGGGGCACGGGACCGCCACCCAGCTTGAAAGCCAGGATGCGTCCTTCGTTGCCGTAACGGTATGCGGCGGAGCCGCGTGGGTAGCTCCAGCCCACCGCGCCGCCCCACCCCGCCATGATGGCGATGTACTGTTCGCCATCCACCGCGTAGCTGATCGGCGCAGCCATCATGCCCGTGCCCACGTTGATGCTCGCGAGCTGCGCGCCAGTGTCGGCGGCGTACGCGTTGAAGAAGCCCTGGCCGTTGCCCATGAACACGAGATTCCCGGCAGTGGAAAGCACACCGGCGCCGAAGTAGTCGCTGTCGAGCGTGACG
>JBGAIL010000220.1:0-7497 GCA_044225565.1 Steroidobacteraceae bacterium | reverse complement strand
GATGCTCTCTGCCTGCTGCAGCGTGAGGCCCAGCTGCCCGGCGAGCTCCTGCGAGGTTCGCTTGCCATTGTGGTAGAGCAGGGCCAGGTCCATCTTGTCGTAGGGCAGGGCGAAATAGAATTCGTCCTGGCCCTGCGGCAGGCTGTAGGTGTCGGTGGTGGGCACTGCCGAGCAGATGCGCTCGGGCAGGCCGAGATGTCCCGCCATCGCATACACCTGGGTCTTGTACAGATGGGCGATGGGCTTGACGTCCGCCGTGCCGTCGCCGTTCTTCACGAAGAAGCCCTGGTCGTACTCGAGGCGATTGGGCGTGCCCACCACGGCGTAGTTCAGGCGGTCCGCGTGGAAGTACTCGAGCGTCTTGCGGATGCGTTGCTTGAAGTTGGTGGCGGCCACGATCTGCAGGTAGTCCTGCAGCCCCAGCCGCTGCTCGCGGGTGCTGCCATCCGGCGCGCGGGCCACGATGTTGAAGTGATTGATGCGGCCTTCCAGCCCCCCGGTGAGCACGATCTTCATGCGCCAGCCCGGTCCATAACCGGGGATCGCGCGCTTGATGGCCTCGTCCCGCCACTGGTAGCAGCCGATGGCTTCCAGGGTGGGGGCGATGTCGTGCACCAGATGCTCGACGCCGAGGTGCTCGGCCAGCAGGCGGCCGCGGGCCGAGCTGTCGTCCGATGAGTCCTTCTCCGGCAGGATCAATGCGAACACGCGCTCGGCGCCCAGCGCCCGCACCGCGAGCGCGATGGAGCAGGAACTGTCGATGCCGCCCGAGATGGCGACCACCAGCCCGCGCTTCTTGAGCAGCTTCCCGGTGGTCTCCCGCATGCGGGCGCAGATGCGCTCCGCCTCGGCCTCGAGATCGATTTCCAGCTCTTTCCACGCGGTTGTCACGTCAGGAGTGCTCCCTAAGGCTCTTGGACCAGCTCATGGCGCCGGATTTTGCCGGAAGCGGTCTTCGGCAGGCGCTCGATGAGTTCGACATATTTCGGTATTTTGTACTGCGCGAGGCGCTCGCGACAGTGCGCCTTGATCCGCAGCGGGTCGAGGTGGTGCCCTGGCGCGGGTACGACGAAGGCCTTGATGGCCTGCCCCAGGATCTCATCGTCGACGCCCACCACGGCGGCTTCGGCCACGCCTTCGAGCTCCTGAATGGCCTCTTCGACGTCTTTGGGGTGGATGCGGTGCGCGCCGGCCTTGATCATGTCGCTGCGTCGGCCGGCGAGGAAGAGATAGCCCTCGGTGTCCAGGTATCCCATGTCGCCGGTCCGCAGCCAGCCTTCGCGCAGGACGGTGGCCGTCGTCGCGGCGTCGTTCCAGTAGCCGGCCATCACGTTCGGACCCCGCGCCCAGACCTCGCCGCCCTGCAGCGGCTCGCAGCGCCTGCCGTCTTCCGATCTCACTTCCAGGCTCACGCCTTCGAGGGCTTTGCCGACGGAGCCGGGCTTGCGCTCGAGATCTTCAGGAGGCAGGTAGGTGAGGCGCGCGGTCGCTTCCGTCTGGCCATACATCACGAACAGCCGTGTGGTGGCGGGCAAGGCCTGGCGGAGTCGCTGCGCCAGGGCTGGTGCCATCGCGCCACCGGCCTGGGTGGCGTAGCGCAGGCTCGAGAGCTCGTATTTCTCCAGAGCCACCCGGCTCAGCAGGAGCGCAAAAGTGGAGGGCACGCCGGCAAAGCCGGAGGCACGATGGCGCGCGAGGGCTTCCATCACCACGTGCGGGTAGACGAGGTTGGTTTCGATGATGACGCAGCCACCCGCCAGCAGATGCGTGTGCAGGACCGAGCTGCCGTAGGAGTAATGAAAAGGGAGCACGCACACGATGCTGTCCTGCTCCGTCAGCGCCAGGTAGCGGACGATCGCAGCGCCGTTGGCAGCGAGGTTCGCGTGAGTCAGCAGGACACCCTTCGGAGCGCCCGTCGTGCCCGAGGTGTACAGAATGCACGCAGGCGCGGTCAGGCTCGGTTTTGACGAGACGGCCGTTGAGCTCTCTGCCGCTTCCGCGAGAGAGTCGAGGCAATGGATCGCGGCGCCATCGGTTGCAAGATGGGATCGCTCGGGCTGACTGGATTGCGTGAGGACGCGACGGGCACCCGAGTGTTTGATCCAGACGTCGAGGTCGCGTGCCTTGGCAGCCGAGTTGAGCGGAACGGCCACGCAGCCCGCCGCCATCGCACCGTAATAGGCCGCGACGTACTCCGGCGAGCTGTCCAGGATCAGCGCGACGCGATCGCCGGGCTGGAGACCTTGACCGCGCAGGAAGGAAGCGACCGCGGTCACTCGCTGCCACAGCTGCGCGTATGAGACGCGCTCATCCCGATGGATCAGCGCGGTGCGTTCGGCAAACCTGCCCGCGTTGCGCTCGAGCCCATCCAGAATAGTGCCGGGAGCGCCATCCACAATGGGCTAGTGTCCGCGTTTGCGCGCGACGAAGGCGGCGATGGTGTCCACGGAATCCAGGTTGGCGGGCAGCATCTCCTCGTCCAGCACCTTGATGGCGTAGCGTTCCTCGAGATGCGTGATGAGTTCCAGGATGCCCGTGGAATCCACCACTCCTTTCTGCAGGAGCGAATCGGAGTTGGCGAGCGCCGCCTCGTCGGTCGTGAACAGGAAATTCTGCAGGATATATTGTTTAATTTCTTGTTGGAGATTCATTCGAAGACCGCCCCAGCACGAATAAATTATGTACGAGCATGGTGGAGATTACACCGACGAGCGCCATATTGTCGCCGAACCCCAGGGCCTTGCCTGCGCGGCATTTCTCAAAGAGCCGCCGCACGGCATCCGGCTCGAAATAGCCCGCCTCGCGGATGCGTGCGGCACTGAGCAGGTCTGCCACGTAATCGAGCGGCTCGGCGCCGCGGAAGAAGCTGGGCGCATCGGGAGCGCGATAGGGTTGCTTCACCCGGTTGCGGATGCTGTCCGGTACCAGGCCCTCGAGCGCCGCCTTGAGGACCGCTTTCTCACCCAGGCCGCGCAGCTTGTAGCGGGCCGGCAGCGCGCCCGTGAACTCGATCACACGGTGGTCGAGATACGGCACGCGACCTTCGACGGAGTTCGCCATGGCCACGCGGTCGCCCTGTGACGAGAGCAGATAGCCCGAGAGGAGGACCTTGGCCTCGACGTACTGGTCCCGGGAGAGGCCGCTCCATTTCGGGAAGCTCCCGGGCAGGGTCGCAACGAGCTCCTGCTCGGGGTCGACGTCGGCCAGCGCCTCCCGCATGTCGGCCGAGAGGAAGTTCAGCAGCCTGGCGGTGGTCGCCCAGCGACCGAGATGCGCGTAGCCGGGATGGTCGAGCTCGGTCAGTTTCTGGCCGAAGAAGCTGCTCGCATAGGCTGCGCTCTTCACTGGCGAATGCCGCAGGTACGGATACAACTTCTCGAAGAGCGCCGGCCGCCAGCTCGAGTGCGGCTGCCGCGCCCAGAATCGGCGGATCTGGCCTTCCTTGAAGAGATCGTAGCCGCCGAAGACTTCGTCCGCTCCTTCGCCGGTCAGTACGACCTTGTAGCCGTTCTGACGGACCAGCCCCGAGAGCAGCATCAAAGGCACGGGTGCCGTTCGCAGCACGGGAGTCTCGCAGTGCCAGATCAATCTGGGGAACTGTGCGCCGATGTCTTTGCGCGTGCACCGGATGGTGGTGTGCTCCGTACCCAGGTGGCGGACCATCTGCAGCTGATGGTCGCTCTCGTCGAACTCGGCGTCGTCGAAAGCCACCGAGAAGGTGCGCAGCGAATTGGAGGTATGCCCGCGGATGAGGCTCACCAGGCCCGAGGAATCGAGGCCACCGCTCAGGTACGCGCCCACGGGAACGTCCGAGCGCAGCTGCAGGCGTACCGCATCGATCAGCAGCGTCCTCAGCTCGGTGGCAGCATCCGCAAACGACAGGCGCGTCGGGCTGCGTGCCGGGGCGAAGTCCCAGTCCCAATATCGGGACAACGTGTGTTTGCCGCCCTCGACCGTGAGGATGTGCCCTGCCGGCAGGCTGTGGATGCCCTGGAACACCGTCTGCCCTTCGATCGGCGCCCAGAACGTGAAGGTCTGCGCGAGCCCGCGCACGTCGAGCCTGAGGCCCTGCGACAGCGCCGGCGCCAGGGCCTTGATCTCCGAAGCGAAGAGCAGGCGGCCGCGGTCCCATGCATAGAAGAGGGGGCGGATGCCGACGCGGTCCCGTGCCAGCACGAGGCGCCGACGGTTCCGGTCCCACAGCGCGATGGCGAACTGGCCGTTGAGATGGCGGACGAACTCGTCGCCGTACTCGCGGTAGGCATGCACGATGGTCTCGGTGTCGGACGTCGTGCGAAACACGTGGCCGGCGGCCTGGAGCGTGGCGCGCAGCTCGATGTAGTTGAAGATCTCGCCGTTGAACGAGATCCAGATGGAGCCGGTCGCATCCGACATTGGCTGCCCGCCGGTCGCGAGGTCGATGATGCTGAGCCTGGCGTGCGCGAGGCCTATCGGTCCCTCAGTGTGGTAGCCGAAGCCGTCCGGCCCGCGGTGATGCAGCGTCCGGATCATGGACTCGAGTTCGGCGCGCGAGATGGGCGCAATGCCTTCCGAACTCAGAATCCCCGCAAGTCCGCACACGCCCGTTCCCCAGTCAGAGTCGGTTCTTCAAGGTATCCACGCCCCGCTGCCACGCAGCGGCCATGTCGTCGAACATCGCGTAGCTGTCGAAGCTGCGGCGCGCATTGACGGCACGCGCCGCTTTGAGGATGAGGGTCTTGCTCCCGGATGCGATCTGCGCGAAGTCGACGGCGGCCGCGGCGACGTCGGGCCCGCCTGCCTCGCCCAGCCATTTGAGGTGCTCGCTTGCGAGCTCGAACGCCGCGCCCAGCTGGCGAATCGTGCTGAATGCCCAGACGTGATAGTACGCGAGGCCGCGTTCCTGGAGGTTCGGCAGCTCGCGCTCGAAGCGCTCGCGGAACCGGGAAAGGGGATTCACCGCCGGCGTGTGGCGTAGGTGCCTGCGCAACGATTCCGCGGCGAGCGCAGCGAGCTCGGCGGGTGGCCGGCGCACCATGCGGTCCTTGCGCACGAACTCGGCGAAGAGGGGGAGGAACACGGCGTCGGGATCCGCATCCAGGCGGAACGTCTTGACGAAATCCTCGCCCTCGAGCACGTAATACCCGGCGTTGTGGAAGTATCCCAGGCGCCGATTGGGGAGGTCGAGCTCGTTGAGCACGATGGTGGTCTTGCCGTGCTGCTGGCGGTAGTCCGTGCCGGCGACGTCGGGCAGCCAGAAGGAGTCGGATTCGGTCGCGATCAGCTTGCCGTCCGCGAGATGCTCCTGGGCGTGCTCGAGCAGCGAGCGCCAGATGGTGAGCTCCTGCACTTCGACACCATAGAGCTCGCGCAGCTCGCCGTGGCCCGGCTTGAAAAAGGTCCACTGGTCGCCTTCGAAATCCGTGGCGAGCGTGAAGGACAGCATCGCCAGCGGCTCGAGGCCCAGCGCGTGCAGCGCTTCGATCCAGAGGTCGATGTAGCAGTTCTTCTCGAGCCAGACGCTCTGCTCGCCGTGCAGTGCATGCCGGCGGTAGGTGGCGGGATCCAGCCCTTCGATGACGGTTTGGCGCATGAGGGCGCGCTGCTGGTCGGGCGGTCAGCGCCAGAGCTGGCCGCGCACCGCGGCGGGCCACCGCTCTACGTCGAAGCCGTGGGTCTTGAACAGCGCCATCGCGATGCGCTCGAGCCCGAAGCCGAGGCAGGCGGTGTTGGCCACTTCGCCGTCGGCCGTGCGGATGCCCCATTTCGTGCCGAAGTGATCCTGATGGAAATTGAAGGAGCAGACGGCGGTGGGATTCTCCAGCGAGATGACGGGTACCAGGATCTCGAACTTCAGCTTCTGCTCGCGCTGGTTGGTCGCCATCATCTTGCCGCCGCGGCCGAAGAACGGATCTGCGGCAACGTCGGAGCGTGCATCGAGCCCGAGCGATTGCAGCAGATCGATGCCGCGCTGCAGCCACATGTCGCGCCAGGCGACCACGTCCGCAGGCTTGCCCACGCGGATGAATTCACGCATGCGGAAGGACTGCATGCGGGTGGGCTCTGCCGAGGGCTCGTGCCGATAGGCCCAGCCAAGGAGGGAGAACAGCCGCCCGCCCTCGGGCAGCGTGCCGGCGAGCGTGGGATAGAGCGGGTAGCAGATGGCGGGTGTCAAACAGAGGTCCGTGGCACCGAGATGCTGGGTCCATGGCTCGCCCTGGACCGCCTTCTGCGCCATCTCGCGCGCCTCGAGCTCCTTGCCGGAGAAGCTGAAGACGGCGCCACAGAGATGCGGGAACGACTCGAGATAGTTGTTCTTCTCGATCACCTTGCGGCTCACCACCGGAGGAAAGCAACGCGTCTCGGCACCGTCGTCCGCGGCAATCTCGCTCACGCGCGCATTGAACCGGTCGATGACGTCTTCCAGCACGGCACCGCGGCCGAACGCGCCCTGCACGCCTACGGGAACGATCAGGCCGTGCTCGACGAGCCCTGCGTATAAGTTTCCTGCGTCGAATTCCGGAGCCATGCTACTGATTCTTGTACACGAGCAGCATCGAGGCGCTCTTCGAAGCGATGCGCTCATTGGAGATCATCAACGCCCCGGACAGCGCGTCCCGGTAGTGCCGGCCCAGGCTGAAAGGGCTGTCGTTCTTGTAGCCGAGAATGCCGACGATCTGCAGCGCCTTGTGCACGATCTGCGGCGTGGTCTCGGACGCGTTGATCTTGAGGTGGTTGAGCTTCAGCGCCCAGCCGATGGAGAGCAGTTCGCGCATGCCGTCCTCGCCTGCATCGAGCCCGTCGAATTCAGTGGCGAGCGCCAGCCAGTTGTGCTTCATCGCCTGCAGCTGCGTGGAAACTTCGGCGAGCCGCGTGGCGGTAGGTGGAACCGATCCCGGATTCTTGCGCGCACCGGCGCGTACGAATTCTGCCGCGCGCGCGACGGCGTCCGCCGCAATGCCCCACCACAGCGAGGCCCACAGGATGTGGGAATAGGGCACCATGGTCTGCGCGGAGGAATCCGCGAACGCTCCGGGCAGTATCTGCCCTGCGGGACCGGACGATTCGAGCTTGAAGCCGGGGCTGCAGGTGCCTCGCATGCCCAGCGTATCCCACGAGCTGGTTTGCGTGAGCTTGTAGTCGCCCTTGCGCACCAGCACCAGCACCTGATCGCTGCCGGACGCGTCCGCCGCACGACGGCAGGTCACCAGGATGCCGTCGGCATGCTCGCAATAGGAGCCCGTGGTGGCGTCCTTGTTGAGGACGAAGCGGTCGCCGTTGCGCTCCACGGCGCAGATGCTAGTACGCGTCTCGCCGAAAGTGCCGACTTCCGAGGTCATCGAGGCGAGCAGATACTGGTTCCTGGAGAGATCCTGCAGATAGCTGCGGAAGAACGGTGAGTCACCCGAATGGCGCACGATGCACGCGACCTGGATGAAGTGCATCGCGAGCACCATGCCGCTCGAGCCACAAGCCTGGGCGAGGGTCGAGCAGAGCGCGGCGAGCTCGCTCATGCTG
>JBGAIL010000219.1:0-7458 GCA_044225565.1 Steroidobacteraceae bacterium | reverse complement strand
TAGAAGGTGTTGAAGTCGTTGTACTTGGCGATGCCGTATTGCGGCGCATCGCGATCGAGGCGGGCGATGGTGCCCGCGAGGATGGAGAGCTGCTCGCCCGCATTGTTGCCGACCACGCGGATCTCCCTCCCGATCTGCGCGCCTTCCGGATACAGGGGCAGCGCCTTCGGCTTGATGAAGCGCAGCTTGGCCGGGTCGTAGCGGTAGAAGCCGAAGTCGTGCACCGGATCGCGGTACACGGGGAACAGCTGCACTTCCTCGCGATTGAGGAAGGTGGCCTCGGAAGTGACCGGCCCCGGCGTGACGACGTGCCGGTTCGTGAGGATGAGCCCGCGCTCGGCATCGACCACGAAGCCCGTGGCCTGTGATGACGTGTTCCATTCCGTGTCGAAGGCGCGCGTGGCGTCCACCTCGATGGAGACCACGCTGCCGGCGATGCGCTCGAGCGTCACCGCCCAGTCCGGATCTTCCTCGACGGCCGCTGCCTGCTGTGCGACCTGTGCCGCCTGCCCGTTCTGCGCGGGAGGCGCCGACTGTGCCGGCCCGGGAGGAGCCGCCTGCGGTGGGATGGGCGGGACCGGGGCTTCGGTCTGCGCGTGGAGCGCCGCCAGCGGCGCGAGGATTCCCAGCAGAAGCAGGCGGACTCGTTTCTTCATGCGGTGTCTGCGGTAGGGGTGCCAGCCTTCCATGTTAAATCGAGTTGCTTCGCCGCGCGCACATCATCGAGCCGGCGGACGGGCATGGTGTAGGGGGCGCCCTTCACCCGCTCCGGCTGATCCCGTGCCTCGGCCAGGATCCGGGCCATCGCCTCGACGAAGCCGTCGAGCGCCTCGCGACTCTCCGTCTCGGTGGGCTCGATGAGCAGGCACTCCGGCACCAGCAGCGGGAAATAGGTCGTCGGCGCGTGGAAGCCGTGGTCCAGCAGCCGCTTCGCGAAATCCATGGCCGTGACGCCGAGCTCGCGCGCCTGCTTGCGCAGCGTGACGATGAACTCGTGGCTGGCCCGCCGTTTCGGATAGGCCGGGTCGAAGCCCAGTCGGGCCAGCCGCGCCAGCAGGTAATTGGCGTTGAGCGTGGCGTGCTCACCTACCGCACTCATGCCCTCACGGCCGAGCATGCGCATGTAGATGTATGCGCGCAGCAGCACACCTGCATTGCCCATGAAAGCCGAGAGACGACCGATGGACTGCGGCACGTCCTTTTCCGTGAGCCAGCGGTAGCGGTCTCCCTCGCGCCCCGCCACGGGAATAGGCAGGAACGGCATGAGGCGCGCGCTCACGCCCACTGCGCCCGCACCCGGCCCACCACCGCCGTGCGGGGTGGAGAAGGTCTTGTGCAGGTTCATATGGATGACGTCGAAGCCCATGTCGCCCGGGCGCACCTTGCCGAGGATGGCGTTGAGGTTGGCACCGTCGTAGTAGAGCAGCCCGCCGGCCGTATGCACGATGCGCGCCACTTCTTCGATGCGCCGCTCGAACACGCCGAGCGTCGAGGGGTTGGTGAGCATGATGCCGGCGGTGTTGGGTCCCACGGCCGCCTTCAGCGCCTCGATATCGACGTCGCCTTCATCATTGACCGGGATCTCGCGTACGGTGCAGCCGCACATCACCGCCGTGGCGGGATTGGTGCCGTGCGCCGCTTCCGGGACGATGATCTCGTTGCGGGCGAGGTCGCCCCGGGCCTTGTGGTACGCGCGGATCATCGCGACGCCCGCGAACTCGCCATGCGCGCCGGCCATCGGGGTCAGCGACACCCCCTGCATGCCGGTCACTTCCTTCAGCATCTCCTGCAGCTCGAACATGCAGGCGAGGAAGCCCTGGCTGTGCGAGTCCGGCGCGAGCGGGTGGCGTCCCAGCAGCTCGGGCAGCATGGCGTACTGATTGCACGCCTTGGGGTTGTACTTCATCGTGCACGAGCCCAGCGGGTAAAAGTGCGTGTCGATGGAGAAGTTGAGCTGCGAGAGGCGCGTGAAGTGGCGCACGGTCTCCAGCTCACTCACCTCGGGCAGCAGCGGCGCGTCCTTGCGCAGCAAGTGGGCAGGCAGGTCGCCCGCCTCGGGCGCGCCCTGCGGCCATTGATCCATGGCGCCGCGGCCCTTGCGGGAGTATTCGAAGATCACTTTCTCGGACATGGCATTCACTTCGTGGGTCAGGCCGCGCGGACGGCTTTGAGCGCGTCGGCGAGAGCGGTGGCGTAGGTTTCGATGTCTGCGGCGGTCTTCGTCTCCGTGGCGCACACGAGCAGCGCGTGACCGAGTTCCGGGTAGTGCTCGGAGAGATCGAAGCCGCCGAGGATGTTGCGCGACGCCAACGCGGCGAGCACGGGCGCCACCGGCCGATCGAGCTGCAGCACGCACTCATGGAAGTACGGCCCTTCGAACAGCGGGCGCACGCCCTTGACGCGACCCAGCGCTGCGACGAGGTCGCGGGCTCGCGCGTGCGAGGCCTGTGCGACGAGCTTCAGCCCCTGCGGACCCATCAGTGAGAGATAGATGGTCGCCGCCGTCACCAGCAAGCCCTGGTTGGTGCAGATGTTGGACGTCGCCTTGCCGCGGCGGATGTGCTGCTCGCGAGCCTGCAGGGTGAGGGAGAAGCCGGGCTTGCCGTCGAGATCGACGGTGCGCCCGACGATGCGGCCCGGCATCTGCCGCACGTGCTCCATGCGCGTGGTGATGAAGCCGAAGTACGGCCCTCCCGACGACATCGGGACGCCGAGCGGCTGCCCGTCGCCGATGGCGATATCCACTCCGGTGCTGCCCCACGAGCCCGGCGGCTCGAGCAGCGCGAGCGACATCGGGTTGGCGATGCCGATGACGAAAATGCCCTGGCTGCGCGCCCAGTCCGTGATGGCATCGACGTCTTCCAGCGCGCCGAAGAAATTCGGCTGCTGGATGGCGATGGCCGTGATGTCCTGCCCTTCGTATTGGCGCAGGGCCTCGAGCGACACCGTGCCGCGCCCGGCGACATAGGGCACTTCCTCGAAGCGCAGCCCCTGGTTGGCTGCCGTTGCCACCGCCACCTTGCGGTAATGCGGATGGATGGTGGTCGGCACGAGGATGCGCTGCGACTTCGACTTGCGGTTGGCGCGCACCGCCATGAGGCTCGCCTCCGCGAGCGCGGAAGCGCCGTCATAGAGCGAGGCGTTGGAGACCGCCATGCCGGTGAGGCTCGCGATCATCGTTTGGTATTCGTAGAGCAGCTGCAGCGTGCCCTGGCTCGCCTCTGCCTGATAGGGCGTGTAGGCGCTGTAGAACTCACCACGCGTGGTGATGGCCCACACCGCCGCAGGGATGTGGTGCTCGTAGGCGCCGGCGCCGATGAAGCAGAGCGGGCGCCCGTCCGTACGGGCGCGCTCGCTCATGAGGCGACCGATCTGCATCTCGCTGAGTGCTTCCGGCACGCCGGCCAGCGACTTCACCCGCAGGCTGGCCGGAATCTCGTCGAACAGCTGGTCGATGCCGGTGGCGCCGATGGCGGCCAGCATCTCCCGGACGTCGGACTCGGTGTGGGGAATGAAAGCCATCAGGTGCCCTCCTCCTTCAGCAGCGCCTCATAGGCGGCTGGCGTGAGCAGCGTGGCGGGCAGCGCGCCCGAGGGGCGCAGCCGCATGAGCCATCCTTTGCCATACGGATCCTCGTTGACCGATTCCGGCGCACCTGCCAGGTCCGCGTTGCCGGCGGTGACCTCGCCAGCGAGGGGCGAATAGACATCCGAGGCGGCCTTCACGGATTCCACGACCGCGCAGGCCTCACCCGCGTTGAGCTTGCGGCCCGCCTCGGGCACGTCGACGAATACGAGATCGCCGAGCGCGTGCTGGGCGTGATCGGTGATGCCGACCTCCACCGTGCCGTCGGGAAGGCTGCGCACCCACTCGTGGGACTGGGTGTACTTGAGATCGGCCGGAACGTTGCTCATACCTGCTCCTGAATGAGGGACTTGCCATGGCGCACGAACGGCGGCTTGACCACCCGTGCGTTGAGAAGCTTGCCGCGGATATCGACCTGCACCTTGTCACCGGTGCCTGTGGGCACGCGTGCGAAGGCGATGGAACGCTCGAGCGTGGGGGAAAAGGTGCCGCTGGTCACCTCACCTTCCCCGCCCGCGAAGGTGCCGCTGGCGGGCACCACGACTTTCTGGTGGCTGCGCAGCACGCCGCGGTCTTCGAGCAGCAGGCCGACGAGCTTGCGCGGACTGCCCTTGGCCTTCACCGCTTCGAGCGCCTCGCGCCCGATGAACTTGCGCGTCGCCGGCTCGAACGCCACGGTCCAGGCGAGCGCGGATTCGAGAGGATGCTTCGACTCGTCCATGTCGTTGCCGTAGAGATTCATTCCGGCCTCGAGTCGCAGCGTGTCGCGGGCCCCGAGTCCGCAGGACGCCACGCCGCGCCGGTTCAGCTCCTGCCAGACGCGCATGACGTCGGTGGCGGGGAGCATGATTTCGAACCCGTCCTCGCCGGTATAGCCGGTGCGTGCCACGAACCAGCCGTCGATTTGCGCGCCGAAGAACGGTTGCAGGGCGAGTGCGGCCTTCGCGCCTTCAGGCGTGAGCAACTGTGCAGTGATCTCGCGGGCTTTCGGGCCCTGGATGGCAAGCATCGCGAGCTCGGTGCGCTCGGTCACTTCGACGCCGAAATCCTTCGCGTGGCGGCGGATCCATTCGAGGTCCTTGTCACGCGTGCCGGCATTCACCACGGCACGGAAGAAGTCCTCGGCGAGGTAATAGACGATGAGGTCATCGATGACGCCACCGTCCTCCTTCAGCATGCAGCCGTAGAGGGCCTTGCCCTTCTGGCGCAGGCGGCCGACGTCGTTGGCCAGCAGGCGCTCGAGGAAGGGGCGTACTTTCGTGCCCTTCAGATCGACGACGCACATGTGCGAGACGTCGAACACGCCGGCGTTGCGGCGCACCGCGTGGTGCTCTTCGATCTGCGAGGTGTACTGCACGGGCATGTCCCAGCCGCCGAAATCGACGATGCGGGCCCCGAGCGCCTGGTGAAGTTCGAACAAAGGTGTACGTCGTCCCACGGATCCGCCGGTCGCGAAAAGAAAAAGGCGGCCGGCACGCCTTCGTGCCGGCCGCCCTCTGTCCTCGGACCTGAGAGATCAGGCGCGCTTCGCGCGCCGCACCCCTTCGGTGGGCAGGCCTCGCATGGATGGCCTGCCGCTCTCCAGAACCCGCCTGGGCGACCTCGCGGTCGCGCCTGGCCCTGCCCTACATGTGCCTGAGCGTTTCCGGGCGGAAACTTGCGCCTTCGGCGGTCCGGCGATGGGTGCGCCGGGCTCTCTCGGGACGGGGGCCTTGGTAGCGAGCGGGGGCGATCATAGCAGCGGGCGGCGGGAGACGCCCCGGTTTTGACTTTGCTCCGATCGAAGCGCCTCTCACTGCGCCGGCGCGAAAATCCTCCAGGCCTGCGCAGGATGACGCAACGCCCAGAACAACCCTCCGATCCCCGAAGGCACCTTCGGCGCCGCCCGGCTCCCCTCCACCTGCACATCCTCGTCACGCCCCAGCGAAGGCAGATCCCCCTCCTCCGCGGAATCCGTCGGCTGCGCCGCCACGATGGTGTCCCACTGCTCGGGAGGCAACAGCTCCTTCGCGGATCCGAGATAGAGATTGATGGAGCGCGCCGTGTCGACAGGCAGCTTGACCGCAGAGGCCGACGAAGCTTCGGGGCCCGGATGAGTGGCGGTGGCTGCAGGCGCTGCAGCAGGCTCGGCGTTACTCGCCTCGGCAGGCGCGAGCGCCGGCGGCTCCTCGGCCCGGGCGCCGCAGAACGGCAACAGCAGCAGCGCAACCGGCAACAGGTGCCGGCTAGAATGGCTGCCCTTCTCGAAGCTCGCCCGATCGCTCATGACCGTCCCTCGCCGCCACAGTGTTGTCGTTCGTATCGGCCAGATCAAGCTCGGAGGCCGCAATCCCATCGTGGTCCAGTCCATGACCAACACGGACACGGCGGACATCGAAGGGACGGCTCAGCAGGTGAAGAGCCTGGCGCGCGCCGGCTCGGAGCTGGTGCGCATCACCGTGAACACGACCGAGGCGGCCGCTGCCGTCGCCCCCATCCGCGACCGGCTGGCCCAGCTCGGCGTCTCCGTCCCGCTGATCGGCGACTTCCATTTCAACGGGCACAAGCTGCTGCGCGAGCACCCGTCCTGCGCCGAGGCGCTCGCCAAGTACCGCATCAACCCCGGCAACGTGGGCCGCGGCAGCAAGCGCGACCCGCAGTTCGCGGAGATGATCGAGGCCGCCTGCCGCTACGAGAAGCCGGTGCGCATCGGCGTGAACTGGGGCAGCCTCGACCAGGACCTGCTCACGCGCCTGATGGACGAGAATTCCGCCAGCGCCCAACCGCTCGATGCGCAGGGTGTGATGCGCCGCGCAGTCGTACTTTCGGCGCTGGAGAGCGCGCAGCGTGCCGAGGAGCTGGGCCTGCCGCATGACCGCATCACACTCAGCGCCAAGGTGAGCGGTGTGCAGGACCTCATCGCGATCTACAGGGACCTCGCCGCGCGCTGCGAATACCCGCTGCACCTCGGCCTCACCGAGGCCGGCATGGGCTCCAAGGGCATCGTCGCCTCCACCGCCGGCATGGCGGTGCTGCTGCAGGAAGGCATCGGCGACACCATCCGTGTCTCCCTCACCCCCGAGCCCAATGGCGACCGGACGAACGAGGTCATCGTCGCGCAGGAGATCCTGCAGACCATGGGCCTGCGCTCCTTCACGCCGATGGTGGTGGCGTGCCCGGGCTGCGGCCGCACCACCAGCACGTTCTTTCAGGAGCTGGCGCAGCGCATCCAGTCGCACATCCGGCACCGCATGCCGGAATGGCGCAAGGAGCGCGTCGGCGTCGAGGACATGACGGTGGCGGTGATGGGCTGCGTCGTGAACGGCCCTGGCGAGAGCAAGCACGCCAACGTCGGCATCAGCCTGCCCGGCACCGGTGAGCGGCCAGTGGCGCCCGTCTACGAGGATGGGGAGAAGACGGTCACCCTCAAGGGCGAGCGCATCGCGGAAGAGTTCCAGGAACTGGTCGAGAACTACGTCGCGCGACGTTACGCGCGCAGGGGGACCCCATGACCGAGCTCAGCGAGCGCAAGTGCGTCCCCTGCGAAGGGGGCTTGCCGGCGCTGTCCCGTCCCGACGCCGAGAAGCTGCTGCGCAAGCTCGCCCTCAACTGGAAGCTGGACGAGGCCGCGAAGCAGCTGCGCCGCGAGTTCCGCTTCGAGAACTTCTACCGCACCATGAGCTTCGTGAACGCGGTGGCCCACGTCGCCAACACCGAGGACCATCACCCGGACCTCGAGGTGGGCTACGACTACTGCCGTGTGCGCTACAGCACGCACGCCATCGACGGCCTCTCCGAGAACGACTTCATCTGCGCCGCGAAGATCGACCGGCTGCCGACCTGACCCCGTCTACAGCTTGCGCACGCCCGTGTCGTCGCAGATGAGCAGCACGT
>JBGAIL010000218.1:0-7536 GCA_044225565.1 Steroidobacteraceae bacterium | reverse complement strand
CGCGTAGTCGATCCCGACCAGAACGGTCTGCTGCAGGTCGTCGTCGCCGAATTTCGCGGCGAGATGATTGTCCGTCTGGAACATGTTGATGCCGTACAGGTAGGCCTGCGCGGACCGAAGCAACGTGCGGTCGTCTTCCGCGAGCGCGCTGCCGAAGCGCGGATCGCCGAACGGCACGCTGTAATTTCCCCTGGGCCCCAGTCGATAGTCGTCGACGTCGATGTTGCTGTACCGTGTGTTCTGGGTGAACGTCCACGCGCCCTTCAGATGCGCCAGCAATTCGTAGCCGGCCCAATAGCGCCGCACTTTCTTGTCCGAATAGGACGGATCGCCGCCGAAGAAATCCCAGGGCAGCTCGCCGTTCGGGTTCGGCAGCACGCTGCCAAAAGGCGGCAGGCCGTAGCTGAAGCGGGATTCGTCGCGCTCATATCCCGTGAGCAGCGTCAGCCGCACCGCATCGGCCGGCTTCCACAGCAGCGAAGGCGCGATGTAGAGCGCGTCGTCCGGAACGAATCGCGTCTCGGTATTGCTGTCGCGGAACAGGCCCACGCCGCGATAGAGAAGCTTGCCTTCGCCATCCACGGCGCCACCATGATCCACGCCGATCTGGCGGCGATCGTAGCGGCCGAGCGTGAGATCGACCTGGTGCACCGGCGTCTCGCCCGGCCGCTTCGACACGAGATTGACCAGGCCGCCGGGGTCGTTCTGCCCATAGAGCACCGAGCTCGGGCCGCGCAGCACCTCGACGCGCTCGACGCCATAGATCTTCGCCGCACCATTGATCGGCTCATACGACTGGCGCAGCCCGTCCACATACGAGCCGACGCCGGATTCGCTGAAGCCGCGCACGTAGAAATTGTCCTGCGTCACGCCGGCACCGCTCGCCTCGTCGGTGCGCACGCCCGCCGCGTAGTGCAATGCGTCCGTGAGACTGTTCACGCCTCGATCATCGAGCTGGTTGCGCGTGACGATGGAGATGGACTGCGGCGTCTCGATGATCGGCGTGTCGGTCTTGGTCGCACCGGACGCATCCGTGGCCGCATAGCCGGTGCGCTCGGAGTAGACCACCACTTCTTCCACGCCGGATTGCGATTTCTCCGCATCGGACTGAGCAAGATGCAGATCGCCGGATACCGGCGCCTCGTTGCCTTGCAGCGGACGGCCCGACGGCACGAGCGTGATCGTCGTATCGCTGACGGTGCGGTATTGCAAGCCCGTTCCGTCGAGCAGTGCGCTCAGGGCCCGCGTGATGGTGAAACGCCCGGTGATGGCGCTCGTGTCTCCGCTCGGCAGCGTCGTGCCCGAGGTCAGCACCTGAAGGCCGGTCTGCGCGGAGAATGCGATCAGCGCGCCGGCCAGGGGCTGCGCGGGAATATCGAAGTTCACTTCCCGGTCGCTCACTGCGCCGCCAGCCGCTTCGCGTTGCGGCGCGGCGGCATCCGCCGTCGTGCCGATGGTGATGGAAAAGCCGGCGAGCGCCGTGCACATCGAGAAACCCGCCAGGGTGGCTGGCCAGACTCTGCTACGCATGAAACCCCTCGGTGGCTGTCTTGTCGTCTCGTGTCCCTAGACGATTCACCCCAGCCCAACCGGAAACGGTCGCGGCGACTCAGCGCTCCGCGAGCAGCACGCCCAGCTCGCCACGATCCACGACCTCGACAGGGAATACGTCCCTGAGTCCGCGCAGCCAGTCGTCGATGGCATCACGCCGCAACGTGCCGGTGAACACCAGCGCTGCGATGCGCTCATTGGCGAAGAAAGCGATGGGGCGTGGCGAATAGCGATTGATGTCCGCGATGACGCTGCCGAGCGGCTCGTTGACGAATTCGAATCGACCGACCTGCCAGCTAGCCCCCGGCGCTGCAGCCGGCGCGAACGGCGTCATCGTGAGCGCCTGCTGGCGAGCCGAGTACGTCACCTGATGACCTGCTCCGGCACGCAGCTGGCCCTCGGCGCTCTCAGCCGGCGCGATCGCCGCTGCGGTCTGCCGGCTCGGCGTGACGCGCACCGCCCCTTCCTTGACCGTGACGACGACGCGCTCGTCGGTCTTGCGCACGTTGAATGCCGTGCCGACTGCAACGACCTGAAGGTCTCCCGCCCGCACGACGAACGGCCGGCTCGGATCCTTTGCGACCTGGAAGAACGCCTCGCCGTCCTCAACGAAAATCTCGCGCCGCTCACGCGTAATGCGCACGTGCGCGCTGGAGCGTGCGCCCAGCTCGACGATGGAACCGTCCTGCAGGCGTTGCCGCCGCATCGCTCCCGCATCCGTGTTCAACGCCTCCGTGACGGCCGGGTGCTCACTGCGCACGAACTGCCACCACGACGAGACGCCCACGGCCAATATCGTGGACGCCGCGATAGCCCATGCTGCCGGCCGGAAGTCGGTACGCCGCGTCATCTGCCTGGCGAGCGGTCCGTGCAGACGAGAGTCGTCGAAGCGATCCCACAGCTCGCGCACCCGCTCGAACGCTGCGAGGTTCGCGCGATCGGCCTGAGACCATTGCAGCCAGCCGGCTGCCGTCGATTCGTCGACATCAGGCTCGCGAAGCCGCATGAACCATTCGGACGCCTGCATCATGCGCTCATCCTGGACGTTCATCTCCGCAAACCCTCCTGTGCCTGCTCCGCCGTGCGACCATCCAGGCGGGCCCGGCAGTAGAACAAGGTCTGCACGATGTAGTTGCGCACCATGCGGTCCGTGAGCCCGAGCCTCTTCGCGACGGCCACCTCGGTCTCACCGAGGATGCGATGCCGGATGAACGCTTCGCGCCAGCGCTCCGGCAGCTCGAACAGATAGCGCCGGATCAGCGAAAGCTCCTGCACCGCGGCGACGCGCGCCTCCGGCACTTCGCATTCGTCGACCAGGTCCTCGAACACCCCGGCCGACTCGCTGCCCCGCCGCACGTTGCGCTGTCTCAGCCGGTCGGTCGCCAGATTGGCGGCGGTTCGAAAAAGATACGCGCGCAGGAAGCTCACCGCGCCCGGGCGATCGAGCTGCAGGAGCTTCACGTAAGTCTCCTGCGCGACCTCGCGCGCATCCTGCTCGGACTGCAGCCGCGCCCTGAGGAAGCTCACCAGCGTCTTGTTGTGCTCGCGAAAGAGCGCCGCCACGTTGGCCGCATGCCTTTCCTGCCCGGCCGGGATCGAGCCGGGCTCATCGGGCCGGGTGACGGATTCGCAGGTCATGAGGATGGGCGACGGATTGCGGGCCTAGGTTACCCCCAGACGTTCCAGGCAGACAAACCGGAAATCGCAGGATGCCCGCCGTGACGGGATCGCGCCAAAGGCAACCTGGTGAGACTTCGGGGGCGCTCGCACGCCTATCCCCGAATGGGCTTCTACCGCCCCGGCGGGTCGAGCACCCTTCCAGGCAGGGCGAGCGTGGGCTTTCCATCCGCCACCACGGCCACGCCGTTCACGAACACGTGCTGGACGCCGCTCGGGTAGACGCTCGGCTCGGCGATGGTCGTGTTGTCGCGCAGCTTCGCGAGATCGATGGCCGCCAGGTCCGCCTTCATGCCTGTCGCGATGACACCGCGGTCCCGCAGCCCCAGGATCTGCGCCGGCAGGCCGGACGACTTGCGGACGGCTTCCTCCAGCGTATCCACCTTGCGCTCGAGGCTGATGAAGCCGAGCCGGCGTGGATAGGTTCCGAAGTTGCGCTGGTTGGTCTCCACGTACTTGAGCGGCCCCACCGCCTCTTCCGGCAGCACGATCCAGCCGTCGCTGCCCGTGGCCGCCCAGCTCTGCGAGTAAAAGAGCTCGATGTCGCGCGGGTCCATGCTCACGGCCCGCAGCTTCACGCCGCCCGCTTCGTGGCGGTCCCCTTCGAGCTGCAGCGCGATGGCGAGCCCGGTGAGGTCCTGCCCGCGCAGGCGCATCAGGTCCGCGATGGTCTTGCCGTCGTAGGAATGATCCCGATAGCTCAGCACCGTGACGTGCTCCGCGCCGCCCTTCAGCGCCACCTGGTTGGCGATGTCCGCCGCAAGGCCTGCCCGCTTCGACGAGTCCCGCAGCACCCGCCGCAGCGCCGCGGCGTGATCGAAATTCCTGCGCGGCATGCCGTCCGCATCGAACGCCCGGTCTGCGCCGATGGCCCACGGCGGCAGCATGACGAACGAGCCGTCCGAGCCCGCGCTGAAATAAGGATAGAGATCCATGAATATCCGCGCGCCGCGGTCCCGTGCAGCCTGCAGGGTGGAACGGTCTTCGCCTACTCCACGAAAGCCGGGTCCCCACCCTTTGATGTGCGTGACGACGACCGTGACGCCCGTCTCTTCGGCCACGCGCACGCTTTCCGCCAATGTGCCTGCCAGCGTCGGCGGCGCAACCCCGCCACTGAGGCTCGGCTTGTACCACATGGGCGCCGAGCCCTGGCTGCGCTGATGCGCGATGTACACGCCGCCGTAAGGCGCCATCGCGCTCGCGAGAGCAACCACCTCATCCGTGTCGGAATACCGGCCGCTGTCGTACTCGAGGCCGAGCGACAGCCCGAAGGAGCGCTCCTTTTCCATGCCCCGGCGCAGCAGCTCCTGCATCGCCGTCACTTCGGCCGGCGTGGCGAGACGCGAAGTGTCCTTGCCCATGACGGTAGCGCGCATCGAGTTGTGGCCGTTGAACAGCGCCACGTTCATTCCGATGCCCGCCCGGGTCAGCCGCTCGCGCTGCTCGATGAGCGAAGCGGGCTGATAGCCGTCCGGGTTGGCGGCCGCGCTGGTCACGCCCTGCATCACGTAGTTCTGGGCGGCGCGGCGCCTCACATCCTTCGACAGGAGGCCGCTGTCCCCGTACTCGTTCTCCGCCACGTGCGCGTGCATGTCGATGAAGCCCGGCGTGAGCACCAACCCGTCGAGCTGGATCTCCCGCCTGCCCGTGGAACCCGCCAGGTTGGCGACCGCTGCGATGCTGTCCCCGATGATGCCGACGTCCGCCTTGCGGCGTGCGGCGCCCGTTCCATCGATCACCGTGGCATCGCGCAGGATGAGATCGAACTCTCGCGCGTGGGCCGGCATGCCCGCCATCGCGGAGAGACAAACGGACAGAGCGAGAGCCCGCAATGCGTTCATGGGTGTGCCTTCACTTCCAGATCTGTTGGGCGACGCGCAGGAAATTGCCGCCGAGGAGCTTCGCCACGTCTTCCGGCCGGTACCCGCGCGCCAGCAGGGCCTCCACCACTTCGGGAAGCTGCTCCGGTGGCACGAAGCGCGTGCCGGAGTCATAGCCAAAGCCTTCGGGCCAGTATTGCCGCTTGAGGTCGAAGTCGCCCGTGAGGCCCTGCTGGTCGAAGACGTAGTCGAGCCCGAGGCCCACGTGATCGATGCCCATCACGCCCACCGAGTACTCGATGCTGCGCACGACGTTCTCCGTGCTGATGTCGTTGCCGCCCAGGAACAGGCCCAGGCCGGTGATGCCCATGACGCCGCCGCTCGCGGCGCAGGCCTTCATGAGATCGTCCGGCACGCAGCGCGGATGGTCGTTGAGCGCGCGCGGATTCGAATGCGAGATGTTCACCGGAACGCTGGATGCTTCGATGACGTCCCGGGCAGTGCGATAGCCGGTGTGCGCCACGTCCTTGATCATGCCGACGCGGTCCATGCCGGCGATGAACCGGCGGCCGAACTCGGTGAGCCCTCCGTCCACGGCGTCGTGACAGCCGGCGCCAACCAGATTGCCGCAGTTGTACGCCATGAGCAGCCAGCGCACCCCCAGGCTGTAGAAGATGGGGATGAGCCCGAGATCTTTTCCGAGTGCCTGCGCGCCTTCGATGTCGAAGCACACGGCGAGCTTGCCGCTCTGCCTGGCCCGCAGGATGTCCGCGACGCCGCTCACTAGAACGTACTCTTCGGGCCTTTCGCTCAGCCAGGCGCGGAAGCCCGCCAGCGCCCGCAGCATGCGGTCGAGCGGGATGTCGGAATCCCCGATGTTGACGTGCACCACGTCGAAGCCCGCACGCCGATAGCGCTCGAGCTGCGGCATCCATCGGGGCGCGTCCTCGAAAGGCATGCAGCAGTGGTTCTCCCACACGAGGGTGTCTCGTATGAGTCGCGCGGCTCGCGAAACCGGCTGCGCAGTGTGTTCCAGCACGATCGATCCTCTAGTCCGGAATGCTCGCCCGCGTCCCCTCGAAGATGCTGCGCGCGATATCGGCCACCTGGCTCTTGGCACCTCGCACGTTGGCGAGAATCACGACGCCGCGCCCGTCGCCGGGGCGGAAAGCGACGCGGGAGGATACGCCTGGATCGCCCCCCGTGTGGCCAAATGTGCCGTCGGGGTAGCGTCGCCAGGTGATTCCCAGGCGTGCGCCTGGAGGCTCAGGAATTTCGACCTGCTGATCCGAGAGAATCAGGGCAACCGTTTCCTCGCGCAGGATGCGCGTGCCGTCGAGCACGCCGCCCTGCATATAGGCGAGCAGGAATCTCGAGAGCTCCCGCGCGCTGGTGCGGGCAAGACCATCCGACACCGTGGGGAAGCCGTATAGGCAGTGCGGAGCCAGTCGAGCTCCGGAGTGGGCGTTGGGCTGCCACGCAGGATCCGGAACTCGCACTTCGGAAGCATCGCCATCTCCCAGATGATCGTAGCCGGTGGCATGCGATCCCCGATCGACGTCGGCGAGACGGAAGCTGCTGCTAGCCATCCTCAGTGGCGCGAAGATGCGCTCGCGGCAGTAGTCGGCGAAGAGACGGCCGGAAAGGCGCTCCACGAGGAGGCCAAGGAGGCCATAGGCGACATTGCTGTACTCGTACCGGGCGCCGGGCTTCCAGTCGTGGAAATTGTTTCGGGCATCGAAGAGCGGCGCTCCCGGTGTGAGGTAGTCGTGCAGCCATTTCTCCAGAGAGATCCGGGGATCTCCGCAGGCATAGCTCGCATCGTATGCGGGGCCGTCGGCGATCGAGGAGAGATGCAGCAGGAGGTGGCGGAACGTCAGGGCATCGTCGGGGTACGCAGGGTTGCGCACCGTGAATGGCAGGTGAGCGTCGATGGGATCGTCGAGGTCGAACCGCTTTTGCTCCCACAGCTGCATGACCGCGGTGCAGGTGATCGTCTTGCTCACCGAAGCGATGTTCATGACGGTATCGGCAGTCATCGGTCGGCGCGCCTGCAGATCCGCCAGTCCGAAGCCTGCGGCATGGATCGATTGCCCACCGTCGATCACCGCCAGGCTCACTCCGGGAATGTGACCGGACCGCATGCGTGAGTGAATGAAGGCGCGGAAGGCCTCACTGCGCAGCCAGGCCGCCAGCGCGCCCTCGTCCCCGGACGCAGCAGTCAGGGCGGGTCGAGACGCCATCGCCGCGAGCCCGGCGAACCGCAAGAGCTCGCGGCGACTGATGGTCGTTGTCCGATGCGAGGAAGCGGGAAGCACGGCCGCGCGGATTCCCTGCCTAACGCGCGCGAATGCCGAGTTGCACGGCCTCGTAGAGGACGCCCTGCTTCACAACGCCACGGATCGTACGGGCGTTGCGAATGTCCACGAGAGGATCGGCATCGAGGATGACGAGATCCGCCAGCTTCCCGACCTCGATGGAGCCGAGG
>JBGAIL010000217.1:0-7550 GCA_044225565.1 Steroidobacteraceae bacterium | reverse complement strand
ACGAGGTCCGCCTCGCGGCCCTCGCTCGCGGCGCGGAAGAAATGATTGAAGCCGGTCTCGAAGAGCTCCGCCGCGGAAGCGAAGCTCGCGATGTGCCCGCCGAGCTCGCCGTACGCCTTGTTGGCGCGCACCACCATCGCCAGCGCGTTCCACCGGATGATTCCCGTGATGCGCTCTTCGAGCGCCACGTTGCCCGGATGCGGCTCCTGCCGCTCGAGCGGAATGGTGTTGCGATACGCCGAGAACGCAGGGCCCCGCGCGGCGACGCCGAGCCTGTCGGCTTCGGCGCGCAGCTTGTCCAGCAGGAAGGCGGCCCGCTCCGGCCCGGCGGCCGCTGCGACGGAAGCGAGCGCATCCAGCCAGTCACGGGTCTCGAGGGGATCGGAATCCGCGGGATCGGCAGCGGACATCCCGTTGAGCGAGGGTACGGAGGCCATTGGAAACTCATCTACGCGGGGGGAACGACTTGCCCCGGACGGGACAGCGTACGGACGGTGCTCCCGCATGTGCTGCCGTTGTTGCCGCCTACAGGCTCATGACTGGTATCCTATGCCGCTGTTACACGACTTTACGGCATTTCATGCTGAACAAGCCCCTGGATCCCATAGACCGGAAAATCCTCGAGGAGCTGCAGGCGAACGCGAAGCTGACCAATGCGGAGCTGGCGCAGCGAGTCCATCTTTCACCGTCCCCATGCCTGGCTCGCGTGCGGGCACTCGAGCGCGCCGGAATCGTCAGGCGGTACGTCGCACTGCTCGACGCACGGGCCATCGGCCTCGGAGTGAGCGTGTTCATTCAAGTGCGGCTCGAGAAGCAGGTGGAAGGAACGCTGGAAGCGTTCGAAGAGACCATCAAGCGCTTTCCCCAGATCATGGAGTGCTATCTCATGACCGGGGACTCGGACTACCTGCTGCGGCTCGTGGTGGCGGACGTCGAGGCGCTGCAGCGCTTCATCGTCGAGGAGATCGCCCGGATCCCGGGCGTGTCGAACATCCGCTCGAGCTTCGCGCTCAAGCAGGTGAAGTTCGAGACCGCCCTGCCACTGTCGCTGGGCGCGGAGCCTGCGCCGCATCCACGGCAGCGAACGGGTGCGGCCATGCGGTGAAGCCGATCAGCTCGCGGCACGGCCAACGGCCGGCTCAAAGTGGATTTGGGCGCGGAGCTTACCCCGCACCCGCGCCAGCGAACGGGTGCAGCCCTGCGGTGAAGCCGATCAGCTCGCCGCACAGCCGATGGCCGGCTCAAAGTGGATTGCGCAGCTGAGCGGCCTTGATGTCCACCGAGACTTCGATCTGCCCGTCCACCACTCGAACGGTATGCGCGGCGAGCGGGCGTGTAGCCGGCCCGTCGATCACATCGCCCGTGCGCACATCGAACGAAGCGCCGTGCAGCGGGCAGATGAGGCGCACGCCGCGCAGCCGGCCTTCGCTCAAGCGGGCGAACGCATGCGTACAGATATTGTCCACGGCGTATACGCCGCCCTTCGCATGGCACACCAGGATTTCCCGCCCGGCCACCCGGCAGGTGCGCCTGCCGCCTTCGGGCAGATCCGCCAGCGGTCCGACCGGAACGAATTCATTGTCCGTCAAGGAGTGACTCTCGCCTGTCCATCGGATTCATCGCCACGCTCGTCATGATGCCGACCTCGCCGCCGGCACGGCGCATGCCGGGCCTTGCGGCGGGGCGGCACCGCAGAGGGCGGAAACGCTAACAGGCAGACCAGCCTGCTTCAATCCGCGTGGAATACCTGCACGCCAGGCGGCCCCGCATCAAGACGCTGGCCCACCCGCCGGGGTTTCGGTACTGTTCCGCCCGGTTTCAGTGCGGCGAGCCCCAGAATGAACTCAGACAGTGCAGCGGATTCCCCCGGACTCCGGCGGGTCCTCGGCCCCTTCTCCCTCACGATGATCGGTGTCGGCAGCACCATCGGCGCCGGCATCTTCGTGATGACCGGCACGGTGGCCGCGCAGTGGGCCGGGCCGGCCATCGTGTATGCCTTCATCATCGCCGGGTTCGCCTGCCTGCTGGCCGGCCTGTGCTACGCGGAGCTGGCTTCGATGATGCCGCTGGCCGGCAGCGCATATTCCTACGCGAACGCGGCCATGGGCCGGCAGGTCGCATGGATCATCGGCTGGTGCCTGATCCTCGAGTATCTCGTCGCCGCCTCCACCGTCGCAGTGGGATGGTCGGGCTACGCGAGCGATGCGGCGCAACGGCTGGGCTTCGCCTTTCCGCACGTGGTGAGCAATGCCCCCATCGTGCTCGACAAGGCCCGGCACTTCGCCTTCTCGGGCGCGCTCATCAACCTGCCTGCCGTGGCCATCGTGCTGGGCATGACGGCGCTGCTCATCGTCGGCGTGAAGGAATCGACCCTCGCGAACACGTTGATGGTCATCCTCAAGGTCGGCGTGATCCTGCTCGTCGTACTGGTGGGTGCGTTCTTCGTGCATCCGGGCAACTGGGAGCCCTTCGTTCCGGCTCACAACGCCGAGACCGGTGGCTTCGGCTGGTCGGGCGTCCTGCGCGCGAGCGGCGTCATCTTCTACGCCTACATCGGCTTCGAGACCATCTCCACGTGCGCCCAGGAGACGCTGCGGCCGCAGCGAGACCTCGCCATCGGCATCCTCGCATCGCTGTTCATCTGCACGGCGCTGTACGTCGCCACGGGGCTCGTGGTCACTGGCCTCGCCCACTACACCACGCTGAACGTCCCGGACCCCATCATGGTCGCGCTCGACGGCGGCGGCCCCGGACTGAACTGGATCAAGCCGCTGGTGAGCGCGGGTGCGATCATCGGCCTGGCCTCGACCATCCTCGTCACGCTCTACGGCCAGACGCGCATCTTCTACACCATGTCGGCCGACAACGCGCTGCCGCCCGTCTTCGCGAAGGTGCATCCGAAATACCGTACGCCCTCGCGCGGTATCTGGATCGCCGGCATCATCTGCGCCGCCATCGCCGGGCTCTTCCCGCTCGACCTGCTCGGCGAGCTGGTCTCCATCGGCACGCTGCTCGCGTTCGCCGCAGTGTGCATCGCAGTGCTCGTGTTGCGGGTACGGGCGCCGGACACGCCACGCCCCTTCCGTGTGCCGTTCTCGCCGGTCATTCCGTTGCTCGGCGCAGGCGCCTGCCTCTACATGATGATCTCGCTGCCGTTCGACGCCTGGCTGCGCCTGCTCGGCTGGCTGGCGCTGGGCGGCATCATCTACTCGGTCTGGATCCGCAAGCCGGCCCGCTGAGCCGGCCGTCTATCGGGAGATCTTCAGGCTCCTGTAATCCGGGTTGGCGCGGATCTGCGCATCCGTGTACGGCAGCTCGTTCCATTCGCTGCGCGAGAAGAGCGGCGCCTGGTCACCGAAATGCGGCGAAGCCGGATCGGTGGACTGCGAGTACGTCAGCACCGCCCTCGCACGAGGGCCGTTCTCATCGAAGCCGACGATCTGGATGTAGCTCGAGCCGCTGCGAACGCGTTCGACGCCGTCGCCCGCGACGGAATGGATGTTGTTGTAGATGCCGTCCGCGCCGCCACCCGGGATCGGAGTGCGCCTGCCGTTGTGCTCCACGATCTGCACTTCACGCAACGGCCGGGTCGGGTCGATGCCGTTCTTCTGCAGCTCGGTCATCGCCTGGCCCAGCGCTTCGCGAATTGCGAGCACCACCGCCGGATCTCCTGTCTTGAGGCCACGCGGCGTTCCCACCGGATCGGTCACCGAGAACGGCACGGCCCAGATGTCCGCACGATCGATGAATCCACCGAACCAGGCCTTGACCAGCGGATAGCCGACGCTGTCGAGGTTCGCGTGGCCATTCCACCTGGCGAACGCAGCACAACCCGGCGCGAGGTCCATGCTCTTCCCATCCACGGTGGCGGAGCCGGGATCGGCGCAGATCTTCAGCAGATCCTCCCGCAGCATCGTGCCGTAGTACGAGCGGTTGTTGAACGCGATGCGAGCGAGGCTGTCGGGCGTGAATCGATCCCCCGGGAGCCCGTCGCGACCCGCGAGCCTGGCCTGGATCTGGCTGATGCCGATGCGCGTGCGGCCACCCTGCGCGTAGTCCTGCTCGCTCACGATGGGCGCGAAGCCCGTGAGCGGCTGGGCGGGATTCGTCATCCACGCGCTGTCGTTCGAGTTCTGCACGAAGTCGTCGCGCCGCAGCACGGGCAGCTTCGATCCGGCGTAGATGCCGGGCTGCGGGGCAGCCGGGTCCACATCCCACTCGCAGGCCTTGGCGGCACGCAGCACGAACAGCCCCTGCGAAGCGAGCTTGCGATAGGGCTCGTCGATACAGGCATCCTGCTTCGCCTTCGAGACGTTCGGCACCACGGTGACGTCGGTGTAGAGCGTCCCGCCGCGATCGTCCGCCGCGATGGTGTTCACCCACGGGATGCCGAGGATGCCGCGAATGGCGCGCTCCACGTCGTCGAGCGAAGCAGCGCGATCCATCGCGTACCACGTGTCGACCATGCGCGTGTTGTCGAGATTGGCGTCACGAATGGCGTATGCAGCGGTCGCGCTCCAGTCGAGCTGGCCGGGCATGACGAGCAGCGGACCATAGTCGGACATCCAGAAGTCGTGCGAGCGCTTGCCGCCCTTCCCGTCCACATCCACTGTGACGGTGCGCTTCACCAGCGGACGGCTTACGCCGTCGACCACGTACTTCGTCGGATCCTTCGGATCGAGCGCCAGGGCGTACAAGGTGAAATGGCCCGACGTGTTCACCGTATGCGACCATGCCACGTGCCGGTTGAAGCCGATGCTCACCACCGGGAAGCCGCCCAGGCTCGCGCCCATGGCGTCGACCTTGCCGGGAATCGTCAGGTGCAGCTGGTAAAAGCGCAGCGACCCATACCACGGGTAGTGCGGGTTCCCCAGCAGCAACCCACGTCCGTTCTCGGTAGCGAGCTTGCCGAGCGCCACTGCGTTGCTGCCGAGACGGCCGCGCTTGTCGTCGAGGAAGTCGAGTGCCGAGCGGTCAGGCGCCCCGGAAGCGGCACTCTTCGCGGCCACCTCCGGCGGCACCGCTGCCACCAGCTCCCGGATGAAATTGATGGTTCCCGCCTCCACCGCCAGACGGCGCATCAGCCGGATGAGGTCCGCCCCTTCGAGCGGCCTCACCCAGGGCGCGTCGCGACAGGCCTGCGGCCGCCCGGCCGGGGGCGTGTCTGCGAGAAACTGGTTGAATCCTGCGACGTAACCCTCTCCCAGCGCTCGGGATTCTGCCGACATCACCTTGGCCGCACGAGCGATCTCTTCCGGCGCGTTCAGCCACTTGAAGAAGAAATCGGACTGCAGGTTCGGCACCTTCGGCCCACCGGACTCGATGTCCGGCCCGTCGCTCGCCTCGGCGCCGAAGTAGCGCGAGCGCTCGCCGTTCACCGTCACGACCATCTGCGAGAGCAGGCAGAGGTTGTCCTGCGCATACGCGTAGCCGGCCCCGAAACCAAGGCCGCGCTCGTCCTTCGCCAGGATGTGCGGGATGCCATAGGAGGTGCGCCGGATCTCCGCCTCGTATGTCGGAGCCGCGGCGGCCTGCGCACGAAGCGCCATGCCCAGGACGAGCGCTCCGGCTTCGAGCGCGCAGACATACAGCCAGACTCTTCTTCTCATCGAGAGCTCCCCACGAAAGGTTGAAGGCGGGGCATGGCGCCCCGCCCTGCCGGATCAGCCCGCCATGAACGGATAGCGATAATCGTGCGGCGGCTCGAAGGTCTCCTTGATCGTGCGCGGCGACACCCAGCGCATCAGATTCCACATCGACCCGGCCTTGTCGTTCGTGCCCGAGGCGCGCGCGCCGCCGAAAGGCTGCTGGCCGACGATGGCGCCCGTCGGCTTGTCGTTGATGTAGAAGTTGCCCGCGGCGTGCCGCAGGCCGTCCGCCGCCTGGGCGATGGCGGCGCGGTCCGTGGAGAACACCGAGCCCGTCAGGCCATAGTAGCTCGCCTCGTCGATGAGCTTGATGACCTTCGCGTAATCCGCGTCGGGGTACACATAGGCGCAGACGATGGGGCCGAAGAACTCTTCCGTCATGTGCCGGACCTTCGGATCCTTCGCGAGCAGCAGCGTCGGCTGCACGAAGTAGCCCTTGCTCATGTCCGTGCCACCTCCGGCCACGATCTCGACGCTGCCGTGCGAGCGTGCTTCGGCGATGGCCGCGTCATGCTTGCGCCACGCGCGCTCATCGATGACGGCCCCCATGAAATTGCGCAGATCCCGCACGTCACCCATGCGGATGCTGGCGATCTCGTCGACCAGCCGCTCGCGCAGCTTCGGCCAGAGGGACTGCGGGATGAACAGGCGCGAAGCCGCCGAGCACTTCTGCCCCTGGTATTCGAAGGCGCCGCGCAGGATGCCCGTGGCGAGCGCTGCCAGATCGGCGCTGGGGTGCGCGAGCACGAAATTCTTGCCGCCCGTCTCGCCGACGATGCGCGGATACGAGCGGTAGGTGCGCTCGCCCACCTCGCGCAGGATGGCATTGAATACACCGGTGGAGCCGGTGAAGTGCACGCCTGCGAGGTGCTGGCTCGCGAGGCAGCCGTCGCTCACCATCTTCGGGTCGCCATAGACGAGGTTGATGACGCCCGGCGGCAGGCCGGCGGCCTCGAGCAGCTTCATGAGGTAGTGCGCGCTGAACTTCGCGGTGGCCGACGGCTTCCACACTACGGTGTTGCCGAGCAGCGCCGGTGCGCTCGGCAGGTTGCCGGCGATCGCAGTGAAGTTGAACGGCGTGACGGCGTAGACGAACCCCTCGAGCGGGCGGTAGTCGACGCGGTTCCACACGCCGGGGCTGGAGATGGGCTGCTCGCCGTAGAGGCGCAGCATGAACTCCACGTTGAAACGGAAGAAATCGATGAGCTCGGCGGCGGAGTCGATCTCTGCCTGATGCGCCGTCTTCGACTGGCCGAGCATGGTGGCGCCGTTCAGTACCGGGCGCCATTCTCCGGCGAGCAGGTCGGCGGCCTTGAGGAAGATCGCCGCGCGCTCCGCCCAGGGGCGGCGCGACCATTCCGGCCATGCCTTCTGCGCGGCCTCGATGGCGGCGACCACTTCCTTCTCACCGCCCAGGTGCACCTTGCCCAGCACGTGCCCGTGGTCGTGCGGCATGCGCGCCTCGTCGAACTTGCCGGTGCGCACTTCGCGGCCGCCGATGACGAGAGGCATGTCCGCCACCTCGCCAGACAGGCGCTTCAGCGTGGCTTCCAGCTTCACGCGCTCGGGCGAGCCGGGCGCGTAGCCCAGCACGGGCTCGTTGCGCGGCGGCGGCAGGTGAAAAGTCCCATTCTCGACGGTCGCAGTCATCATGTATTCCAGTCCATCCAGCGATGAAAAAAGCATACCGGGCAGGCCCCGCCCGCGCTGTCGTGGGGCGGCCATCCTCGCCGCGGATGCGCCAGTCCGGGGCAGGGAGCACCCCGGGACCGGCATTTTACGGCGCGCCGCGGCCCGTCCGTGCGAGAATGCAGCCCCTTATGAACGCCCGCCTGCTCGACGGCCGCAAGCTGGCCGCCCGGTTGAAGAAGGAGATCCGCCAGTCCGTCGAAGAGATGCAGG
>JBGAIL010000216.1:0-7617 GCA_044225565.1 Steroidobacteraceae bacterium | reverse complement strand
CAGTACTTTGCGCGGCTTTTCTGCGATAGCAGGCAAGCGCTGGGGCGGTACGTGCGCCGCCTCGTGCGCACGCGCGGCGTGGCGGAGGACATCGTCCAGGAAGCCTATCTGCGCACCTACGCGAGCGAAGTGCCCGTTTCCGGTGAGGCTCGCGAGGACGGCGCACGTCCGTACCTTTTTTCCGTCGCGCGCAACCTGGCTTCCAAGGCACGTCGTCACGATCGCGTGGTCGATGCCTACGCCGCGCAATATGCGGCGGCGTCCGAGCTGCACGGAGTGCACGAATCTCCCGAAGACGCCGCATTGGCGGACGAGCGCATCCGCCTGCTGAACGAGGCGGTCGGCCGCCTGCCCCCGCAGTGCCGGGCGGCGTTCACGCTGAGGATGTTCCAGGACAGGTCCTACAAGGAGATCGCCACGTATCTCGGCATTTCGAGGAAGACGGTCGAGAAGCACATCGCTCTCGGCGTCAGGCAGGTCCATGCCGCCCTGAACAGGCGCTTCACGGAAACGCAGCCGCCATGAGCCGCATCCACCGATTCCCCGATGCGGCTCGTGCGGAGCAGGAGGCCTGCGAATGGGTCGCGCGCCTGCATGCGGATGACGTCACGGCCGAAGACCGTGCGCAGTTCGAGGCCTGGGTCGCGAAGCATCCCCTGCATGCCCGCGCCTATCAGGCCGTTTGCGGCACGGTCGATGAAGTGAAGCGCGCGGGTCGCATCGTGCGCGCAGTGTCCTTCGGCAATGCGATGAGCGCCGCTTCGGAGGGCGCAACGGTGGACATCCCCGGCTCGACCGTCGCCGGCATCTCGCCGGGCCGCCGTTTCATCTCGGCCGGTTGGGGAATCGCCGCTGCGGCAGCGCTCTCGGCGGTTGCGGTGGCGCTCGTGTGGTGGAAAGCGCAGACGGGCCCGGAGACCTCGTTCCAGACGGCCATCGGGGAGCATGCCTCGGTCGAGCTGCCGGATGGCTCGCGGCTCGATCTCAACAGCAACAGCCTGGCCCGGGTGCAGTTCTCTGCGCGCGCCCGGATGATCCGGCTCGCGCGTGGTGAGGCTTTCTTCAAGGTGGCGCACGATCCGCAGCGCCCGTTCTGGGTGGTCGCGGGGCAGTCGTGGATCCGCGCGGTCGGCACGGCATTCAATGTGGATCTGCGGCCCACGGGCGTGCGCGTCCTCGTGAGCGAGGGCACGGTGAAAGTGACTGGGGCGCACGAGAGCGGTGAGCTGCCTTCGGATGGCTCGCTCGCGAAAGCACCGGTCTCGGTGCTCACCGCGGGCCAGCAGGTGGAGATCCGGTCGGGCGCGGCGGCGATCCGCTCCGTGGAGCCGACCGAGATGACTCGCGTCGCAGCGTGGCGCAACGGCAAGCTGTACTTCGAGAACCAGAGCCTCGAGTCCGTGCTCGAGGAGCTCGCCCGATACACCGAGTCGCGACTGGTCATCGACGACGAGTCTTTGCGGCAACTGCCGGTGGGCGGCACTTTCCAGGCCAATCCGCAGGGCGTCGAGGCATTGCTCGGCATGCTGCGGGAAGGCCTCGGCCTGCGCATCCGTCGCGAGGGAGATGGCCGTATCCACATCGAAGAGCCGGCGCAGGAGCGATGAGTGGCCCCGGACACTGGGGCATTCGTGCTCCCGAAGGGTAGTCATCGCTAGAGCGGCCCTGTTGAGCCGCGACCGACACTTTGACTGGGGAAGCCATGACCGCCGTCCGATCGCCGATTCCCGGAGCATTCCTCGCCGCCCTGTTGCTGGCGGCTCCCCTGACGTCCCGCGCGGACGAGCCCGTGCATTTCGAGATCGCCGCGCAGCCACTGGTGCCCGCGCTCAAGGCCTTCGCGGAACAGGCCAACATGCAGCTCCTCTACAAGCACGACGTGGTGGAGCGGGCGACCGCGAACGCAGTGGTGGGTGACTTCGGGCGCCGCAGCGCGCTCGAGCAGCTGCTGCGCGGCACCGGACTCGAGATCGTCTTCACCGCTGAAGACGCTGCGACGATCCGGGCGAAGGGCCCGGGTTCGACCCGCAGCTCCGCAGCCGCCGGGCTCGACGCGTTTCGCCTCGCCCGGGCGGAAGGCTCCGAGGATGCAGCTCGAGACCAGGCAGCCCAGAACGCGGAGATACCGGGTGGCAGCGCACCTGCGCAGGAGGGTGATGATTCCGATCTCGAGGAGGTGGTCGTGACCTCGCGTTTCCGCGAAGAGACGGTGCAGGGTATCGGCGCTTCCATCGGCGTGGTGAGCGGCCGTGACATCGAGAGCGCCGGCCTCGCGGACTTCCAGGACATCGCCACGCATTCCGTGGGCATCAGCCTGACGGATCGCGGGCCGAACCAGAACGACGTCAGCATCCGGGGCGTGTCGAACTCGGTGGACGAAGGGCTCACCGACGGCGGCGCGGGCACTCCGCTCGTGACGCAGTATCTCGACGACATCCCCGTGTCCTCGCCCACCGCCAGCCAGAAGGATTTCAACCTTTTCGACGTCGCGCGCATCGAGGTCATCCGCGGCCCGCAGCCGACCTACTTCGGCGAAGGCTCCATGGGTGGCACGATACGGTATTTCTCTCAGAATCCCGATCTCGACGGCGAGCGCGTCGATGCGGGCGCGCTGCGGGCCGCAGTCTCCTCCACGCGAGCGGGCGGCACGAGCTACCGCATCGACAACTCGCTGACCTTCAACATGGTTCCCGGAGTGCTCGGCGCGAGGGTCACGGGCTCGTACCGCGACGATGCCGGCTTCATCGACAACCCGATGCTGGGCACGAAGGACATCAACGATTACAGGACCTACGGCGGGCGCGCCGTCGTGCTCTACCGCCCGAACTCGCAGCTCTCTGCGCGATTCGTCGCGCACCTCGGCCGGGACGAGCAGGGCGATGCCTCTTCGGTCGACTTCACCGGCCGCCGCAAGGAGCTGACTTTTCGCGCCGGGGCGCCGGGCGCCACCACCGATGACTTCGAGTTGTTCTCGGGGCGGCTGGACTACGACTTCGGGCGGGCGAAGCTCACGTCCATCAGCGGCTACTACGAGCGACGCCGCGACCAGCGGATCTACGACGCCCTGAATTCGGTGTACTTCGAGTCCGTGCTCGGCATCCCGTTCCCGCTGCTCGCCAAGAACGACGGCCGGGAGGCGAACTTCACCCAGGAGCTGCGTTTCGTCACTTCGTTCGAGAGCGCGGTGAATTTCACCGGCGGGCTGTTCTACGGTGACTCGAAGTTCGACATCAACGGCTCGATCGGCGGTCCCGGCTTCGCGGTCGTCACCGAGCCTCCCTCGGAGGACGGGCTCATCTCGGACACGACGTACCGCACCGAGCAGCTCTCCGGCTTCGGCGAGGTCACCTGGTCGGTCACCGACCGCGTGCGCCTCATCGGCGGCGCGCGCTACGTGCACCAGAAGTCCATCAGCACGCTGCACGAGTACGTCAGCATCGGCGGGCTGGAGCCGCCCATCCCGTTCTTCGACTATCTGCCGCTGTTCGCGGACATCGGCCAGCCGACGCGCTTCGAGTTCAAGCTGCACCGCACGCTGCCGCGGGCCGCGGTCGAGTGGGACGCCGGCAGCGACGTGATGCTGTACGCCTCCGTGGCGAAGGGCGTGCGCAGCGGCAATCTCAATAACGCGGTGGCGGCGTTCCAGGTGGCTACGGTGAGCGGCTCGTTCGACGAGGCCGCGTTCCTCAACGCGCTCACCTACGACGAAGACAAGGTATTGAGCTTCGAGGCTGGCGCGAAGACGCGCTGGCTGGGCGGAGGGCTCACGCTGAACACGGCGGTCTTCCACACGAAGTATGAGAATCCGCACGTGGCGGTGCTGGTGCCGTTCATCCTGATCGACAACGGACCGGACGCGCGCATCAACGGGCTGGAGCTCGAAGGCCGCTGGCGCGCGGGTCCGCGCCTGTCGTTCTCGTTCAGCGGCTCCTATACGGATGCGCAGTTCACGAAGTCGGCGCTGCTGATTCCGCCGGTGCCGGAGTTGCCCGAGCTGCGATACGACGTGCTCAAAGGCAACACTCTCAAGAACGTTCCGAAGTACACGGCGTCGCTGGGCGGCGATTTCTCGACGCCGATCGGCGGCAGCGGCCTCGCGTTCATCGGCCATGCGGATCTCGCATACGTCGGCAAGCGGTACTCGAGCGTTCAGAACATCGCTTCGGGCATCCTGGGGAGCATGTCCCTGCTCAACCTGCGTGCCGGCGTCGAGCGCGGCGCCTGGTCGGTGATGGCATTCGTCAACAATGCTCTCGACGACATCGAGTACCAGGAGCTCGAAGGCATCACTGCCGCGCCATTCCTCACGCCCGATGGCAAGCTGGATTATCCGATCACGACGGCCTCGGCCAACAGGCCGCGCACTCTGGGTATCGAGTTCCGAGTGAGATATTGAGCGTGCGCCGGCTCCAGCGTTTGAGCCGGCGTGCGGTCCTCGGCCGGCTCGCATGGAGCGCTCTCGCCGCATCCGCCTCGGGCCTGGCGGCTGCCGGAGCCGGGCGGCGCTCTCGCAGGCAGTCGATCCTCATCCGGGGCGGATGGGTCGTCAACGCAACGGGACGCGAGCGTGCGGATGTGCTGGTCGAAGGCGAGAAGATCGTCGCACTGGGCCCGCGAGCCGCAGATGCCGCTGGAAGAGGCGTCCGCACCATCGATGCATCGGGGCTGCAGCTGCTGCCGGGAGGCATCGATCCGCACGTGCACCTCACCGCGCCGTACGTGGATGATTTCGCGAGTGGCTCGATGGCCGCCCTGGCTGGCGGCATCACGACGCTCGGAGTCATGGCCTTCGCCGACGAAGGCGAGACCCTCTGGCCCATGCTCGACCGCTATGCACGAATGGTGCGCGAGCAGGCCATCGCAGACGTCATGCTGCACCCGTTCCTGGGCAACCCGCCGCAGACGCAGGAGCTGCCGAAGGTCTTCGCGGCCGGGCACTCGAGCTTCAAGCTCATCACCGTCGAGAGCGATTTCGACGCGGAGTTCGACGAATACGTCGAGGCCCTTGCGGCGGCGGCCGATCTCGGAGCCCTGCCGATGATCCACTGCGAGGACCACTGGGTCTTGCTCGAAGCGCAGCGCAAGCTGGTCGCGGAACGCCGCACCGCACTGGAGTTCTACGAAGCGAGCAGGCCAGAGCTCTCCGAGGTGCTCGCGGTGCAGAAGGTGATCGCTCTCTGCGAGCTCACTGGCTGTCCTGTCTATATCGTTCACCTGTCCACCGGGCGGGCCCTGCGCGCCTGCGAAGAGGCGCGCGCACGCGGGTTGCCGGTGTATGTCGAGACGCGACCGATATATCTGCACCTCACCTCGGAGAAGTACCGGACTGCGGAAGGGCCGTTGTACGTCGGGTTCCCGCCGTTGCGAAGTGCCGAGGATCGCGACGCGCTGTGGCGCGGTCTCGCGAGTGGCAGCATTCATACCGTGGGCTCCGATCATGCGCCCTGGCTCGAGCGGCAGAAGCTCGATCCGAAGCACGATATCCGTGATCCGCTCGCCGGCATGAGCAACCTCCAGGTGATGCTCCCGATGCTGTACTCCGAGGGCGTCACGAAGCAGCGGATCGGCGTGGAACGCTTCGTCGAGTTGACTGCCACGCACGCAGCAAAGCTGCTCGGCGTTTATCCGCGCAAGGGCGTGATCCAGGTGGGCTCGGATGCGGACATCGCCCTTTGGGATCCGGCGGCGCGATTCACCGTGCGCGCCGGCGACGACCGCAGCCGCGCCGATTTCTCGATCTACGAAGGCTGGTCCGTCACGGGATCGCCGCGCATCGTCCTGCGCCGTGGCGAGATCGCTTTCGAGGACGGCAGATTCGGCGCGGCGCCGGGCAGCGGCGAGCGGCTTGCACGCGGACGTGGGATGCGGATCTGAGCCTTCGAGGGGCGGGCGCACCATTTCAGGGCGTCTGGTACACTCCCGCCCCCTTATGAGCAAGAACGTCACTCTCATCGGCGCACCGAGCGACATCGGTGCCGGCGCGCGAGGCGCGTCCATGGGCCCGGAGGCGATGCGCATCGCGGGATTGCGGGCGATGCTCGAATCGCAAGGTCAGAACGTGCTGGACCGCGGTGATCTGCGCGGCCCGCCGAATCCCTGGCAGGAGCCCGTCAACGGCTACCGTCATCTCGAAGAGGTGACGCAGTGGAACCGCTCGATCCACGATGCGGTGCATGGCGAGCTCTCGGCGTCGCGCATGCCGATCCTGCTCTGCGGCGACCATTGCCTCGCCATCGGCTCGATCAGCGCGGTGTCGCGCCACTGCCGCGAGAAAGGGCTGAAGCTTCGCGTGCTGTGGCTGGACGCCCACTCCGATTTCAATACCAGCGAGCTCACTCCCAGCGGCAACATCCACGGCATGCCGGTCGCCTGCGTCTGCGGGTACGGCCCGAAGCAGCTCATCGACATGGCGGGCGCGGTGCCGGCCGTGCGCTCCACCGAGCTCTGGCAGATCGGCATCCGCAGCGTGGACGAAGGCGAGAAGCGGCTGGTCCACGCATCGGGCCACGAAGTGTTCGACATGCGCTACATCGACGAGATGGGCATGCGCCAGACGATGGCGAACGCGTTGAAGGGCATGGACGAGAACACGCACCTGCACGTGAGCTTCGACGTGGATTTCCTCGACCCCCAGATCGCGCCGGGCGTGCCGACCACGGTGAAGGGCGGGCCCACGTATCGGGAGGCGCAGCTCTGCATGGAGATGATCGCGGACACCGGCCGCATGCGCTCGCTCGACATCATGGAGCTCAACCCGGCGTTCGACGTTCACAACCGCACCGCCGAGGTCGCCATCGATCTCGTCGCCTCGCTATTCGGCAAGAGCACGCTGATGCGTCGCTGAGGGGCAGCCCGTGGAGCCGGCAATCGTCCGCACCAGCGATTTCACGTCGATGGAGGCGATGCTGGCGGCGGCGCGCTCCGGCGCAGGCACCATCCGCACGGATGATGGCTGGCGCCGCCCGCTCACCGACATCGCGGGATTCCGGCACGAATACGATGGCCAGCGGGCCCAGGGCGGCTGGGAGTTCTGCATCCTCAGACCGGGCCTCTACATCGCCCGCATCGATTTCACGGCATCCGAGCCGACGCCCCGTCGCCACAGCTATGCGGATCATCTGGTGCTGTCCGCCATGCTCTCAGGCGACACGGCCATCCGCAGCGGGCAGGGTGCGGGTGTCGAGCTGACGCACGGCTACTGCACCGTGTACGGGAATGCGCCCGGCGACGAGTTCCTCACGATGTACGAGGCCGGCAGGCCGCTCAAATGGGTCACCGTGTTCATCGATCGGCACGCGTTCTTCGAGAGCACCGGGTTCCGTCCCGAGGAGCTGCCGCCGCGGATCACCGGTTTCCTCGCGAACGGCGAGAGCCTCGGGCATCGCAACGTGCTGCTGTCCGCAGGCGCCTCGCTCGCGGCGAAGGGCATCCTCGAATGTCCGTTCAACGGAGGCTTCAAGCGCGTATTCCTCACGGCGAAGGCACTGGAGCTCGCCTGCCACATCCTCTTCCTGCAGGGGCGCGCGGTAGAGGAGGATTTCGGCGAGGCCACGTTCTCGCCCAGGGACTACGAGAAGCTGGCGCGCGCGAAGAAGATGCTGGAGACCACGATGGATG
>JBGAIL010000215.1:0-7817 GCA_044225565.1 Steroidobacteraceae bacterium | reverse complement strand
GGTGCGATCTGATTGCAGAACACGGTCACGGCAAACTGCCTGGCCGGCACGACGATCATCTGCGTCGTATAGCCCGGAATGCCACCGCTGTGCCGGATCACCTCGAGCCCGCGGTACGTGCCGACACCCAGGCCGAGCGCGTAGTCCAGGACCTTGCCATCGTTCAGGCGGCCGGGCTGCGTCAGCGTCGACACCAGCCGGGCCGGATCGCGCCCCAGACGCGGCTCCCAAAAGTTCCGCTCCCAGTGCGTCATGTCCTGCACCGTCGTCAGAACGGCGCCATCGCCCACCACTTCGTAGGTGGGACGCCATACGCCGATGCTGCCGTCCGCCCGCTTCACGTGGCCGATCGCCCGGCCCTTCATGATCATGGTGCGGTCGTCATAGAAGCGGCTGTGCACCATGCCGAGCGGCAGGAAGATGCGCTCGCGCGCGAACGCTCCCAGCGTCTTGCCGCTGACGCGCTCCACGATCACGGCCATCAGAATGTAGCCGGTGTTGGAATAGCTCCACTTCGTGCCCGGCGCGAAATCCAGCTGCCTCTGCCGGACGATGAGATCGATCAGCTGCGACTGCGGGAAGGCGTCCACCCAGTTCCAGCCCACCAGGTCCATCAAGTCCGTCCAGTTGCGCAGGCCGCTGGTGTGGTTCGCCAGATGCCTCAGGGTGATGCGGTGGCCGTAGTCCCGCAATTCGGGCACGTACTTGCGCACGTCGTCGTCCCAGGACAGCAGGCCATCCTGCTCCAGCAGCGCCACGGCCGTCGCCGTGAACTGCTTGGAGACCGAGGCGATGTTGAACACCGTGTCGGGGCGTATCGCCACGCCCTGCTCGAGATCGGCCATGCCGTAGCTGCCTTCGAGCACCGTGCGCCCCTGGCGGATGGCCGCCACGGCACAGCCGGGCGCGTCGCTGCGCGACCAGGGCTGGAAGAGTTCGTCGATACGCGCCTGCGCGGTGGCGGCACGAGCCGGATGCTCCGGGTCGAACACTTCGGCCGCAGCGAAGGCGGGCTGGCGGCTCAGCATCGTGAACGCCAGAAGGGAAAGATACGCAGCGCGCGTCCTCATCATGTCGGGAAACTCCGTGTCTGGAGCGTGGAGGCTAGCAATGCTTCGCCAGAGGAAATCGCGTCATTTGGAGACCGTGGCGTCGGGAAATCCTCCCGAACGAGCGAGCGCCCTCCCGGCCCGTGCCCCCGTGTACTCGTCGTGATCGATGGCGATCGTGCCATTCACCAGCAGATACGCGATGCCCACGCTGTACTGATGCGGCCGGCTGAATGTCGCCTCGTCCCGGATGGTCACCGGATCGAACACCACCACGTCCGCCCGCTTGCCTTCCGCCAACGTTCCGCGATCCTTCAGGCTCAGCACTTCGGCCGGCAGTGCGGTGGCCGCGCGGATAGCCGCTTCCATGCTCAACACTTTCTTCTCCAGCACGTACTCCCGGATCTTGTGCGGGAAGCTCCCGTAGCTGCGCGGATGCGGCTGCCCTTCCCCGAACACCGGATTGCCTCCATCCGAGGAGGTGCCGACATAGGGCTTCGTCATGAACCGCTCGACGTCCTGCGGGCTCATGGAATGCACCACCATGTCGGGGTCTCCCATCAGCACCACCTCGATGGCGGTCTCCGTCGGTGAGCGCTGCATGAGACGGCTGATCTCTTCGAGATTCTTCCCTTCCCATTCCGGGTGCGACTCGAACCGCGAGACGACCAGCACCTTCGGACCGAGGCCGCCCTCCACCGTCAGGCGCATCTCCTCCACGATGCGCGCGCGCAAGGCCGGATCGCGCAGCCGCTCGTTCATCCTGCCGTCCGCCTGTATCCATCGCGGCACCACCACTGCCGAGAGGCTGGTGCTCGAAGCCGTGTATGGATATTGATCCGCATAGACCCGCTGGCCCTGCGCGCGGGCCTGCTCGATGAGCTGCGTGACCTGTACGGACTTGCCCCAATGGCTCTCGCCCAGGATGCCTTCCGCCTTGATGTGCGTGATGTTGGCGACCACTCCAGCCTCCTTGCCGATGCGGATGGCTTCCCGGACGGCATCCAGCAGGCCGTCCTTCCGCGGATCGTCGTACAGGAAATCCCCTTCGTCGCGGATGTGCGAGGTATAGATGCCGCCGTATTCCCCGGCCACCCGGGCGAGCTCGATCACCTCTTCCGTCGTCGCATAGGTTCCCGGCGTGTAGTACAGGCCGGAAGAAAGACCCACGGCGCCCTCCTGCATGGCCTGCCGCACCATGGCTTTCATGCGCGCCATTTCTGCGGGTGTGGGAGGACGGTCGAAGGAGCCGCCCATCGCCTCCTCGCGGATGAAATTGTGCTCTACGGTGTGCAGGACGTTCAGGCCGATGCCGTGCTGCTTCAGACGGGCGAAGTACTCGGCGATCCGGTAGTTCCCGTCACCGTCCGGCCCGGTGACGACCGTGGAGACACCCTGCCGCAGATAATTCAACACCGGGTAGCGCTCGGGCTCACCCACCGGAAACTCGGTGTGGTTATGGATGTCGATGAAGCCGGGCGCGACGTACAACCCTTTGGCGTCCAGCGTGCGGGCGGCACGGCCGGACACCTTGCCGATGGCGGCGATGCGATCGCCCTTTATTGCGACGTCCGCTACGTACGGCTGGCCGCCGGAGCCGTCGTAGATGCGGCCGCCCCGGATGATGAGGTCGTATTGGGAACCTGCGCCCCACGCGCTCAGGCTGCAGGCCATTCCAAGCACCAGCAGGGCGAAACCGCTCTTCTTCGTCATCACTGGCGACCCTTCCAGGCAAACACGCGCTCCACGATCTCGCTTCGAAGTCGCGCGTGGGCATTCAGGAACAGGACGATGCCGCGGCCATCCGCAGGACGGAACGCCATATGCGTGGCTACGCCGGGATCACCGCCGCTGTGACCCCACACGCCATCTTCCTCGTACCACGCGAGTCCCTGGATCTCGCGGCCAGGCTCTTCGCGGCGCACCCGCTGGTCGCTCAGGATTCGGGCGACGGTGCCGGCTTTCAGGATTCGCGCGCCATCCAGCGCACCGCCTTGCGCGTACGCACTGAGGAAGCGCGCGAGCTCGGCGGCCGTACACCGCGCGAGACCATCCGGTGGGGTGGGCGAAGCCGGGAGAGGCAAGGGGCTTCCAATGCCCTGACCGTTCGTCGCAGGCGCGGACCATTGCGGCTCTCTTCAACTCCACCGCCTCGACGTTCCCATCCGCCGCATAGGTGTATGTCGTCGCATGCGCCGCTCGATCCATGCCTGCCAGCAGGAAGCGGCTGCGCTCCATCCTCAAAGGAGCAAAGATGTTCCGCATGCAGTATTCGGGATACGGCAAGCCGCCGACGCGTTCCACCAGCAGCCCGAGCAGACCGTAGCCCACATTGCTGTAAGCCCACGTGCCGCCGGGGCCCCAGGGGTGGAAGTTCCCGGCCGCATCGAAATGCGCTCCGCCCGGCTCGAAGTATTTCGACAGCCATTCGGCGAGCGGGACCTGCGGGTCTCCACAGTGATAGCTCGCTTCGTAGGCCGGGCCATCCGCCACCGAGGACGTATGGGTCAGCAGCTGACGCGCGGTGAGGGGCTGGCCCGCAAAGCCGGGGTTGCGCACCTTGAAGGGCAGGTACGGATCGATCGGTCCATCCAGATCGAGGCGGCCCTGCTCGTGCAGCTGCATGACGGCGGTGCAGGTGATCGTCTTGGTGACCGACGCGATGTTCATCAGCGTGTCCGGCGTCATCGGGCGGCGCGCTTCGAGATCCGCCAGCCCGAACCCGGCCTGATGCACGATGCGGCCCTCCTCCAGCGCGACCAGGCTGAGGCCGGGCACGTGCTGGGACGCCATTCCCGCCCGTACGAAATCGGAGAACTCCGCATCATTCAACCAGTCGGCCAAGCGGCTGCGAGTGGCTGGACTCCCCGTGGCGGAGGCGGCCTTTCCGGCCACGGCGGCAATCAATGCCTGCCGAAGCAGGGCGCGCCGACTCAATGAAACGCTCATGGCCGACCCCCCTCACGCCACATCATGGCGTATTTCTCTCGTTCGTCGCGTCGCGCTCCCATACGTTAACGGGTACGCGGCGATGGATCTTGCTGGTTTTGCGCCGGATTCAGTCTTCCTGATCTTCGTACGCGAACGGATCGGTGGGAGCGGGGTTTGCCGGCAGCGGCATGCGCGGTCGATGGGGCTCGGCTCAATTCGGGTGGGAGGCCGGCAGCTTCTCGAGCAGCAGGTCCTTCACGTCGATGGTCGTCAGCCGCAGGCGTACAGGGTTCCCACCTGACCGCTCGATCTTCACGACCATCTTCAGGTTCAGATACGTGGCGGCCGCATCCGGCACCGCCTCGAAGACGTCCGGCGTGACTGAGCGCATCCCGAACCGCTCGGAGAGACGGTTGCCGCCGTCGATGCACAGCTGCAGGCCGCCAGCCTCGCGCACGATCTGGTAATGGACGCCGAGCGCGTCGTTGCGATACCAGCCGAGCAGCGATTCGATCTCCGCCGCCGTGAAATCACGCTCGGCCGGCACCGGCTGCAAGGCGCGCGGCTCGGGCCAGTCCGCGTACTGCAGGCGCAGGCCTTCTGCGGTTTCCACCAAACGCACGGCGTTCGCGATGCGGCCACCGTAGCTCACATAGTCCTTCGCCTTGCCGCGCCGGACCAGAACGCCGCCGTCGCCCTGGAATTTGTACTCGAGCCGCCGCGCGCCCGGCGCATTCGATGCCGTCAGCGTGACTACGTATCCACTGATCTGCTCGACGAAAGTGCCCGAGAGGCGCTTCAGCTCCGTGGCCGTCCATTTCTGATCGGGAGGGACGTTCATCACCGCGTCGCGCAGGGGATTGCGCGCAGAAAGGTAGTAACCGTCCTTCACGGTGCTCAGCACCGCATCGACGGTGGCGAGCATGCGCTGCACGTCGCCCTGGACGTCGTAGTCGAGACCGTTGCGCATCTGCAAAACCCAGATGTCGAGTTCGGGCAGGTACGCGATCCGCTTCCCGTAGAAACCGCCGTGATGAACGATGCGCAGCCCGCGGTGCGTCTCATCGAGGAATCCGTAGCGGTAGGACGGCGTATACCAGGCATTCGCAGGATGACTCGTCGTGAGCTCGTCAATCCAGCGCTTGCCGTTGGGTCGCGGCGCAGTGACGTAGCGCGCATAGGCGATGTAGTCCTGGATCGTTCCCATGCCACCGCCATCGCCGCTCGTCTCCACGATGATGCCGCCGATGCGCACGGCATCCGTTGCGGGATTGGGACGCGGGGGCCCGGCGAGCAGATAGCTCGAAGCCTCGTTGGGGTAGTACTCCGGCTCGTAGGACTTGATGCGCGCCGTCTTCATGCCCGCCGGCCCGAACACCAGCGTCTTCATCGCCGCTCCGAAGTCCTGCCCCGTAACCTTCTCGATGAGGCGCGCCGCGAGGCGCATGCCGGCGTCGTTGTAGTACCAGTTGCTGCCGGGCGCGTACGGCAGCGCGCGCTGCTTGCGATTGAGGTCGTACAGCTCCTGCAGGGTGAGCGGCACGTAGGCCGCTCCGGTCCCGGCCAGGTGCAGCAGCGATTCGTCCTGCCACAACCCGGAGGTGTGATTCAGCAGATGGCGGATCGTGATGCGGCGATCGAACCGGGGAAAGTCGGTGAGATAGGTCTGGATCTCGTCGTCCAGAGACACCTTGCCCTGCTCCGCGAGCTCGAGCAGCGCGAGGCACGTCATCGATTTGGTGGTGGAGAAGAACGTGTACAGCGTGTCGGGCGTCCACGGCGCGTCGAATTCCCGGTTCGCGTAGCCGTAGCCCCTCAGATGCACCACTTCGCCATGGCGCAGCACCGCGACGATGGCGCCGGGCATGTGGGGCGCGTCGTAGTAGGAGTACACCTTGTCGACGGCGGCGGACAGCGGCGCATCGGTGGCGACGTTCCAGGGCGCCTGCGCGGCCCGGGCCGACGGGACAGCGGCCAGCAGCCACGTGGCAGCGGCAACGAGGAATCGCGTGCTCATTTCTCTTCTGCCTCCAGCCAGCCGGGCCGGCGATAAACGGGATCGGGATGCTCGTAGAAGCCGTGGCCGGAGATCTCGCCGAGCCGGCCTGCCTCGACCATCCTCGTAAGGAACTCCGGCGGTGCGTCGCCGGGGTCGCCGCTCAGCTCGCAGTACTGTTGCTCGACGCGCCGGATCGAGTGCAGGCCGACTTCGTCCATCAGCCCGCACGGGCCCTGCGGAGCGCCGAAGGCGAGCATCCAGGCACGATCGATGGTGTGCGGCGTGGAGATGCCTTCGGCGATCTGCCGCAGCACCTCCTTCTTGATGACTCTCCACAGCCGGTTCATCGAATAGCCGACGCTCTCGCGCGCGAGCACCAGCGGGATCATCCCGATGTGCCGACCCCACGCGGTGGCGAAGCGCACCGTGGCCGGCGAGGCATGCGGCGAAGTCATCACCTCGGTGAGCCGGGAATGGCGCGGGTCGGAGAAATTCATGTTGAAGAAGCGCTCCGGGCGCCCGGAAGCCTCCGCCATGGGCGAACACGTCAGCACCGAAGCGTTCGAGCCCATGTAAGCCTGTGGCGCGAGGAGCGCGGCGACGCGGGCAGCCACTTCGCATTTCAGGGACTGACGCTCGGGCACGTTCTCGAAGGCGAGCTGCGCACCCCATGCCGCTTCGCCGAGCAAGGACACGGGATGCAGATTCGAGCGCACGCGCTCGCCTTCTTCGCCCTGCGACCAGGTCGACGCCAGCTCCGCCGATGCGGCGGCCTTGGCGGGCTCGACGTCGAACAGCCGCGTGGGAATACCTGCGCGGGCGCACGCCCAGGCCACCTTGGTGCCCATGACGCCGGCACCGATGATGGCCACCGGCACAGCGGGATCGAATTCGGGAAAGCTCGTGTTCATGGCCGCCGTGCGCCCGCCTCCCGCGCCGATCTTATTGTGATGTGTTATCACATCCTAGACCCCACGCGGAACGTGCGTCAAGCTCGCCACCCGATGAGACGCAAGATAGACACCCCACCCACGCTGCAGCGGCCGAAGATCGGCAGCTGGTCGCGCCGCAGCGCCCGCTCGGTGGAGACCACCCCCATTCACGAGCAGGTGTTCACCGAGCTGCGCACCGCCCTCATGTGCGGCACCTTCGCGCCGGGCGATGCCATCACCATCCGCGACCTGGCTGCCTCGTTCGGCGTCTCCCCCATGCCGGTCCGCGATGCGCTCGGCCGACTGGTCGCCGAGCGCGCGCTCGAGATGCCCAACGCACGCTCGTTCCGCGTGCCGCGCATGACCTACCGCGAGTACGTCGAGCTCTGCGATTTCCGCGCTCTGGTGGAGGGCTATGCGCTCGAGCGTGCTTACACTACCTCTCCGGCCACGGACCTCGACGAGAGCGAGCGACTGAACGAGCTGTACGCCAGCTCGCTGCGCAAGGGTCAGTACGCCGAATCGCTGGTGCGGGCGTTGCGCTTCATGTTCTCGCTCTACTCGGGCGGTTCGGCCGACGCCATCCTCATGCCGCACATCGAGAAGCTCTGGTTGCGCAGCGGGCCGCTGCTGCCGCTGCGCCAGCACGCCATGTTCTCCCGCCCCGGCGGCGAGGAGCGGCAGGTGAACCTGCATCGCGCTGTGATCGCCGCGCTGCGTGCCAACAAAGTCGCGCAGGCCGTCGATCTCTTCAGGGAAGACCTCAAGGACAACTACCGCGCGCACCTGAGCGAGAAGGACTTTCGCGCTCCGTGACCAGCTACGGGCTGGTTTCGAAGGACAGTCTGTACTGCGCGAGAATTCTCGCCCGCACGGAGTGTTGACGTATCCTTGCCCGCTTCGCAC
>JBGAIL010000214.1:0-7654 GCA_044225565.1 Steroidobacteraceae bacterium | reverse complement strand
GTGAGGGGAATGGGGGCTCGCGGAAGCCGCGACACGTGCCTCGCGCGTGGTGTCGGCGTTGTGCTCGGCACGCTCTTCAGGGGTGTGAGTGCGGAGAGCGAAGTGCCACGCAGGGCATCGCTGGACGAGGACGAGAGCCTGGCGATCGTCTCGAGCAGGGGGCGCCGGCTCATCGAGCGATACTGGGGTCGCTACGTCGCATTTCTGCACGATGAACGCAGCGGCGAGACGTGCATCGTGCGGGATCCCGCCGGAGGCCTCCCATGTTTCATCACGGGCGCTGCCGGAGTCCGGGTGTGCTTCTCATACATGCCGGATTGTCTGCGGGCGGGCTTGCACGCTTTCCACATCGACTGGGGATACATCGCGCGGCATGCCTGTTTCGAAGTGTTGCGGGAACCGCGGACCGCGCTCGCGGAGGTGACGGAGATCCTGCCCGGCTGCCGTGGCGTGGTCGCGGCCGGGTCGCTGCGCATCGAGACCTGCTGGAGAGCGTCCGTGTCCGCCATGTCGGCCGCGGAGAACCCGGTCGAAGCCGAGGAGGCGGCGGCACGATTGCGCGGTCTCACGCGAGCCTGCGTTCGGGCATGGGCGTCGGAATACCGAAGCATTCTCCACAAGCTTTCCGGAGGGCTCGACTCGGCCATCGTGCTCGCCTGCCTGCAGGACATTCCGGAAGGCCCGCGGATCGTCTGCGTGAACGACCATTCCGCAGGCTCGGACACTGACGAGCGTGCGTTCGCGCGCATTGCGGCGGAACGGGCATCCGTGCGTCTCATCGAGCGCGCGAGAGGCTCGGGGATCCGCCTCGAAAGGATGCTGCAGATGGCCAGAGCACCGAATCCCACGGTGTGCCAGGGCTGCGCACTCGCGGGCCCCAGCGACGGCGACCTCGCACGAGAGGTGGGCACCGATGCGATTTTCGGCGGCCGCGGTGGCGATCAACTGTTCCTTCAGAGCGGCATTCGACTCACTGCAGCCGACTATCTGAGGAGGAAGGGCCCGGATCCGGGATTCTTCCGCATCGTCCTGGCCGTCGCGCGCACGGAAGATCCTTCCGGATCGACCTCCATCTGGACGGTGATGCGACATGCGATGCGGCACGCCTGGTTCGGGCACCCGTTCGATGTGCGCGCGCAGGCGGCCCGGCATCGCGTGCTGCTCGGCCGGGAGGCGCTGACGTGCCGCGAAAAGCCGGATGAGACTGTATCGGCCCCGGCGGCTCATGCCCTCGAGCCGTTTCCGGGAAAGGCCTGGCACGTCCACCAGCTCGGCTTCCCCGAACCGTTCTACGACCTGAGCGCCGACCCGGAGGAGGTCGAGCCCGTGCATCCCTTGCGGTCGCAGCCACTCATCGAGTTTTGCCTGGGCCTGCCCACTCATCGGCTGATGGATGGTGGGCGGGAGCGTGGCCTCGCGCGCCGCGCCTTCACCGGCGACGTGCCGACTCAGATCCTGTCGCGACGCGTGAAGGGTGGGCTGGCGGAGCATCTCTGCGGAGTGGTCCGCGCCGACCTCGGTTTCGTCCGCGAGCTGCTGCTCGACGGCCTGATGGTGAAGAGAGGCATCCTGGACAGGCGTCGGCTCGAGACGGCCTTGTGCGGCGACACGGCCGGGTTGCTGGCGCCGGTGGAGGAGATTCTCGACCATCTCAACACCGAGGCATGGCTGCGGGGATGGCCCGACGCCCTTCGTTGCAAGCCCGCATGAGCTCTGCAGCACCCATCACGATGCTCGGGAGCCTGCGCGAGGCCATCGCACTGTTCCGCCTCGAGGCGGATCGATTCATCCTGGCCCGCACCGCACTGGCTTTCGCCATCCTCGTGGCGGTCGCGGCACTCTCGGCGCTCGGCCCGCTCGCGCTGAAATACGTCGTCGACGGCTTTTCTGCCGGGAGTGCCGTGTCGCACAGCGGCATCCTGCTGCTGGTTCTCGCCTATGCGGCCGCTCAATTCCTGGGCCGCGCGCTCGCAGAGCTCCAGGCGCTCACGCACGGCACGGCGGATCAGCGACTGCAGCGCCACCTCAGTCGCCGGCTGCTCTCGCGAATCCTCTGGCTGCCGCTGGGCTTTCACCTGGAGAGGCGCTCCGGCGCCATCGGCACCACCCTCAACAACGGGCTCGGAGGGTATCTGCTCGTGCAGCACTCGTTGTACTCGGCTCTGCCGGTGCTGGTGGAGCTCGGCACGCTGTCGCTGGTCCTCACGCATCTCGGCCGGGCCGAGTATCTCGTCATCCTGGGGGCGTCCGGAATCCTGTACCTGCTGGCGTTCGCCAGGGGTGCGGTGCGCACCGCCGGGCCGGCGCGGGCCTTGTCCGACGCAGAAGCGGAAGCGGGCGCGATGCTCACCGACAGCCTGCTCAACTACGAGACCATCAAGCTCTTCAGTGCCGAGAGCCGCGTCGCGCAACGGTACGACCAGCAACTCGCCCTCACCGAATCGCAATGGCGGCATTTCTTCCGGCTCAAGGCGGGCAACGGCCTGGCCGTGGCGGCCATCTTCACGAGCGCCCTGGCCGCATCGCTGGCGTTCGCCGCCACGGAGGTGGCCAGAGGAACCATGACTGCCGGCGACTTCGTCCTGGTCAACGCGTATGTCGCACAGGTGGTGAAGCCGCTCGAGCTGCTCGGATTCGCGGCACGGGACGTCTCACAGGGCCTTGCCTCTATGCAGCGGATGCTCCTGTTGCTCAAGGAGCAGCCCGAGCCGCAAGGCGGGTGCTCCATGTCGGAGCCGGTGCGGGGCCGGCTGGAATTCCATGACGTGAGCTTCTCCTACCGTCGTGGCCGGCCGGTGCTGGCCGGCGTGAGTTTTTCGATCGCACCGGGCCGTCAGACGGCGCTCGTCGGCGCGAGCGGCTCCGGCAAATCTTCGATCATTCGTCTGCTCTTCAGGCTGTACGAGCCGGACGGGGGTCGCATCCTGCTGGATGGCGTGCCCTCTACGCAGTGGTCGTTGGCGCAACTGCGGAGCGCGATCGCAGTGGTGCCGCAGGACACCGTGCTGTTCAACGACACCATCGGGAGCAACATCGCTTTCGGGCGGCAGGGATGCACTCGGGAAGACATCGAGAATGCCGCGCGCGTAGCCCGTTTGCACGACGTCATCGTCCGAATGCCCGAAGGGTACGCGACCCGTGTGGGTGAGCGTGGTCTGAAGCTGTCGGGAGGCGAAAAGCAGCGCGTGGCCATCGCGCGGGCGGTGATTCGAAAACCCAGGATCCTGGTCTTCGACGAGGCGACCGCTTCGCTGGACAGCCGCACGGAAGCAGAGATCGTCGCGAGCCTGGCGGAGATCGCCCGTGAATGCGCCACGCTCGTCATCGCGCACCGCCTCTCGACGGTGATGCTCGCAGACGAGATCCTGGTGCTGGAAGGCGGGCGGGTCGTCGAGCAGGGCAATCACCTGCGGCTGCTCGAGCGGAAAGGGGCTTACGCGAAGCTGTGGTGCGCACAGCAGCGTGACGCCGAGTCCACTGCATGAGCGTGCTGCGGCACTTCGTGGCTCGGCGTGGCGGGATCGCCCGTTGGGTCGTCGCCATGCTCGCGGGTTTCGGTCTCTTCGTCGCCGCTCCCGCAGTGCCGCAGAGTCGGTGGAAAGCTGGCATCCACTACGAGGTGCTGCCCGCGGAGAAGGCGATTGGCGGGCGCAACGGCAGAGTCAGGGTGCTCGAATTCTTTTCCTATCCGTGCGGGTCCTGTTACACGCTCGAGCCGGCCATTTCGGCCTGGCAGCGGTCGCGGGCACAGCTCGTCGAGCTGGTGCGGGTTCCGGTCGTCTATCTGCCGCAGGTGCGCGCGTATGCGCGGCTCCACTACACCTTGCAGGCTCTGGGACGCTCCGACCTGAACCCCGAGATCTACGATTCCCTCTATCGCAAAGGCCGGGCCCTGCAAGCCGCGAGCGAGGCTGAGACCTTTGCGTTGCAGCTCGCCTTTGCCAGGGAGCATGGCATCGAAGAACGGCAGTTCACGGCCGCCTACGAGTCGAGAGCCGTGGCGGATGCGTTGCGCGACGCCGATCTGCTCACGCGCTTCTATCTAGTAGAGGGAACGCCCACGCTGGTCATCGCGGGAAGATACAAATCCATGGCAGGGCAGGCCGGCGGGTACGAAGAGCTGATCGCGCTCGCGGACGAGCTGGCCAGGGCCGAATACCGGCGGTGCTGTGCGGATCGTGGGGAAGTCAAATGATCCAAGTCGGACACCGGAAGTCCGCGGGAAATCGTCGTGCGATTTTATTGCGGGAAAACGGCCTCGGAATGAGCCGTTTGGCTTCCACGTGATTGCGTGCGTGAAGAACCCCGTTGATTCCACTGCACGCTCTCCGCACTGTGTGTCACGCCACCGAGTCGGTGGTGTATTTCAGCTTCGAAAGAGCAAAGGAGACTCACATGATCATCGATCTGGGAAGCGTAAAGGGCGAGACGAAAGGGCAGAACACTTTCACCCAGTTCAGGGAAAGGGGTGGAGTCAATTCGGCGGGGGCGCCGATTCTGTGCTACCACCCCACCGCCAACCAGCCGAACGCGAAGCCTTCGGCCTGCTGGGGCGCGTGAACGGCGAGGCCGGCGGTGCCCGAGGCCGCCGCATCGCCTGCGCTCGGCGGCGTGATTCCTGAGCGCCGCGATGTGAGGCGAGGCGGATGGCCGCCTCGCCTTCCCAACCTGATGGGAGGATGCCATGCCGCTTTATCGGATCACCCGGACGACTCACCTGTGCCGCTGCGACGGTCAGCTGATCCTTCTCGATCTGAAGAGAGAGCGCTATGTGGCGCTGAATGTGGAAGAGGCCGCGGCGCTCGCGCCTTTCGTCCAGGGCTGGCCCGTGGGCTCGCACTCGGTTCACGATTCCTCCGCGACAGGCGAGTCCGGACAACGACTGCTCGTCAGCCTGCTCGAAAGGAGACTTCTGACGAAGGATCCCGCCGGCGGAAAGCATGCAACGCCGCCCCCGTTCGCTAAGGCAACTCGGGTGCTCGTACTTGCGACCGAGCGCATGTACTGCCGCATCCGGATCTCCCACGTCCTGGCCTTTCTGAGTGCCGCCGTGGCGGCGAAAATCATGTTGCGGTTCATTCCCCTTCGCCACATCGTCGCCTACGTGGGCTGGCGCAAGCGCAGGAGCGTCGCGCGTCGCCCGGTCTGGCACGGCTCGCGCGTCGATGAGCTGGTCGGCATCTTCTTCCGGTTGAGGCCATTCGCCTTCAGCGGCCGCGACGCCTGTCTGCTGCGCTCGCTGGCGCTCGTGGAGTTCCTGGCTCGCCACCGGGTGTATCCGGACTGGGTCTTCGCAGTGCAATCCGTTCCTTTCGGCGCCCATTCCTGGGTGCAGTACCAGGGAGTGGCGCTCAACGACTACGTGCGGCGCATCCGCGAGTTCACGCCCATCCTGGTCGTCTGAATGTTCCGCTATCTCGCCATCGGCTGGGATCCGCGTTGTACCGAACGGAGCCGGATGGCGCGGTGGCTGGCAAAGCGCGTGCGGCAAACGCTGCCTCTCGCGGAAATCGGGCTGGCGGGCCCGGGCCTGGCCGTGTTCCACTGCAGCTCGGGTGCGGCTTCGGACTGTGTGTACCGGTTCGGGAACGCTCGCGGCGTGGTGCTGGGCAAGCTGTTTCACAGCCCGACGGATACGACCGGATTGCCCGTGAGCATCGGATGCGACAGCGCCTCCATGGTCGCCCGATCCCGGGGACGCCATCTGGCGGAACATTACTGGGGGCGTTACGTCGCCTTCTTCCGCGACGAGCACTCGGATACCTGTCGCCTCATGCGTGATCCGACTGGAGGAGTGCCGTGCTTTACCACTATTCACCGCGGTGTACGGCTCATCCTGTCCTCGATGGAGGACGCTTTCGCGCTCGGCATTCCACCGCCGTCGATAGACTGGCGCCACGTCGCGGCGCGGCTGGTCCATCCGTTCGTGCAGACGCGGCAGACGGATCTGGTCGGGGTCTCGGAGGTTCAGCCGGGAGAATGCCTCGTCCTGAACGGGGAGCGCGAATCCGCAGAACGCGTGTGGCATCCGGCGCGAATCGCGCTGGAGGATCCGATAGAGGACGTCATGGATGCCATTGGACAGGTTCGACGCACGGTGCAGCAGTGCGTGGACGAATGGGCATCCTGCTATCCGGGGATACTGCACCTGCTTTCGGGTGGACTCGACTCGGCGGTAGTGCTTGCCTGCCTCCAGAGATCGCCGTCGAAGCCACGGGTGGTCTGTCTGAACCACTTCGATGCATCCCTCGAAGGAGACGAGCGGCGCTACGCACGCCTCGCTGCTTCACGGCACGACTGCACGCTGATCGAGGCCGAGTACGATGTCTCGGGCACGGAGCTGGAATCGTTGCTGGGAATGGATCGAACGCCGCGGATCTGCGGTTTGGTGAATCACCTGATCACGCGGCGGGCTGAGCTCGTTGCTGCGCGCGAACATGACGCGGATGCCTTGTTCGGCGGTGGCGGTGGCGACCAGCTCTTCCACCAGGGCGCTACTCGCGTCGCTGCCGCCGATTACGTTCATCGCCATGCTCTGGGTCGGCGTTTTCCCGGCACGGTGCTCGCCATGGCTTACGCGGAAGATCTGACGTTCTGGGAAGTGTTGCGCAGCTCCCTCTGGCGCGGGCTGATTCGAAGGCGGGCCGATCCGTTGAGCGGAGTGGGTGAGCATCGGGAGTTTCTTTCGCCGGGCCTCCTCGAAGCGGTGATCTGCGACGGTGGCCTGGTCAATCCCGTGCTCGAAGGCGAGCCTGCGCTGTGCCAGGGCAAGATGGAGCACGTGCTGGCGTTGTCCCAACCTGTCGCCGGCAGCCCCCTCTGGACGGGCTCGTGGGCGCCGGATGCGGTCAATCCGTTGCTTTCCCAGCCGCTGATCGAGCTGTGCCTGCGCATTCCCACTTACGTGCTGTGCGCGGCGGGGCACGACCGGGCCGTGGAACGTAGGGCGTTCGAGCGCGACGTGCCTTCCGAGATCGTCTGGCGCCGCGACAAGGGTGGCACCACGGATTCCCTGACGCGTTTGCTCGAACGCAATGCCGCATTCGTGCGCGAGTTGCTGCTGGACGGCATCCTGGTGAAGAAAGGATTCCTCGTGAGACAAAAGCTCGAGAGGTTCTTCGCGCACCCGTATTCCTATCTCACCCCCGGTGCCATGGAGATCGTGGACGACTATCTGGGTGCGGAGGTGTGGCTCAGGCAGTGGGAATCGGTGCCGGCGCGGGCCCGTGCGACAGGGCCCGACGCCGGCCGCTCTCATTTCCCCGGGGTCTGATTCGCCGAAGACTGCCCGCCGACACCCAGGTGTTGCCCATACCAGTCCAGCATCCGCTTCCAGACGTCGCGCACGTTGGCCGGGAAAATGTTTCCATGTCCTTCGCCCCAGTAAAGCGCGTATTGCGCTTCCTTGCGCAGGCGATGCAGCGCCGTGAACATTTCGGTCGCTTGGTTTGCTCCGAATCCGTCGAGGTCTCCGAACAGCAGCAGCACCGGCGTCTCGATGCGATCCGCGTGGTACACGGGGCTGTTGCTCGTGTAACGACCGGGATCGACCCACGGCGCGACGCCGAGGCCGTTATCGCCGTTGGGCGATTCGTAGCGATCCGAAGCACCCCAGCGGAAATAGAGTCCGCTGCCGCCGGTGTACTGAGTCAGG
>JBGAIL010000213.1:0-7701 GCA_044225565.1 Steroidobacteraceae bacterium | reverse complement strand
CGAATGCGGCACGCTGCAGGTGCCGGAGAATCCCGCCCAGCCCCGCGGCCGGCAGATCGGCCTCTACGTCGCCCGCGTCCCGGCGATCAACAGGCGCAAGGCTCAGGATCCGCTCTTCCTTCTGGCGGGCGGCCCCGGTGGCTCGGCTGTGGATATGTACGCAGGGACCGCGCCGGCCTTCGAACGCATCCACCGGGACCGGGACATCGTGCTGCTGGATCAGCGCGGCACCGGCAAGTCGAACCCGCTCACCTGCGACTTCGATCCGGACGCGCTCGTCACCGCGTCGGACGATGTCGTGCAGACCGAGACGCGTCGTTGCCTCGACACGATCCGCCAGCACGCGGACGTGGCCTTCTACACCACCAGCATCGCAGTCGAAGATCTGGACCGTGTCCGCGCCGCCCTGGGATACGAATCCATCAATCTCTACGGTGCGTCCTACGGGACGCGGGTCGCTCAGCACTACGTGCGCCGATTTCCGACACGCGCGCGCGCAGTGATTCTCGATGGGGTGGTGCCTCCGCAGCTGGCGCTGGGCCCCTCCCTGGCGCTCGATGCCGAGAAAGCACTGACTGCCGTGCTGGCCAGGTGCGCAGGGGACGCAGCCTGCCAGGCCAGATTCGGCGATCCCGCCACCACCTATCTCGCACTCCGCAAGAGCCTGAAGGAGAGGCCGGTGAGCGTGAGCCTGCCGGACCCGACGACCGGCGAGCCGGAGCACCTCGAATTCTCGAGCGAGCACCTGGCCACCGTGCTGCGCCTGGCGATCTACAGCGCGGATCAGGCGGCGCTCCTGCCGCTCGCGCTGGATCGTGCCGGGAAAGCCGGCGATTTCGTGCCGCTGGCGGGCCAGTTCCTGCTGATGAGCCACGCCTTCGAGGACATGCTCGCCTTCGGCATGCACAACTCCGTGGTGTGTGCCGAAGACGTGCCTTTCTTTCCGGCAGCGGACGAGATCGATCGCGTGGCCATGGAGGGCACGTTCCTCGGCACCGCGCCGGTGGATTCGTTGAGCAATCTCTGCAAGGTATGGCCGCGCGGCCCGGCGGATGCCGACCTGCACGAGCCGCTCGAGACAAGCGTGCCCGTGTTGCTGCTCTCCGGGGGAAACGATCCCGTCACTCCACCGGCGTACGCCGAGGAAGCGCGCAAGAGCATGAAGAACAATCTGCACATCGTGATTCCCGGGTTGGGTCACGGCCAGATCGTCGCGCCGTGCATCGACGATGTGCTGGCCCGCTTCCTGGACAGTGGCACCACCGTGAATCTCGACGTGTCCTGCACGCGGGACGTCAAGCCAATGCCCTTTTTCACGACGCTCGCCGGGCCGCCGCCTTGAGAGGTCGCCCATGATCGAGGCGCAATCGCTGCGCAAACGCTTCGGGTCCGTCACGGCGGTTCGGGACGTCAGCCTGCGCGCGCTCGATGGACGCATCACCGGGTTGCTCGGCCCGAATGGCGCAGGCAAGTCCACCACGTTGCGCATCCTTTATACGGTGCTGGCGCCGGACGAAGGCGATGCCTCGATCGACGGGGTCAGCGTCCTGCGCGAGCCTCTCGAGGCGCGCCGGAAGATCGGTGTGCTGCCCCACAACGCCGGCATCTATCCGCGCCTCACGGCGCGGGAGAACATTCTCTATTTCGGGGCGCTGCACGGCCTCTCCGCTACCGAGCGCAAGGCGCGAGCCGCAGAGCTCATCGAGCTGCTCGAAATGGGCGACTTCGCGGATCGAGCGGCGAAGGGCTATTCGCAGGGACAGCGCGTGAAGACGGCCATAGCCCGCGCGCTGGTGCACCGGCCACGCAACCTGCTGCTCGACGAGCCTACCAACGGCCTGGATGTCATGGCGGTGCGCAGCCTGCGCCGCGTGCTCGAGCGGCTGCGCACCGAAGGCCATTGCGTGCTCTTTTCGAGCCATGTGATGCAGGAAGTGGCCGCTCTGTGCGACGACGTCATCGTCATCGCGAACGGCCAGGTCGCGGCGCACGGCACGCTCGAGGAGATCCGTGCGCGCACGGGTCAAAGCCAGCTGGAGGAAGCCTTCGTGCAGCTGATCGGCACCGGCGAGGGGCTGGCCTGATGTCGCCGGTCTTCACCGTCTTCGCCAAGGAGTTCCGTGAGAATCTGCGCGACCGCCGCACGCTGATGGCGGCGTTGATCTTCGGCCCGCTCTTCGGGCCATTGCTGTTCTCCGCCGCGCTGTTCCTGATGATCGAGCGCGGAGCAAGCTCGGCGGACAAGCCGATCCACGTGGCCGTCGCGCACGCGGAGCGCGCGCCCAATCTCGTCAGCTACCTGAAACAGAACGGCGTCCGCATGGAGACCGCGAACTACGACGACGCCGACGCCCGCGACGCGATCCGCACGAGCGCGCAGAAACTGATCCTGCTCATACCGCAAGACTACGGCTCGCGGCTCGCCGCATCCGAGCCGGCGCCGCTGCTCATCTACACGGATTCATCCGATACGCTGAATCGTAGCGAGCGGGAAAGATTGGCAGCGATCCTCGGTCATTATGGATCGACCGTGTCGCGCCTGAGGCTGGTGGCGCGCGGCATCGACCCTCTGCTCCTCAGCCCGATCGCCGTGCAGGCCATCGACGTTTCGACGCCCGCCAGCCGATCGGTCGTGGCGCTCGGTACGTTGAGCTACATCGTGCTGCTCACCATGCTGATGGGCGGCCTCTATCTCTCCATCGATGCGACGGCCGGCGAGCGGGAGCGCGGGTCGCTCGAGCCGCTGCTCACCGTGCCCGTGCGGCGTGAGCAGCTGATCTACGGCAAGATCCTCGCGGCGTGTGCCTACATGACCGTGTCCCTGGTGCTTACGGTGACGGCCTTTGCGATCCTGCTCCGCTTCGTCGGACTCGAGCGCTTCGGCATGAGCGTCAATTTCGGGCCGCTCGCTGCGGCTACCGCGGTCCTCTACACGCTGCCGCTCGTGCCGCTGGGCGCTGCGCTCATGACCACCGTGGCCGCGTTCACGCGCAGCTATCGTGAAGCGCAGACCTATCTCGGCTTCATCCTGCTGGTGCCGACCCTGCCGCTCGTGTTCGCGAGCATGCTCGGCCTGAGGCCGACCGCCTGGCTGATGATGGTGCCGTCCCTGAGCCAGCATTTCCTCATCACTTCTCTGCTGCGCGACGAAGCAGTGCCGGCGCTCCATCTGGCGCTCTCGGTAGGCGTCACGCTGGCGCTCGGTGCGCTGCTGTCCGCCTTTGCCGGGCGGCTATATCACCGCGAATCACTTCTGGGCTGAAGGGCGCAGCAAGGCTCGGAAGCGGTAGAGATTGTCCTCGGCGAACTCGCGTGCTTCGATCTCGAAGCGGTTGTCCCAGTAGCCGCGCCGCATCCATTCGAGCACGTATCTCAAGGAGGTCAGCAGGCGCGGCTCCCACTGCTTCATCACGTGGCAGTACTCGTGAAGCATGAGGATGGGATCATCGAAGAAATCTTCCGCGCTGCCTCGAAGGTAGATGCGACGCCGGCGGGTGGTGGCGATGGCCCGCGGATGCAGGCGGACGAAGAAGGAATGCTCGATGATCCGGACGTGCGCGACGGACTCGCCGAGAATCGTTTCGAGCGCGGTGCGGATGTGCGGTGGTGGCGTGGCCCGGCGACCCATGGGGACATGCTAGCGCGATGGGGGCTCACTGACATCGCGGCGGGGATTTGGTCGCTGCTGCTCCTGGCGCCTCGGAAATCGGCGGGTCTGCACGACGGCAAGTGCGTCAGGAGCAGCGCGAGCGGCGGACGATACGCAAGCGCCGAGGCGACCGGCGTCGGTGCCTTACGCTAACGACTGTCGGAAATCACCTACCTGGCCGAGACCTGACTCACGATCCGCACCAATGGCAAGGTCGCGGGCGATCCGGCGTGCGACGGAGACGGCCTGATCGCGAATCTCCGCGACCGCGGTGACCTCCCATCGACTGCCGCGTGTGAGCGGGCCGAGGGCGAACAACGTGGGGTGTGCCGATCCATTGGCGGCGACGACCCTCGAGTGTTGATCCACGAACAGTCCAAGCCCGAGGGAGTCCGGCTGGGCGAGCGAATCGCTCAGCAGGCTGCGCAGCAGCGTATTGGATGCGCGCCGGGGATCGGTCTCGGGGCCGGTGCAATTGATTGCCCGCGCCACCTGGACATGGGTCTCGTTCCCCGCTTGCTGCAAACGGACGGTGACGGCCTGGGCATTCGGCGCCGCCTCGATGCCCACGACTCGCGCCTTCAGGATCTTCAACTGGCCGCGCTCGATGGCTCTGTGGATGCGGCTGTACACGGGCGGCGCGATGCGATGGCGATGCACGTCCCAGAAAGGCCGCACGTGCCGCAGGAACTGCCTTCGCTCCCTCGCGCTCCAGCGGCTCCAGACCGTGGGGGCGTGCGATCGCATCTCGTTGACGAAGCCCTGCCATACGCTGCCGCGCGGGTCGCTCTCGATCATCTTGCGAACATGTCGGACGAGGTCTCGCAGCGAGGTCGGCAAGGTGGCTCCGCAGCCATCTGCCGGCGAGGCATGCACCGGGCCATGCCTGCGGGGGAGCAAGCCTCGACGTGAAGTCGCATAGATGGGCCCCGTGTGACCGCGATGCAGCAGCTCGATCACGACATCCACTGCCGTGAGACCAGTGCCGACCAGCAGCACAGGGTCTTCGGGCGAGAGCGCCTGTCTCGCGGTAGCGTCCCAGGGATCATCCACGACGAAGGATCGGACATGCGGCGGAAGGCCGGCTGCGAGACCGCGCGGCGCTTCGTTGCCCGTCGCCAGCACGACGACATCAGCACGCAGCGGAACGCCCTTCGCAGGGATGACTTCCCAACCATCGCCGCAGGCCACGACGGAATCGACGGCGGACCGTACCCAATGGAAGCGGACGTCGGGAGCCGAGCGGATCTCTTGCAGGCGGGACTGCAGATACTCGCCGTAGAGCTTGCGGGGCGCGAAGCAGTTTCGGGTCCAGTTGAGCGGACGTCGGCGATGTGTCGTGCGCAGCCAGTCGTAGAAATCGTCGGATTCGTCATTCGCCGACATGTTGCGGGCGCGAGTGTTCAGCACGTGCAGGGGACATTGGGTGGAATACGCCACACCGAGACCGAGCTCATCGCGCGGTTCGACCACCGTGACGTCGATGGTGCCGGTGACACGCCGGCGCAGTGCGGCCAGCAGCAGCACGGCCGATGCGCCACCTCCGCACACCACGAGCTTGAGCGTGCCCTGGAGGGAAGTCGGTGCCGATTCCTTTTCCATGCCCGCTTCTATACCGCGCCGCGGTCACAAAATCGGTAACAGGGTTCACTTGCCGATACAAAAACCGCCCGGAGGGCCGAACTTTTGATCCGGTGGCTGGAGTAGCCTTCACTCCGTGCTCTACGCGCTTCCCCGGCCAACAGATCGAGAGCTCTCCCGTGAAATGGCGAGTGCTGTCGCAGTCTGTCTCGGACGCAAGGTCGTGTCAGACCGCCAGATCGTCCTTGGCGAGCCTCAGTGCCATTACGCCGTGCGGCTCAACACGGAACGCTTCTGGTTCGGAGCAAGATTCTCTCCGAGCCACTACGTGACCCGAGGCACGCACAAACACACAGGCAGATTGATCCTGCCCTTTTATGCGTCACTGAAGCTGCCTGACAAAAGCATGCTCGCCGAAATCCCACTGCAGCGTGCCTCCGCGGTGCTGGGCATCAGGGTGTTCGTATCAGACATTTCGCATGGACCCATCGCCTCCGACGCACTTTGCTTCCCTACAGTCCGGGATCGACTCGCCAAACTGGATTTCTCGAACATCCAACGCGCCTTCATCAGTCCTATTCAGATTCACCTGGTGGGGAAGATCCACAGTGCCAGTCATGCGGCCGAGCAGATTCGCGCGCAACGCGATCTATTGGAATGCCTATACGAACATTCGATGGAGCGCAGCCATGAGCGATGAGGCTATTTGCCGATGCAAAAACTCGCGAAAACGCGGCCCAGCAGGTCGTCGTTGCTGAATTCGCCCGTGATCTCGCTGAGCGCCTGCTGGGCTTCCCGCAGCTCTTCGGCGACGAGCTCGCCGGCCCGGCTTTCCTTCAGCAGCCGTGCCGCCTGCTCGACGCTACGGCGGGCCCTCGCCAGAGCGTCCAGATGTCGCTGGCGTGCGGAGACGGTACCAGCTTCCGGTGCGCAGTAGCCCATGCAGGATTTGAGATGCGCGCGCAGCACTTCCATGCCCTGTCCATCGAGCGCAGAGATCGTGACGCGCGGCGGCCCGGCCACGGTGTCCGCCACAGGAATGCCCGTGGCCAGATCGCATTTGTTGAATACGAGCGTGACGGGCACGTTCAGCGGCAAGCTCGCCCGTTCCTCCGCGAAAGAAGACGCGGCAGGGTCCGTTACGGCATCCACCACGAACAGCACGCGGTCGGCGCGTTTCATCTCTTCCCGCGCGCGCCGGATGCCTTCGGCTTCCACCTCATCGCCACTCTGACGCAGGCCCGCGGTATCGAGGACGTGGAGCGGCATGCCATCGATCGAGATTCGCTCCCGCACGATGTCGCGCGTGGTGCCGGGCACTGGCGTGACGATGGCCGCTTCGTATCCGGCCAGACGGTTCAGCAGGCTCGATTTGCCGGCATTCGGCCGGCCGGCGATCACGACCGTCATGCCGTCCCGAAGCAACCTTCCCTGCCGCGCGCTCTGCTCCACACCACCGAAATGATCGCGCACGGTCTGGATGCGCTCGTCGAGCTGACGATCCGCGAGGAAGTCGATCTCCTCCTCGGGGAAATCGATGGCCGCCTCGACGTGCGTGCGCAGGTCGATCACGGCTTCGGTGAGTCCCTGCACCATCGACGAGAACTCGCCCTGCAGTGAGCGCATGGCGGCTTGCGCGGCTTCGCGCGAGCCGGCGTCGATGAGGTCGGCGATGGATTCGGCCTGAGCGAGATCCAGCTTGTCGTTGAGGAACGCGCGCTGGGTGAACTCGCCGGGATGCGCCATGCGCGCGCCGAGCTCCAGGACGCGGGCGACCACCGCCTCCACGACCACCGGTCCGCCGTGACCGTGCAGCTCGAGCACGTGCTCGCCCGTATAGGAGTGCGGCCCGGGAAAGAAGATCGCAAGGCCGGCATCGATGGGCTGCTGCTGCCCGTCCACGAAGCGGGCGAAGGTGACATGCCGCGCCTGCGGCAACTCGCCGAGCATGACTGCAGCGATTTCCGGGGTCTTCGGCCCCGAGACGCGCACGATTCCAATGCCTCCGCGCCCCGGCGGTGTCGCTGCGGCCACGATGGTGTCTGCACGCGTCATGCGCGAAGGCTAACCATCCGTCCCGGCGTGCTCAAGTACGCAGCGCACACGACGCCATGGCGACCGGCTCAGTTGCGCTTCGCGGCCTCGATGCGCCGGTTGATGTTCCACTGCTGCGCGATGGACAGCACGGTGTTCGTCACCCAGTACAGCACCAGGCCGGCCGGGAAGAACGCGAACATCACGGACATGGCGAGCGGCATGATCATGAACACCTTCGCCTGCACCGGGTCCGGCGGCGTGGGGTTCAGCTTGTACTGCGCGAACATCGCCGCGGCCATGATCGCCGGCAGCACGAAGAACGGATCGCGCGACGACAGGTCGTTGATCCAGAGCATGAACGGCGCCTGGCGCATCTCGACGCTCTCGAGCAGCACCCAGTAGAACGCGAGGAACACCGGGATCTGGATGATGAT
>JBGAIL010000212.1:0-7728 GCA_044225565.1 Steroidobacteraceae bacterium | reverse complement strand
ACCATCGAGGCGGATGCGGAGATCGCCGGCTTCTATGGATTCACCAACTGGCCGGCGGCGATCCGTCTGGTGAGTGGCGGTAATCCCGACAGCGTGGTCGCCACGGCAGCGCAGATGACTCAAGCGTCGATTGCTGCGGCGGGCGTTCCTGCAAGTGCGCAGGCGTGCGGCGTGAATTTTGCGGTCGACGTGCTCACCCCGGTGCAGGGCTCGAACGGAATGTTCACGCTGGGTCGTTCGCGGACGGCCGCCTGTGCGCCTTATGGGTCGGGCGCTGCGGCAGGCGCGGATACCCTGACGCTGAGGCATGCGGACACGCGGGATGCCGCTGCCGAAGCAGGGCGCATTCAATTGCTCGCGTCCCGCCTGAGCAGTCGCACGGCTCAGTACCTGTTCGCGGATGGCAACGCACCGGGCGGCGTGGACTCGAACCACCGGCTGCTGAATCTCGTCGTGCGCACCTACTACATCGCGAGAGATTCGGTGTCGCGTCCCGGGTTTCCCGCCTTGCGCGTGAAGGCCTTGTCCCGCAGCGGCGGCAGCGCGGTATTCGACGAGGACGAGGTCATCACCGGCATCGAGGATCTGCAGGTGCAGTTCGGCATCGACACCGGCGACCGCGACAACGACGGTCGCATCGATGCCGATGCGGACGCCGATGGCGACGGGTTGCCCGACGCCAGTGGGCGGGTGACGCGTTACGTGCCCGCGGATTTTCCCGACTTGGGGCGATATCCGGTTCTCGCCGTGCGCGTGTGGCTGCGCGTGCGGGCGGATGAGCCTGAAACGGGGTACGTCGACGGGCGAACTTATCGTTACGCCGATGTGGTGTACACGCCTTCGGGCGCGGATGCGGCATATCGACGGGTGGTGGTTACACGCACCATCGCTGTTCGCAATGCGCGGCTGTACTGAGGTGCGCGCATGAATCGCTCAATTCATGCGGGGTCTTTCCGGAATCCCTTGCGGTATGCGGAGTGCGGGGTCGCGCTGGTGATCGTGCTGATCCTGCTGGCCATCCTGACTCTGTTGGCGCTGGCAGGCGCGGCGACGGCTACCGCGGAGCTGGCGATGGCCGGCCATGAGCAGTACCGCACGCTCGCCTCCGAAGCGGCTTCGAACGGTATCGAACTGGGCATCGCACGCATCCGTACGCTTCGTGCGCCGATCGCATCGCCCGTGGTGCTGGCATCGGCTCTCGGCTCCGCCACGTTGCGCTATGCAGGAGACGAACTCGCGTTGCCGCAGTCGAGTGTCGAAAAGCTGGTCGGGCATCACTACGTGATCGACAGCACCGGCCGGTCGGAGCGCGGCGCTGTGGAAATGCAAACGCAGGGCGCATTGTCCATCGAGACTGCGGTGGGTACGCAGACCTATGGCCGGCTGGGCAGCGGTTTGGGGGCTGCGCCGTGAAAGGGATGTGGCTTGCGATGCTGGTGCTGCCTGTCCCGGCGGCGCTAGCCCAGGAATGCCCGGCGAATGCTGCGGTTCCCAGGTCAGTCGAGGTCGCTTACTCGGCGGATGGCACGGATCGGTATGAGGTCGTCTTCCGGCCCGGGGCCGATGGCACCCTGCGCGCCGTCGAGAAGCACGGCGGCGGGGCGCTCTGGAGTTTCACGCCACCGGAGCTCGATGGCACCCATCGTGAGGATGGGTTGATGAGCGAGTTGCGCATCCTGCGCTTCGATGCGAACCGCGACGGGGTGATCGACCGCGTGGCCGGCGATCGCCTATGGCTTTACTTCGGCATGCGTCGCGGCGGTCGCTACTACTACGCCCTCGATGCCACGGACCGCGGCACCGTGCGCGTCCTCTGGCGCGCCGGTCCCGGTGAGCTTCCCGGCATCGGCGAAACCTGGTCACCTCCGGCCATCGCCCGCGTGCGTGTGAATGGCGAGGCGCAGAACGGAGAGCATCTGGTGGTGATCGTGGGCGGGGGCCATGACGAGGTACCGGGCTCGGCGCATCGTCTCTACATGCTCGATGCCGAGAGCGGAGAGTTGCTCTGGTACGCCGGTGGTCCCGGAGGAATCGAAGCGCCTCAGCCGCCCGACTTGCTGCTCGCCGCGATGACGAGCTCACTGCCACCGCGCATCGCAGTCGTAGACACCGACAGCGATGCCCTCGCAGACCGGATGTACGCGGCGGACTCGGCTGGCAGGGTCTGGCGCTTCGACATCTGGAACGGACGGGAAAGAGCAGGGCTGGTCACGGGCGGTTTGCTCGCGAGCCTGGGTGCCGCAGCCTCCGCCGATCCCGCCGAGGCGCGCCGGTTCTTCAATGGCCCCGACGTCGCCCTCGTCCGGCGGACGGGCCGAACCCCGTATTACAACCTCGCTCTCGGCTCGGGCGATCGTTCGAGACCGTTCGATACGGAAGTGCACGACCGCCTTTACGCCATTCGCGACATGCAGCCGTTCGGAAAATTCCCGCAGTCGGCCTACGACGCTCGCGTGCCCATACTCGACACGGACCTGCTCGACATCACGGATGCGCCCGGTACTGCGGTCGTGCCGCCAGGCGCGCCGGGATGGAAGCTCGACTTGCGCGACGGCACGAACTGGCGTGGTGAGAAAACGCTGGCTGAAGCCGTCACCGCCAACGGCACCATTCTCTACACCACTTTCGAACCGATGCCCGCCTCGACCTGCGCCGACACCGCGCGCAATCGCGTCTACGCGTTGCGCCTGGAGGAAGGCCATCCTGCCAGGGATCTCGACGAGGACGGCCACATCACCGACCGCGATGTCTCGAGCACGCTGGATCAGCACGGCATCGCCGGAGAAGTGGAGCTCGAGCGGCCTTCAGGCCGCCACGAGCCGCCGAATCCCGGCGAAGCGCCTCACACCCCGGAGTCCGCGTTCCTGCGCTGTGCCGTCGGCGGCGAGCGTTTGCGCTTCTGCGTCTCCATGGAAAGCCTCCAGCGCACCTTTTGGCACCGCCAGCCGCCGCCGGACTGAGCGCTCACTTCGCCGCGAGCTTGCCTTCGAGGTGCTGCGCCAGTTCCGCGATGGTCGGGAAATCGAACAGCTCCGTGAGATCCACCATGCCTGGATACTCCCGGTCGATCGCCTCGTGGATCTCGATGAGCTTCAGCGAGCTCGCTCCGATCTCGAACAGGTTGTCGTGGACGTCCACGCGCTTGCCCGGCAGCGCCGCATCGCAGATGGCCTTGAGCTGCTGCTCGATCACGCTGCGCGAAGCGACCACCGGCCCGGGTCGTGCCTGCCGCAGGGCGCGCAGCTCCGTGAGCTCCGCATCGAATTCGCCGTCGACGTAACCCTGCTCGAGCAGGTGGCGCTGGATCTTCCCGCTGGTGGTCTTCGGGATGCGCTTCACCGGCACCACTTCCGCCACTTCGAGGCCGGCCTGCTCGTTGACGAGCCGGCTCACCTGCGTCGCCACCGGCAGGAACTCCTGCATCTCGCCGCGATGAAGCACGAACACCACCAGCTGTTCCGTCTGCGCGCCGTGTGGCCGGGCGCCCGCTGCCACCACCTTGCCGAGCTCGAGCCCTTGCGCGCGCTGCGCGATGCTCTCGAGATCGTGCGGGTAGTAGTTCTGACCGTTGACGAAGATGATCTCCTTCGCCCGGCCGGTGATGTAGAGCTGGCCATCCTGCACCAGTCCCAGATCGCCGGTGCGCAGCCAGCCATCCGCAGTGAGCGCGGCCGCGTTCGCCTGCGGGTCTTCGTAGTAGCCCCGCGTCACGTTGTCGCCGGCAATGTGAATGTGGCCGAATTTTCCGTCGGGCATCGCACTGTCGTCGTCCGCAGCGATGCGGACCCGGCAATACGGAATGGCCTTGCCCACGGAGACGAGAGTGAGCGCATTGCGCTCCCGCGCCTCGATTTGCCGTGCCGTCTCACCGACGCCCATCGCGTGCCGGTCCAATGCGATGGTCCGCATTGGCGCGCCCAGCTCGGGAAAACTCACGGCCAGCGAAGCTTCCGCGAGCCCGTACACGGGGAGCATGGCGTTGCGCGTCAGCTTCGTCGGTGCCAGCCTGTCGAGGAACTCTTCGCAGAGCTCCACCGAGATCGGCTCCGCCCCGTTGAAGATGAGCCGCACCGAAGCGAGATCGAGTCCTTCGATCGACCGGTCCCCCAGCACCTTGAGGTAGTGCCGGTAGCCGAAGTTCGGCGAGCACAGGATGCTCGCCCGGATGCGCGAGGCGAACGTCAGCCACAGCAGGGGACGCCGCACGAACAGCTCCGTCGGCATCAGGTGGCAGTGGACGCGGCTCGCAAACATGATGATGTGCATGCCGATGAGCCCCATGTCGTGGGTCAGCGGCATCCAGGAGATGCTCACGTCGTCCGTATTGAATCCCGCCGCCTCGATGGAGCCCTGCGCATTCGCGACGATGTTGCCGTGCGTGAGCACGACGCCTTTGGGCTCGCTCGTGGAGCCCGAGGAGAACTGGATGAAAGCCGTGTCTCCCGGCTGCGCGCGATAGGGTTCGCCGGCCTGCGAGATGTCATCCAACTCGTCCACGAGGAAGGCGCGACGTTGCAGCCGGTCGAAAGTCTGAGTCTCTCCCGCGTGCGTGGCGAACGCGGCGATGCGATCGAGGTACTTGCGCTCGGTATAGATGAACGGGTCGCCCAGCTTGCGCGCTATGCGCAGCAACTTGTGGCGGTGCTCGTCGCTGATGCCCAGTGCCACCGGCACGGGCACGATGCCGCCGAGCACGGCGGCCCAGAACGCATCGATGAACTGCTCGTTGCTGCCGAGGAAGAGAATGAGCTTGTCGCCGCGCTTCGCGCCGAGCTTCTGCAATCGGTACAGGATTCCGAGCGCCCGCTCGTACAGCTCTGCATACGAGACGCTGCGCTCGTCGTGCTCGCCTTCGAGATACGTGACGCTGCGTGGCACGTTGCGGTTGGCTTCCAGCAGCCCGGTGAGTGTGGCGGGTATCGGCATCAGCGGCGTTCCAGTCGCATGTGTAGCGGGTTCTTGGTGCGGAGGTTGATCTGCGCCTCGAGCTCGAGCGGTCCTGGCGGCTCGGTCGGCACGAGGACGAGCCGGTAGCGCCGCGCCACCTTGTAGAGGTGCATCAGCATCTCGTAGAGCGCGAAGGTCTCGCCGATGCAGTGGCGAGGTCCCGCGGCGAAGGGCATGTACGCGAAACGCGGCCGGTCGGCCTCGTGTTCCGCATCGAACCGCTCGGGGAGGAAGCGGTCCGGCTCCTTCCAGTAGCGCGGGTGCCGGTGGAGGAGATAAGGGGACAGGAGCACGTCCGTTCCCGGCGGCACCGGGTATCCCGAGAGCCTGTCGGCGGCGATGGCGCGTCGCGAGAGCAGCCAGCCCGGTGGATAAAGCCTCAAGGCCTCGTCTATCACCTGATGCGTATAGGCGAGCGATTCCATTGCGGCGAGCGTCGGCGCGGTCATCGCGGGGGCCGCGTCCAGCTCCGCGTGCATCCGCGCTTCGATCTCCGGGTGCTGCGAGAGGAGATACCACGTCCAATTGAGGCCGCTCGCGGTGGTCTCGTGGCCCGCGACCACCAGTGTGAGCACCTCGTCGATGAGCGCGCGGTCCGTCATCGCGTCGCCCGTTTCCTTGTCGCGGGCGTTCATGAGCATGCCGAGGTAGTCGAAGTGCTCTTCCCGTCCCTCGCGGCGCCGCTGCACGATGTCGTCCACCAGCTTCGTCAGCGAGCGGAACTTGTACGCGAACTGCAGGTTGCGCTCCTGGTCCTTGGTGACCACGTCGAAGGGGTTGCCGCCCATCTGCTCGGCGAGGCGCTCCAGGTCGCTGCCGAACACCGAGCGCAGCACGACGTCGAGCGTCAGCTCGCTCATGTCGTCGGTGAGGTTCACGGGCTCGCCCCGGGAGGCCTGGGAGTCCCAGCGCGCGAGCAGCCTGCCGTTCGCCTCCTCGATGACGCGGGCGAACCGGGTGATGACCCGCCGATGGAACATCGGCTGCATCATGTAGCGCTGGGTGCGCCAGAACTCGCCCTCGCTGGTCATGATGCCGTTCCCGAGAAGGATCCTCACCCGGTCGAGCCCCACGCCCTTGGTGTAGTTGCGGTGGTTCGAGACCAGCACGCGCTTCACGTCGTCCGGATGGTTGATGACCCAGGTGTAGGATTTCCGCCCCGGCGCATAGACGCGGTAGATGTCACCGTGGCGCGCGAACAGCTCCTGCATGCGCTCGAGGGAGTCGTCGGTCGAGCCGATGTCGAACTGCAGCTCGGACTCGGGTGGTTGGCGTGGTACGGGCGCGGTAGAGGTCATGCGGGCCCCGGGAAACGGGCCGCAATCTTACCTTGTCTGGGCGGTGGCGATCACGGAAACTCCGCGCCCAACATGACTCCACTCTCATGAGCGACACCACCCCGGACGGCGGCCTGCGCAACACCATCTACCGCCGGATGACGCGCTCCAACCGCCGCATGACCGCGGGTCGCAGGATCGCATACCGCATTGCGGTGCCGCTCGCGCTCGGCCTCATCCGCGCGTACTGGCGGCTGTGCCGTGTGGTGCGGGTGGAGGGTGCGGAGCATCTCCAGGTCGCGCTCGCGAAGGCGCCTTCGCTCATCCCGGTGTACTGGCATCAGCATCAGCTGTTCTGCGGCAAATATCTCGTGGACCAGCATGCCCGTGGCCTCAAGGCGGGCTGGCTCATCAGCCCGTCGGTGGACGGTGAGCTCGGCGCGATGATCGTGCACCGCCTCGGCGGGCATGCGATCCGTGGCTCCTCGACGAACACCGGCGCGCGTGCCCTGCGGGACTACTATCAGGCGCTCACGAAGGAGGGTCTGTCGCCCGTGATCACGCCGGACGGGCCGCGTGGGCCGCGATTCAAATTCAAACCAGGTGCGATCCTGCTCGGGCAGATGTCCGGCCGGCCGATTCTGCCGATGGCGTTCGCCGCCTCGCGGGCGTCGCTCGTGCACTGGGACAAGTTCGTGCTGCCGTGGCCCTTTGCGCGTATCGCCGTCGCAGTGGGTCCGCCGTACTACGTGCCGCGCGTCACCGACGCTGCGGCCATCGAGAAGCTGCAGGCAGAGCTGGAAGCGGAGCTGAAGCGCTTGTACGCGGTGGCGCGTGAAGCGTTGTCGGGGCGAAAGGCATGACGCTCGAGATTTCAGTGGTGGTTCCGGTGTGCAACGAGGCCGAGAACGTCGAGCCTCTGGCGCGCGAAGTCGCCGCTGCTCTCACGGGCCGCGAATTCGAACTGCTCTTCGTGGACGACGGCAGTACCGATCGCACCGCCGACGCGGTGCGCATCGCGCGTTCGGCCGGTATTCCACAGATTCGCCTCCTGCGGCATTCCTTCCGCAGCGGGCAGAGCGCTGCGGTCTCGAGTGGCGTTCGTCTTGCCCGGGCGGAATGGGTCGGCACGCTGGATGGCGACGGACAGAACGATCCTGCCGATCTGCCGCGCCTGCTCGCAGCCCGGCATGATCCCGCGAACGCGCAGGTGCGACTGTTCGCAGGGCATCGCGCCAACCGGCGGGACACGTGGTTCCGTCGCATGCAATCGCGCATCGCGAACGGCGTGCGCAGCAGCCTGCTCGGGGACGGCACACCGGATACGGGTTGCGGCATCAAGCTCATGCACCGGGAGACGTACCTGGGGCTGCCTCAATTCGATCACATGCACCGGTTCCTCCCGGCGCTGTATCAGCGCGCCGGTGCGCGCGTGATCTCGGTGCCGGTGAATCACCGGCCGCGCGCGAAGGGGCAGTCCAAGTACGGGATGCTGGACCGGCTG
>JBGAIL010000211.1:0-8073 GCA_044225565.1 Steroidobacteraceae bacterium | reverse complement strand
TCATCGAGCGGCTGCCGTATCCGGCCATGATGGTGGTCGGCCGCAACATCGGTCGCCTGGCGTACCGGCTCCCGCTGGGCTTCAAGAAGGTGGCGCGGCGGAACATAAGCCTCTGCCTTCCGGAGCTCGATGCGGTTGACCGCGAGCAGCTCGTGCGTCGTCATTTCGAGGCGCTGGGCATGGCGCTTTGCGAATCAGCCATGACGTGGTGGAGCTCGGAAGAGCGCATCCTCGGCCTCTCGCGCGTCGAAGGCCTCGAGCATCTCGAGGTTGCGCTGGCGCGCGGCAAGGGAGCCATCCTGCTCACCGCGCATTTCACGACGCTCGAGATCAGTGCCTCGATCATGAATTTCACGCGCCCGGTCAATGTGCTGTACCGACCTCCGAAGAACGCACTGCTCGCGCACGTTGCGCATGCGAGGCGGTCCGGCCGCGCACTCAAGCGCGCTTCGAAGGTCATCCTGCGCGACGACATCCGCACGATGATCCGCTCGCTGAAGGACAACGAAGCCGTGTGGTATGCACCGGACCAGGCATATCGCAAGAAGGGCGCCGAAATGGTGCCGTTCTTCGGCGTCCCCGCGGCGACGAACGTCTTCACCTCGAGGCTCGCGCAGATGACGGGCGCAGCCGTGCTGTTCTACTCACACGAGCGGCTACCGCGGGCGCGGGGATACCGGGTGGTGCTGCACCCGCCGCTGGAGGATTTCCCGAGCGGTGATCCCATCGAGGACACGCTGCGCTACCACCGCCACATCGAGAGCGAAGTGCGGCGCATCCCCGAGCAGTACTGGTGGATCCATCGGCGCTTCAAGGGACTCGACGTCGGCTATCCGGACCCCTACCGCTAGATCGCGTTGACGTGGCCCTCGAGCGGGTCGCCCCAGGCGGATGGCAGGTTGCCACTGTCGGCAGGCAGCATCAGCCAGCCTTTGCCTTCGCGAAGCAGTACGCTGAGCTCATCCGCCGTCACCGCCATGCTGTGCAGATATCCCTGGGCGTGGTCGCAGCCAAGCTGGCGCAGCGTTTCGAGCTGCTCCCGCGTCCTCCACGCCTTCGGCGGTGACGGTCAGCGAAAGACCATGGGCCATGGAGATGATGGTGGAGACCAGCGTGCGCGAGGCCCGGTCGATGGTGAGGCGGCGGACCAGCATCGGATCGATCTTCAGCGTATCGATGGGCAGGTCCGTGAAGCGCGCGAGCGAGGACTGGCCCGAGCCGAAATCGTCGACCGCGACGCGCACGCCGGCGGTGCGCAGCAGCCTCAGCTTCTTGACGTCGGCGAGCGTGTCGCCGAAGAGCGCGGCCTCGGGAACCTCGATGTCGAGCCCGAACACGCCCGTGGCGGACCAGGGCTGCGTCAGCCGCAACATGCGCTGGGCGAACTCCGGCCGGTGCAACTGAGAGGCGGAGATGTTCACTGCCACGCGCACGGGAGGCAGCCGAGCAGCCCCCAGTGGCGGCAGTCCTTACCACCTGCTCGAGGATCCAGTCCCCGAGCTCGAAGAGCAGGCCGGCTGACTCGAGCAACGGCAGGAAACGCGCTGGCGGCAACAGCCCGCCGCGTGGATCGCGCCAGCGCAGCAGCGCCTCGACGCCTTCGATGCGGCGCGTGTGGACGCTCACGCGAGGCTGGTAATGCAACTCGAACTGCTGTTTCGAGACCGCCTCGCGGAGGCGGTCCTCCATGGTCCTGGCTTCCGAGGAGTGGCCGCCGGGCGAGTGCGGACGATCCGCCACCCACAGGCTGACTGGAATGGGAGACGCGGCGACCTCGATGCCGGACTGCGCATTCGCGGCGTTGCCGAGTGCGCGTGAGACCGCCGGCACGAGCCGTTTGAGGTTGTTCTTGAGGACGTAGTCGGACGCCCCTTTCTTCAGGGCATCGATGGCGCGCTCCTCGCCGATGGAGGCCGAGACGAAGATGAAAGGGGTGTCCGGCGCGGCCTGGTGCGCGATGTCGAGCGCACGCAGGCCATCGAATTGCGGGAGGGTGAAGTCGGAGAGGATCAGGGTGGGTTCGAACTCCCGAAGGGCGCGCCGCAGGCCGACCTCGGTCTGCACCCTGCGCCAGATGAAGGGAAGGCCACCTTTGCGCAGCTCGCGCACCGTGATCTCCGCTTCGGTCGGCACGTCCTCGACGAGCAGGATGCGCTCGTCTCTGCCTTGTGCTCGTCCCTGCTCGCTTCCGTCGCTCAGGGCAACCCCATAAGGGCCGTCCCAACGATCCAGCTGAATGGCCATGCGTGGTGCTCCGTGCAAAAGCGATGTCCGTAAGGGATAACCGTAACATCCCACGGGGCCTGCACCTGTGAAACAGGACAGATTCAGCGCTTCCCTTCGTGAAGCGGAGCACAGCTTTCTACGGACGCGCCGCGGGAGCGCGGTCTTGGCCGGTCAGTCGATGGTCTTGCTGCTGAGCGCGGAGAGGGCGCTCTCCATTTCGTCCACCGTGAAGGCGCTGACGCCGAAATGCCAGGTGGCCGGCGGCAGATGCTCGATGACGTAGCTCGTGAGGCCGGGGTTGGTGAGCTCGACCACCTGGTCGAGGATCTCGCGCGAGGTGCCGTAGTAAATGCGGAAGCCCGCGAGATCGGTGAGCGCGCTGCCGTCCGTATTGTGGACGGGCGGATTCCAGCTCACCGTGGCGACGCCGGTAGCGGGTGGCTCGGGCTCGGGACTGGGTTCGGGCTCAGGCTGCGGCTCTCCCGGCTCGGGCTCCGGGCTGGGTTCCGGCTCAGGCTCCGGCTCCGGAGTGGGCTCGGGTTGCGGCTCGGAATCCGGCGGCGGGTTTTCCGACTGGGGAGGAGGGGTGGTCTCCGAGGAGTCTCCACCCCCTCCGCATCCGTACAAGGCGGCGCAGGCGAGCATGGCGCACAGTGCTACGCCACGCATCCAGATTCGATCTTTGCCATGGGATCGAAACATCGCCCGCCCGCCGAGAGACAATCGCTACCTTATGGTTTTGCTTGCAAGCGAGGAAAGGTCGCTTTCCTGCCCGCCGCGATTGTACGCCTGCACTCCGAAATACCAAGTCCCCGCCGTGAGATTCGGCACGACGTAGCGCGTCACGCCGATGTTGCTCACGGTGATGGTCTGGTTCAGTGCCGTCCGGCTCGTGCCGTAGCGGATGCGATGCCCCGCGAGAGTGGTGAGCGCGGAGCCATCTTCGTTGAGCGTGGGCGGCGTCCACGAGACGGTGGCCGAGCCCGTCACCGAGCTCGAGCCCGAAGTGACCGCGATCGCGAAGGCGGGCAGGGATGCGCTCGCCTTGCCGTCGGACACCCGGATGACGATGTTGCTGGTGGTGCCGACGTACGAGTTGCTCGGCGTGCCGAGGATCTGCCCGTTGCTCGAGTTGAAGCTGGCCCAGGCCGGCTTGTTCGAGACGCTGAAGGTGAGCTTGTCCTTGTTCGCATCGCTCGCGGTGGGGATGAAGCTGTAGGAGGTGCCGGCCCGCACCGTCTTCGCCGGGGTGCCGGAGATCTTCGGCGCGGCGTTGCTCCCGGAGCCGGAACCCGCGCTCGTGCCGGTGACCCGGACGGTGAAGGAGGGCAGCCAGCGCTTGTATTTCCCGTCCGTCACGGTGATGCCGATGCTCGGGTAGTTGCCGACCTGGCCGGCCTTCGGATAGCCGGTGAGCGAGCCGTTCACCGAGCTGAAGGTAGCCCACGAGGGCTTGTTCACGATGGTGAAGGTGAGCTTGTCGGACTTGTCCGGATCCGTGACGGTGGGCTTGAAGTAGTAGCGGGCGCCGACGGCCACGCTGGTCGCGGGCTTGCCGCTGATGGTGGGGGCCGAAGCCGCCATGGCTATGCTTGTCGTGAGCAGCGCACCCGTGACGAGCAGCGCGCGAGCGAAAACGGTGAAGCGACCCAGAGTCGTTCCGGGGAAGTTGAGCATTGATCCCCCGCTACGGTTCCAAACCAAAAAAGGAAATCCCGCCGTGAGCAAGCGGTGCGACACGACGAGGGGGCGGAGTAAATCGCGATAACTAAATCATTTCAAAATGTCTCAAGTCGCAGACGTATGCGATCGGCGACAGTGCGCGCTCGCGCGGCAGAGGATTTTTCTTCGCTCGCGGAACGCGAGCGCGCGTCAGTCGAGACCGAAACGCTTCACGTCGATGCGCGAGATGCGCTCGGGCATCGCGCACGCGGCGACGAAACCGGCGCCGACATCGATTGATGCGACGCGCACTTGCGAGCAGGAGCTGACAGGCCACTCGAGCACGATTGCGCCTGTTTTCCCGCCTGTTTCGACGCTGCGCGGATCGAGAGTGAGTCCGTTGCCGGTGCTCTTGAGCAGCGCTTCCTTGCGCGTCCAGCACGTGAGGAACGTTTCGCTGCGAACTGATTCGCCCGCCGCTTCGACTTCCGCGCACTCCGCCGGAGTGAGATAGCGACGCGCGAGCCGTAACGAATTCTTCATCTCGCGGATGCATTCGACGTCCACACCGACCGGCCCGCTTCTCGCGATCGCAATGAGCCCGAGGTCGCCGCTGTGGGTTACGTTAAATCGAATCGCCTGATCGCCGGGCAGCTCGGGCCTGCCGTGCGGGCCGCGAATGAATTCGATCTCGTGGGGCTCGCGATTGAGACATATTCCAAGGAGCGCACGCAGGGCAGACCGGCAGCCCATGAATCTCTCGCGATCGCGGGAGTGGTGAAAGCGCGCGGCGCGCTCGCGCTCGTCGGATCTCAGCAGATGCAGGGGAAGCGTCGGGACGGCGGCCGTGCCCAGCGGCACTTTCCAGATGGCACAGACGTCCGCCTCGGGCTTCAAGCTGGAAGCAGCTTCCGGGCGCGGAGCACCTCGCGCATCGGTGCAAAGCTGAACTCGCCCAGCAGCTGCCGCAGCCGCTGTTCGCAGCGATGCAGGTTCGTGTAGTGGCGGAAGCGGGAGAGGCGGCTTGCCGGGATGCGCGGCTGGCCGGGGTCCACTTCCCAGGGATGCAGGTAGAAGGTGAAGGGCCTGCGGTGGCGGCGATTGATCTGCCGCAGACCGCTGCGAGTGACCCAGTAGGGCAGCAGACGGAAGTAGCCTCCGCCGGAGACGGGCACCTGCACCCCGAGGAACGAGGCCGCTGACATCGGGAACTCGATGATCTTCCGGCCGGACGGCGCGGCAAGCGGCCCCGGCTCCCGGGGTGCGCCCGGGATGCCATAGCGGTCGTGCCGGATCGGGAATACCGAGGAGTCGTACTGGAAGCCGGCATCGATGAGCGTGTCGAGCGCCCAGAGCGAATCCCGCGTGATGGAGAAGCTCGCGGCGCGGTAGCCGAGCACCGGCGCACTGATCAGATCCTCGAGGAGATTCTTGGATGCGACTGTTTCAGCTCGAAATTCTTCCGGCGTCTGCCGGTAGATGAGCTGGTGCGAATAGCCGTGGCTCGCCACTTCGTGGCCGGAGGCGGCGATGCGCTTCACGAGTTGGGGGTAGTGCAGGGCGATCCAGCCCAGCACGAAGAATGTGCCGCGGATATTCCGCTCCGCCAGCAGATCCAGGATCACGCCGGTGTTGCGCTCCACGCGTGACTCGCGCTGCGACCACGAGTCGTAGGGCACGGAAGGCGCCAGCGCGGCAACCTGGAAATAGTCCTCGACGTCGAGGGTGAAAGCGTTGGTGAGCATGAGAGCCGGTGATTATAGGTGGCGACCCCGGGTGGCACTGAGACGGGCCTCCCTCTACCCGGCTGGATCCAGTTCTCAGTTTTCCGACACCAGGATGTCGGGATTTTTTACAACCGGGGGCGGACTTAAGCTTGAACGAAATGTAACTTGCTGTTCGTGAAAGATTTCTGTAAGTGGCGCGAATCCTGCATTGCCCTCACCGTCAGTGAAGACACTGATATTGGCCGAGTCAGTAATTACCCGTTGGGGGGAGGAGCGAAATGCACATGGGATCTGGGATCGTTGGAAAGGTGCTGTTGTCCGCCGTTCTCGTTGGCGTCGGGATGGGGGTCTCGAGCCCCGCCGAAGCCAGTATCTGGGACTGGCTGTCGAACCTGTTCGGCCAGAAGCCGGTGCAGGTCCCCGAGCCTGCCACTCTCGCGCTGTTCGCGACGGGTGCGGCTGCGGTCGCCATGATGCGGCGGCGCGGCAAGAAAGACTGACCCGAGCCTCGGTTTGCAGGCGCAAAAACCCCGCGAAAGCGGGGTTTTTGCTTTCCGGGCCCACCCGGTTCCGGCCCTTTGGTTTCGTGATGATCCGCACGGGTGGCCCTGGGCCCACTGTCTATAATCGGCGACAGTTTGGGGGTGGGGACAGTCTCTGATGGGGTCGGTGTCGAGGCGCGTGCTATCGATCTATGCGTTGCTCGCGGCCGCCGTCCTGGCCTGCGCACCCAGTGCCATCTCCCTGGCACGGCTGTGGTCGAATTTCGACAATCCCACCTACACCCACGGCTTTCTGCTGGCGGCCGTATTCCTCTGGCTCGTCTACCGGGCCCGGCACGATCTGGATAAGGCTCCCGCGCAGCCATCGCAGCTGGCCCGGGTGGCGCTGCTGGCGTGCGCCCTCCTGTGGCTGATCGCGTGGCGTGCGTCGCTACAGGCGGTGCATGAAGTTCTGATGGTGGCAATGATGGGCCTGACGATGCCCGCCACGTTCGGCTGGCATGTCACGCGTCGCATGGCGGTTCCGCTGCTCCTGCTGGGCTTCGCGCTCCCTGGCTGGGAAGTGCTGTCCCCGATCCTGCAACTGCTGGCTGCACAGGTCACCGGGGCACTTCTTGCGCTGGCACAAGTCGAGCACTACGTCGATGGGGTGCTGGTCTACGTGCCCGAGGGCGTCTTCATGGTTGCGGGCGCCTGCAGTGGCATCAACTATCTGGTCGCCGGACTGGCGCTCGCCGTGATGCTGGGAGAAGTCCATCAGGACAGCGTGCGCACCCGACTCGGGCTCGTCGCGCTGATGTTCGTGCTCGCCCTGGTCACGAACTGGTTTCGCGTCTTCACCATCGTGTACATGGGGCATCTCACCAAGATGCAGCATCCGCTCATCCAGAGCGGCCACTACACGCTGGGATGGGCGATATTCGCGGGCGCGGCGCTGATGTTCATGTGGATCGCCAGCCGCCTGCCGGTTCATCGCCAGCATGCGGCCGATGAGGCTCGTCCGCGCGCTCGGTCGCCGCTCGTTCCCGCGATGTCGATCGTGCTGGCGCTGCTGGCCGTCATTCCGGCAGGAATGTGGTTCGCCTCGAGAGCGGATGGCGACGACGCGCCATCGGTGCGCGTCACTCTGCCCCCGGGCGAGCAAGGCTGGGCAGGTCCGCGAGCGGCAAGCGACTCCTCCTGGCAGCCCCATTTCGTGGGGGCCCACGGAAGCGCCCGCGCTTCGTACAGCAACCCGTCCGGCAGCGAGATCGAAGCGTTCAGCGTGATCTATCTCACGCAGCGACAGGGTCAGGAGCTCGTCGGCTACGAGAACTCCCTTTCCGGATCGCAGCTCACCGTTGGCGACGACTCCGGGACGGTAGGCTCGGGCCGCGAAGCGTTCCACGAGATCACGGTCGTCGACGCCGATGGCCGGCGTTCGCTGATCTGGTCCGTCTACACACTGGGGAATCGACGGCTGCTGTCGCCTCTGCTGGTCCAGATCGGCTATGGCGCCGGCTCCTTCACGGGCCAGCCACGCTCTGGCTTGACCGCCTTCAAGGCGCGGTGCGGGAGCACTTGTGAGGGTGCCAGACTCCAGCTGGAGCGGTTCGCGCGCGACATGGGCGGGCATTTCGAGAGCCTGTTCGCGTATCAGCCAAAGACCGGGCCTGAGCCCGAGCGAACGTCTCGCCGTTTTGTTAGCCTTTTCGGTTTCCGAGGTAGACCTTCATGAGCCTTAAATCCGGGTTGCCGGTCATGGCGGCACTGGCGGCGCTCTGCGTGTGCGCAATGGCGCTCGCGCAGCAAAGCCCGTCACCGCCTGAAGCGCCGCCGACCTCGCAGATCGATCCCAATGCGTACGTGATCGGCCCGGGTGACACGCTTCAGATATTCGTCTGGCGCGAGGCGAATCTCAGCACCACCGTGCCGGTGCGGCCGGACGGCAAGATCACCACGCCGCTGGTCGAGGA
>JBGAIL010000001.1:3602-71953 GCA_044225565.1 Steroidobacteraceae bacterium | reverse complement strand
AGACGCCGGGCCGATGCGACGTTATATCACTGGCGCTACACGTTGAGCAGCAGGTGCTCGCGCTCCCAGGAGCTGATCACTTGCAGGAATACCTCGTACTCGGCCTCCTTCACGATGGTGAACGCGGAGACGAAGGGCTGACCCAGCAGGGCGATGAGCGGCTCGCAGTCCTTCAGCCGCCGCAGCGAAGCATCGAGTGAGCGCGGCAGGCCGAAAGGCAGGTCGTGCGCGCTGCCGGTCACCGGATCGGTGGGCTGCGCGCCCTCGATCATGCCGAGATACCCGCAGGCCAGCGAGGCTGCGATGGCGAGGTAGGGATTGGCGTCAGCGCCGCTCACGCGGTTCTCCACCCGGCGAGCCTCCGCGCTGGACATGGGTACGCGCAGTCCGGCGGTGCGGTTGTCGTAGCCCCAGTGCACGTTGATGGGTGCCGAAAGGTAAGGCGTTACGCGCCGATACGAGTTCACGTTGGGACACAGCAGCGCCATCGCCGCGGGCAGGTATTTCTGCAGGCCCGCGATGTGATGGAAGAAGAGCGGCGCGGGCGTGCCGTCCTCGTTGCTGAAGACGTTCTTGCGCGTCGCCTTGTCCACCACGCTCTGGTGGAGGTGCATGGCGCTGCCCGGCTCCTTGGCGTGCGGCTTGGCCATGAAGGTGGCGTACATCTTGTGGCGCAGCGCGACCTCGCGGGCTGTACGTTTGAACAGGAACGCCTGGTCCGCGAGGTCGAGCGGGTTGCCGTGCAGCAGGTTGATCTCCATCTGCGCCGGACCGTCCTCGTGGATCAGGGTGTCGATCTCGATGTCCTGGTCCTCGCAGAACTGGTACATGTCGTCGAACAGCGGGTCGAACTCGTTCACCGCGGCGATGCTGTAGGACTGGCGGCCCGGCTCGGCACGGCCGGAGCGGCCGATGGGCGGCTTGAGCGGATAATCCGCGTCCTTGTTCTGCTCGACGAGATAGAACTCGAGCTCGGGCGCGATCACCGGCTCCCAGCCACGCTGCGCGTAGAGCTCCAGGACGTTGCGCAGCACATGGCGCGGGGCCATGGTCACGCGCTTGCCGTCGGAATAGAAGCAGTCGTGGATCACCTGCGCGGTGGGCTCGGCGGCCCACGGCACCCGGCGTACCGTTTTCGGGTCGGCCTTGAGCACGATGTCGACCTCGGCGGGGCTCATGGCATCGCCGGTCTCCACGGGGTAATCGCCCGTCACGGTCTGCAGGAAGATGCTCTCCGGCAGGCGCATGCCTTCGTCGTCGGCGAACTTCGCGGCGGGCATGATCTTGCCGCGCGCGATGCCGGCCATGTCCGGGATGATGGCCTCGACCTCGGAGATGCCGTGGTCGCGGAAGAACTGTTTGACTTCACTTGTCATGGGCTTCGCCCCTATTTTCAGGGGCTGTGCCCCACTTTCCTGCGGGTCGCGAAGCGCGACCCGCTATGAATAGCGGCGCTGCGCGCCGTTAAGAATTCTTCGTCAAGGCGCGCTCGCGGCTGGCGGCGCCGAATGCGGCGAAGAGCGCGCGGGAGAGCGCGTTGTCCATCACCTGCCATTCGGGATGCCATTGGACGGCCACGGCGAAGCGCGGCGCATCCTTCACGCGGAAAGCTTCGATGACGCCATCCGGCGCGCGCGCTTCCACCTCGAGCCCGCTCGCGAGGCGAGCGACGCCCTGCGAATGCAATGAGTTCACGCGCACCTTGTCCATGCCTGCCAGCGCGCGCAGCAGGCCTCCCGGCTCCAGCGTTACATCGTGCACGGGCGCATACTGCCCCTCGAGCGGCAGCGAATCGTCGTCGCGATGATCCAGGAAGCCCGGCACTTCGTGCAGCTTCTGGTGCAACGTGCCTCCGAACGCGACGTTCATCTCCTGAAAGCCGCGGCATACGCCGAACACGGGAACGCCTGCTTTGACCGCGCTGGGGATGAGCGGAAGCGTGATGGCATCGCGATGCGGATCGTGCCAGGTGCCGGGCGCGCTCGGCGCGCCCTGGTAATGGTGCGGCTCGACGTTGGAGGGGCTGCCAGTGAACAGGATGCCGTCGACGCGATCGAGGATCTCCTCGCTGCTCACGAGATCCGGCAGCGCGGGAATGAGCAGCGGGATCGCCCCGGCCGCTTCCGCGACCGCGCGGATGTACTTCTCGCCGACGGCGTGGAACGGATGAGCGCCGATCATGCGGCGATCCGCAGGGATTCCGATAACCGGGCGTCTCTTGAAGGACATGGTGCGATGGGTGCCGCCTGGGGCCAGGCGCTGACGCACCCGGCGCGGCGCGTCCATTAGACCACAGCTTAGTGGGCAAAAGCCGCTTCAGGCATCATATCCGCATGGTTTCCGCGCCTTACGTGAAGTCCTACTACGTCGCCACGATGCATGCGGCCCGGCAAAGGCCACAGTTGACAGGCACCGTGGAGTGTGACGTCTGCGTGGTGGGAGGCGGCATAGCGGGGTGCTCCGCGGCCCTGCATCTCGCGGAACGGGGCTATCGCGTCGTGTTGCTCGAGCAGAACCGCATCGGCTGGGGTGCCTCGGGCCGCAGCGGCGCCCAGGTCATCGCGGGCATCTCCTGCGGGCAGGACAAGCTCGAGCGTCTCGTCGGCGCGGCCGACGCGAGGCGGGTATGGGACATGACGGTGGAAGGCGTCGCGCTCATGCGCGAGCTCATTGCGCGCTACGGCATCGATTGCGACTGGGTGAGCGGACACATGTCCGTGGCGATCAAGCCCCGGCAGGACGAGGATCTGCGCGCCGAGCTCGAGACGTTATGGAACAAATACAACTATTCGAGCCTGCGCTACCTGTCCAAGGAGGAAGTGCGCTCGGTGGTGGACTCGCAGCGCTACCTCTCCGGTCTGCACGATTCGAATGGAGCGCACCTGCACTCCCTCAACTACACGTTGGGGCTGGCCGCCGCAGCGGAGCGCAACGGCGCACAGATCTTCGAGCAGAGCCGTGCTCTCGATTTCGCAGAAGGAACGACGGTGCGCGTGCGCACGGAAAATGGCGAGGTGCGCTGCAAGCAGCTCGTACTGTGCGGCAATGCGTGGCTCGGCTCCACCGCACCGGCGCTTCGGCCGAAGATCATGGCCGTCGGCACCTACATCGTCGCGACGGAGCCGCTCGGAGAGGCGCGAGCGAGCGCGCTCATCAGGAACCGCGCAGCGGTCGCGGACATGAACTGGATCATCGACTACTTCCGACTCTCGGCGGACCATCGCCTGCTCTTCGGCGGGCGCGTGAACTACTCGGGGCTGGGCTCTTTCGATGCGCCCTCGGCGACGCGCAAGCGGATGATCGGCGTGTTCCCGCAACTCGAGGACGTGAAGATCGAATATGCGTGGGGCGGAGACCTGGACATCACGATGAACCGCGCGCCGCATTTTGGGCGGCTCGCGCCCAACGTGTACTTCCTGCAGGGGTTCTCGGGCCACGGCATCGTGCTCACCGGCATCGCCGGCAAGCTCGTCGCGGAGGCCATCGCCGGCACCGCGGAACGGTTCGACGTGTTCGCGAAGATTCCGCACACGAATTTTCCCGGCGGCGCTGCGCTGCGCCGGCCGGCGCTGGTGCTCGCGATGCTGTACTACCGCATCCGGGATCTGCTGTAACCTAGCCGTAGGCTATATTCATCAGGTGATCGGCGCTAGACTCCCCGCCTTCCCGTGGCGGTTCCGGAGACATCGCATGTCATCGAGCACGGCACAGGCCGAACCCGAGGCGCATTCGCTCAAACCGCCGCTCGGCATCAGCGATTTCGGCAGGATCTGCCGGGACGGCTACACCTTCATCGACAAGACCCTGCTGATCCGGGACATCCTGGCGGATGGCGCGCAGGTCACGCTCATCACCCGCCCACGCCGCTTCGGCAAGACGCTCAACCTCTCGATGCTGCATCACTTTTTCGCGAGCCGCGTCGCGGGGCATGCGACACGGCGCATGTTCCGCGGGCTGGCGATCTCCGAGGACCGCGAGGCAATGAGGCACCAGGGGCGCTACTCGGTAGTGTTCGTCACACTGAAGGACATCAAGGAAGCGACCTTCGAGGCGACTCTGGAAAAAATGGCCCACGTGATGTCATCGCTGTTCGGTCAGCATCGGGATCTGGCTGGATCCGCACGGCTGGCACCCGAACGCCTCACGGATTTCAAACAGATTCTCGCCAGGACTGCGCGCCCCACCACTTTGGCGAACTCGCTCAAGCTGCTCTGTGATTGCCTGCACTCCCATCACGGGAAGCCCGTCATTCTGCTGATCGACGAGTACGACTCGCCCATGCATGCCGGTTACACCCACGGCTACTTCGACGAGATCGCCGGCTTCATGCGCGGCCTGCTCGGTTCGGCGCTCAAGGACAACCCTGCGCTGCACAAGGCCGTCCTCACCGGCATCCTGCGCGTCTCGAAGGAAAGCCTCTTCTCGGGCCTCAACAACATCGAGGTCAACACGGTGCTGAGCACCGACTACGCCAGGTGGTTCGGCTTCACGGAAAAGGACGTCGCGGAGCTGCTGATGCTGCTGCCCCTGGAGGCACCGGACCGCGAAGCGCTCGCCGAACGCATCCGCGGCTGGTACAACGGGTATCGCTTCGGCAACCAGACGGTCCACAACCCCTGGTCCATCCTGAGCTGCCTCAAGCACGACGGCCTCATGCAGCCGTACTGGGTCAACACCAGCGACAACGCCCTGCTCAAGGCCGTCATGGCGCGGGCCCTCGCCGACATCAAGAAGCGCCTGGAGGACCTCGTCCGCGGCGAAATCCTGGAGCTGACCTTCGATCCCAACCTCGCCTTCCGGGGCCTGGACGGCGGCGGGGATGCGCTGTGGAGCCTGCTGGTGTTCACCGGATACCTGACCGCCGCGGATCCACGATACGAGCGCACGGGATACGTGCGCTGCAGGCTGAGCATTCCCAACGAGGAAGTGCTCGGCCTCTACGAGCGCAATTTCACGGAGTGGTTCACGGACCGGATGTCGGCCGAAGGCTATCGAGCATTCCTCGACTGCCTGCTCGCCGGCAAGCTCGAGGAGTTCAGGCTGCTCCTCGAAGGCTATCTGCTCGAGTCCATGAGCCTGTTCGATGCCAGCGGGCTGCATCCGGAAAATTTCTACCACGGCCTGGTGCTGGGATTGATGTTCGGGCTGCGCGAGACGCACGTCGTGTACTCGAACCGGGAGAGCGGTTTCGGCCGGTACGACGTTGCGCTGCTGCCGAAACAGGCCGGCGGCATGGGCATCGTCATGGAGTTCAAGCGAGTCGACGACCCGGCGCGGATCGACGCCGCCGCCGATCAGGCGCTGCGGCAGGTCGACGAGCGCTGGTACCACACCGAGCTGCTCCAGCATGGCGTGGCGCGCGTGCTGAAGATCGGCATGGCGCTCTCCGGAAAGCAGGTGCGGATGAGATCCGCGATGGCGGCCTGACGCGGCGCGGAGCTCGAGACGGCCTTCCGCATCTACCCTCGCAGGTATTTCGCGTACCAGTCGAGATAGCGCTGCAACAGATCGCGCCGCAAGCTCGGACGCGAGATGCTGTGATGCTCCTCCGGATAGATCACGAGCTGCGTCGGCACGCGCAGGCTCCTCAAGGCCTGGTACATCTGCTCCGCGCCCGCGATCGGCACGTTGAAGTCGAGCCGGCCGCCGACGAACAGCGTCGGAGTGCGGATCCGGTCCGCATGGAGCAGCGGGTAGGAACGGTCGATCCAGAGCTGCGGATTCGTCCACGGGGCACCCCAGGCCACGTCGTACTGATAGACGTATTGATCCGTGCCGTAGAGCCCCATCACGTTGCCCGAGCCCGCACCGGCGATGGCTGCCTTGAAGCGCGGATCCCGCGCAATGAGGTAGTTCGTCAGGATGCCGCCGTAGCTCCAGCCGCCCACACCCAGCCGCTGCGGATCGGCCACGCCGAGCGCGATCACGTAGTCGATTCCCGCGATCACGTCCGCGACGTCCTGGACGCCCTGCGAGACAGAGCGCGCTCTTGCGTATTCACGCTCCCTGCCGGCGCTGCCGCGATAGTTCACCTGAACGACCGCATAGCCCTGTGCGGCGAACAGCTGGCGGTGGATCTCGAACTCGTGATCGTCCTGGCCGTAGGCCGCCATGGATCCATGCGATGGCGGGATATCGCATGCCCTCCCGATGACCGTGCGGTGTGACCAGCAGGCCCTGCACCATCGTGCCATCGCTGCTGCGGAACTCGATGTCCTGTGAGGATCTGAGCAATACCTGCTCGCGCCACGAGTCGTTGTGGGAGGTCAACCGTCGCAAGCGGCCGTTCTCCAGCGCGTGGATCTCGCCCGGCTCTTCGTCGGAGCTCGACGCCACTGCGACATGGCCGGCCGCGCGTGAATGAGCGCTGATCACGTTCGCTGCGCGGCTAAGCCGCTGCACCGCACCGCCCTCCGCGGAGACGCGCCCGCAAACACGCTGCGCAGGTCGATGGCCAGAAACTCGAGGAACCGTCCATCCGCAGAGAATCCCGGCTCGAGCGCGTCCCGATCGAGACTGAGTGCGGGGAACGAAGGCGGACCGCCGTCGAGTGAGACTACCGCCAGCTCCCGCCTGAGGAACTGCCAGTCCTCGGCGACCGGCCTTGCGCGTACGCGATGCGGCGCCCATCCGGACTCCACGCCAGAGGCCCTTCATCCTGCCCCTCGAAGCTCGTCAGGCGTCGCGGCTCGCCGCCGGGCCTTGCTTCCACCACCCAGACGTCCGTATTCCCGGTCCGCTCCGGGTCGGCATCGCGGTTGCTCACGAATGCGATCCGCGAGCCGTCGGGCGACCAGGCGGGATCCGATTCCTCGAATCCGGTGGCTCGCGTCAATGGTGACGACCGGCGAGTGGCGATCTCGAAAAGATGGATGCGGCGGGTCTGCGTGCCGAGCACGTAACCCTGCTCGTCGTTCTTGAACTGGTAGCGGTCGATGACCAGGGGCCGGTAGGACGCCTGCGCGCTTTCCTGCTCTACCTGTGCGAGCACCAGCGCCAGCCGTGTCGAATCCGGCGACCAGGCATACTGCTCCACATCCCCCGTGACATCGGTCACGGGCCAGGCTTCGCCGCCTCGGCGATCCAGCGCCCAGACCTGGGTACGCGCATCTTCAGCGTGCCGCGCGGCGAGGAACGTAAGGAGGCGGCCATCCGGACTCCACCTGGGAGCGCTGGCAGAGGTGATGCCGTGCGTCATCTGCATGTGTCGACGGTCGTCCCAGCTCACGATCCAGATTTGCGAAAGGCTGCGGTCCGCAGCGACATCGGTCTCCCTCACCGTGTAGGCGACCCAACGTCCATCGGGCGACACCCGAGGATCGGCGACCTTGCGCACCTTCAGAACGTCTTCCAGACCGAACGGCCTGCGCTCCCGGGCCTGCGAGTCGACGCCCGCGAACGCGATCAAACCGCAGAGCAACGCGCCACTGCGCCTCGCAGCGCCCATCCATCACTCTCCTTGCGCGGACCCGGCCGCGCCGATATCGAGGCCGAGGCCCGAATCGAAACCCTTGAGGCTCGCGGGAACGCCTCGAGTCATCCAGCGCGGCGGCGGCGCCCCTTTCAGGTAGTGATCGAAGAACTGTGCCATGCGCATCGCAAAATCCTTCGCGGGCGCGCCCTCGAGCTGGTGATTGCCTTCGTTGTACTGGAGCATCCAGGCCGGCTTGCCGAGGCGGCGCAGACCCGTGAAGAATTCGACGGCATTGGCGAACGGGCAGATGGCGTCGTCACGGGTGTGCATCAGCAGGATCGGCGTACTCACCCGATCCACGTGGAATATCGCGGAGTTCTCCACGAACAGGCCCGGGTGTTCCCACAGATTGGAGTTCATGCGCTCCTGCCCGATCTCGGCCATCCTCTGCAGGCTCGCGCCGCCCGAGGTTCCCGCTCTGGCGTTCGGCAGCCACAACGCGCCATAGGCACTGATGAGATCCGCGATCCCCGACGCGGACACCGCCGCCGCGAACAGCCCCGTGCTGGTCACGATCGAGTTCGTCGCGATGCCGCCGAAACTGCATCCCTGCAGGCCCATCCTTTTGCCATCCACCCAGGGCATCTGCCGCAGATGTCCGGCGGCGGACACCACGGCTCGCACTGCGCTCTCGCGCAATTTCCCCGGTGCGTAGTGGATGTCGGGCCTGATTACCAGATAACCGCGGGTGACGTACGAAGCGATGTCGATCTCGCAGCCCATGCGCAGGGGTTTCGGTATCGGGTAGACGTTCAGGTCGTCGCTCGCGACTTCGTAGTAGTTGAAGAGCACCGGGTAGCGACGAGCAGGGTCGAAGTCCCCGGGCTTGTAGAGGATCCCCTGCGCGACCGTGCCATCGGGCCCGTGCCAGTCGACGAGCTCTGCCGTGAGCCAGTTGTGCTGCTGCTCCGGCTGCAAGTGGCTCAGGCGCGTGAACGTGCGAAAGTCGTCCGTCGCGAAGAGATTGGCCGACTCCGTCGCGCTCTCCCGCCTGACGAGATACTTCGCTGCTCGCGCCGCCTTGACGGGCATGCCGCTCTCGTCCTCCGGCCGGTAGTAGGCGTAGGCCCCCATCGTGAGCCGCACCGGATCTGCGCCGCCTTCCAGGCGCGTGGCGAAGAAGCCGCTTTTCCTGGTGACGCGGTCGAACGCCGCGAGTATCAGGCGCTCATCCCGCCGGTAGATGCGTTGCCGCGGCGGCACCTGTGCCCTGAGCGAGAATATCGTCTGGTGACGTCGCCCATATCCATTCGTCAGATTGACAGGCGCAGTTGCGCCGAGCAGATCGACCAGCCAGACGTCGTAAGCATCGTAGAGCAGGACTGCGACGTCCCCTTCGACCCAGCCCGCTATGCCACGCAGCGCCGGGGAAGACCTGGGCAGCCAGCTGGCGTCGAACCGGCGCCAGTCGGTCGCTGCGCCGGCCGTGATCCCGCGCACGACGCCCGTCGACACGTCATGGCTCGAAAAAGAGCTGGCCACGGGATCGAACTGCACGACGAAGCGGCCGTCCGGCGACAGCTGCGGGCGGCTTTCATCGGGCAGATCCCACGCCGAGACGGGAATGCGGCGGCCATCGCGAAAGTACAGAAGCTCCGTGGACAGTCGCGCAGCCGGGTTCCAATGATATTCGCCGCGGTCCGGATCGCCGGCGCGGTGATCCACCAATGCCACTTCACCCACCTGCACGTTCCACGCAGAATCACCAAGCGTATCGCCGGTCCCTTCCAGTCGCGTCAGCACGCGCGTTGCGATGTCGAGCTGCGCGGCATAGACGCGTTCGGACCTGCCCGCGGCGAGATCAGCGAGTTGCTGGGATTGCAGCCGCTCGTCGTGATGGCTCCAGATGTCCACGTCGACCGCTGAAGGCAGAGGCTCGAGCACCGGCGGCATCCGCATCAACTCAACGCGCAGCGTACGCCCGTGTTCGGTGAATCCGGTCACTTCGTGCAATCGAAGCCCCGTGTCCAGTCCCGCTGTCTTCTCATCGACAATCCGGACTGCCCGACGGGCACCGGCGGTGTAGTGCCAGATCGAGCGCGACCCTGCCGGATCGCCCGGCTCCTGCACCATGAAGGCGAGCTGGCGCCCCGCTTCATCAAACACTGCGCCACCGGCACCGCCGCCCTGCCAGATGGTGATCGGCCCACCGCCGTCGGGATCGAGCCATTGCAGACTCTGGGCGCCTCCGGAATCGAGCTGGGACGCCACTCTCAGCAGCAGCGCACGCCCCTCTTCGCTGAACTGGAATCCGGCGACGCCGTCGTAACGAAGCTCCCGTCCGGTGGAAAGATTCCTGATCCGAAGCTGCGAGGGCGCACGGCTCGAGCGATAAGCCAGCCAGCGCCGAGCGCCTCGTGCGGGCAGCTCGTAGGACTCGACGCTGCCGAGCCCTTCCACCCGATCGCCGCCGAGCCGCACCAGATTCAGCTCACCGCGCCGGTCCTGGAATGCCAGCAACCCACACTTTCCCGCCGGCTCGCAAACGAATTCCGCGGAGCGCGCTGCAGGCAGACTCTTGCGCCATCGCGCATCGGTGGACACGAGCTCGAGACCCGCCGGCTCCTCGCCGGCGAGGATCGCATACGCCACGTACCGGCCGTCCTCGCTGATCTGCTCATCAGCGATGGAGGGCCAGCTCGCCAGGGCCTCGGCGTCGACCGGAGGGCCGGCAGCGCGCAGCCCGGCAGTCGCCGTGACGAGTACGGCAGCGGCGAGAAGCAGGGTCTTCACGAGATCCGGGATCGCGGTTAGAAATCCACTCCGATCCGCGCATAGACGTACCGGCCGCGCAGGTCGTTCTCGTACTTGTTGTAGTCGTTGATCACCGTGAGGAACGGCACCTTGCGATCGAAGACGTTGTCCACGCCCACGCTCAACTGCGCCGCCCGCACCGGCAGCCATTCGGCCGGCCGGCCGGAAGCGCCGCCGAGCGCATAACCGAGCTGCAGATCGGTCGTCGAGTATGACCCGATCGTGCTGTCGTCCGTTTCGCGATAGCTCGACATGAAGCTTACGTGGGAGGAAGCCGACCAGGGTCCCCGCTCCCAGGACAGCGCCAGCGCGGCTCGCGTCCGGGGCAACGCCGGCGTACGGGAAGAGCCCGCGGTGGGATCGTATTTTCCGGCGAGGTCCACGAGCTCTCCGGGCACGATGCCGAACACTTCGAACTTCGCCAGTCGCGACACGGCGAGATCGACCTCGAACCGGCCTGCGGCAAGCTCGGGCAGCGCGTAATTGACGCTCGCCTCGTAACCCTCGGTGCCGCGATGATTCAGGTTGTAGAAATAGGCCGTGAGGATGAGGTCCTCACCGCCGGGACCCACGTCGTTGCCTCGCGCGTTGATGACACCGGGCGCAGTCCCATCGAGCGAGGCCTGCGGGCTGAATGCCGTGAAATCCTTCTGCCCGATGCGATAGCCGTCGAGCGAGATCGTGAGACCCGGCACCGCGTTCGGCGTGAAGACGAGACCGACGTTCTTCGTCGTCGATCGCTCCGGCTCGATGTCCGGGGTGCCCGAGTACACGACCAGCGTCTGCACCGGCTGGCCGGTCTCGGGGTCGATGAGGAAATCGGTGAAGGTGCCGAAGTAATCGTAGGTCGCGAGCTCCAGGTACGGCGCGAGGAAGGCCTTCGCATAGGACGTGCGCAGCGTCACCTGTCCGTCCAGGAGGGAATAGCGCAGCGAAGCGAGCGGACTCGTCTGTGAGCCGAAGTCGCTGTACTTCTCGGATCGCGCCGCCAGCGACAGCTCGAGCGGGCTCTCGCCGTCGTGCGCTGCGGGTAGCAGCGGCACCTGCAACTCGGCGAAGAGCGAGCGGATGGTGCGCGCGAACTCGTAGCCGCCGCCCGGATAGGAGCCCACCAGTCCGGCGACCTGGGTCAGCGGATCGGGGCTCAGCGACACATTCTCGCGACGATATTCCGCGCCCAAGGCAGCGCGCAGCTGCCCGGTGGGAAGGCGCAGCAATGGCCCGCTCGCCCGGAAATCCGCCATGTCGGAGCCGAAGCCGATGTCGGTGCGCCCCGTCGCGAGCAGTCCCGCGAACTGCTCGGCGCTGTTGCACCGGTTGCAGAACGGGTTGAACGCATCGGCGCCCGTGCGATTCACGGCAGCGCGCAGGGCGGACTTGATGATGCTGTCGGGATACTTGTTCGAGAACTCGTTGCGATACCACGAGAGCGCGGATTCGAGCTGCCATTCGCCGATCTCGCCGCGCAGACCGCCACTCAGGCGATAGGTATGCGCCGGCGTATCCTGCAGGCGCCGGCCGAGCTCGAGCGGCAGATAGTCGAGATCGGTGATGTCCTGCCCGAAGGGATTGTAGGGATTGCTTGCAGGCACCGGCCCGATGTCGGGGTCGGAGAACGAAAGACCCACCGGCGCGAGATACGCCTTCTCCCGCATCTTCCAGAAGAAGCCGGTCATGAAGAACGTGGCGCGGCCGTCGAAGAAATCCCGCTCGAAATTGCCCAGCACCGTCAACCGCTCGGTGGCGGCGATGGCGCTGGGATCCGTCAGGGCGTTGGTGTCGAACAGATCGGCGTCGGGATCGTAGGGACGGTAGTCCGCCGGATCGAGCGAAAAGGAGCCGGGCGGAACGCGCGATCCGTCCGCGATGAGATCGCCGAGGCCCGCGACGCCGCCGATGCGGCCGGGGTTGCCGAACTGGCTGCGCTCGTCGAAGCCACCGAACACGCGCTTGTCGCTGGTCGAGGTGATATCGCGGTCGCGCGCACGGATCTCACCTCGCGTCATGTGGTTGATGAGGAAAAAGAACCTGGCATCGTCGGTTTGCGATCCGCCGTACAGGTTCACGTCGGTGGTCCGTCCGCCGCCCTGGGTGGTGTCGCCGTGGATGAGGCTGGCATGCAGACCGTCGGCCCTGGATTTGAGGATGACGTTGACGACGCCCGCCACCGCGTCGGAGCCGTAGATGGCGGAAGCGCCCGACTTGAGGATCTCCACCCGCTCGACGGCCTCGGCAGGGATGGAGAGGATGTTGGTCGGATCGTTCGCCGACATGCGGCGCCCGTTCACCAGCACGAGCGTGTATTGAGGGCCGAGGCCCCTGAGATTGACGTATCCCCGGCCACCGCTCTCCTGTTCGGCGAGCGCGCCGCCGGCGATGGCGGGATTGCTGGCCAGCACCTGCGCCAGCGTGCTCGCACCGGTCCTGGCGATCTCCTCGGCGGTGATGACGTCCACCGGCACGCTCCGCTTCGCCACTTCGACCGAAGAGACGATGTTCGAGCCGGTGACGACGATTTCCTCGAGGCCGTCGCCGGCTTCCGTCCCGCGCGACCCGTCCGGCTGCGAAGCGCCCCCAGAGGCCTCGGCCTGCGCCAGCACCGTTGCAGACTCCCCGCCGGCCGTCATCGCCGTCGGCCGGCCTTTCTTCACGACCGCCACCGCGTTCTCGCCCAGATACTCGAACTCGAGGCCGGTGTTCTCCAGCAGCTTCTTCAGCGCCGCCTCGGCCGTGAGCACGCCTTCGACGCGCGTGGACGTGATCCCCTCGGCGGCACGACTGTCGATCACGATGTGCAGGCCGCTTTGCAGCGACAACTCGTTTATCGCGGCAGCGATGGGCTGCGCGGCCACGGCCACGCGAACAGCCTGTGCATCCGAAGCCTGTGCGGAAGCAAAGGCGCCCAGCATCAGGGCAGTGAGGGCAAGGCGGGAGGTCGGCTTCATGGGTCCCCGGGATGGTGTGGTCTGTCCTGCAGCGTAAGACCCGGGCGCACCTCCATTTTGCCCCGAATGCCCGGGGAATATTTATTTCCTCGCCGCGGGGGCAAAGCCCTGCCCGGGCGAGGTCTTACAGGCGGATGATCCGCAACCGTGGACGACAGAAACGCCATTCCGCTCGATGTGACCCGCGCCTACCAGCGCTACCGGGCGGAGCTGCGCAGCTTCTTCTCGAAAGTCGCGCGCGGCAAGGCCGCTCACGCGGAAGACCTGGTCCACAACGTGTATCTGCGGCTGCTCGAATACCCACCGGCGCAGGTGCTGCGCGAGCCTCAGGCCTACCTGTTCAAGCTGGCCTGGGGAGAGCTGCACCGGTTCCACCAGAAAGACGCCCGGGAGCCGCTCGCCCACGATCACGAGATGCTCGAGCGTCTCGACGCCCCGGGCGCCTCGCTGCATGACGCCGGGCTCGACGTCTCCGCAGAAGCCGTCATGGCCCAGGTCTTCGCCGAGCTGCCGGCCCTCCACGGCGAAGTCTTCCTGCGCTTCAAGTGGGATGGGCGCAGCTACAAGCAGATCGCCGACGAATTCGGCCTGACCCCGAGGCAGGTGAAGCGCTACATCGCGCGGACGCTGCAGTGCCTCAGGCAGGCCTGGCAGGAAAGGTAGTCATGGAGAAACAGGACATCGACCGGGACGCCGCAGAATGGCTCGTGCGCCTCGATGATCTCGACCGGCCCGCGGACCTGCGCAGCCAGCAGGAATGGCTGGCCTGGCTGCGGCGCTCCCCGGAGCACCTGCGAGCCTATTTCGGCATGGCTCACGTCTCGCAGTGGGTGGATGAGGTTCCGCCAGCGGGACGCGCCAGACTGCGCGCGATGCTGGCCGAGCATCGCGCGCAGTCCCAGCGTGAGACGTACCGGAAGCGATGGCAGTTCGGCGCAAAGCTGGCCGCAGCCGCCTCGCTCGCGTGCATCGCCGCAGGATCACTCTGGTTCGCGCTCTCTTCCCCGCGCTATGCCACGGGGGTCGGAGAACAAATGAGCTACACGTTGCCCGACGGGTCTTCGATGCTGCTCAACACGCGCTCGAAGGCGCGCGTGTCGATGAACGAGCGGGAACGCGTGGTCGAGCTCGAGGGGGAAGGCTTGTTCACGGTGGCGCGGGATACCACAAGACCGTTTCGCGTGCGCACGAGCAGCGCGGTCGCTCAGGCCATCGGCACTCAGTTCAACATGTATGTCCGGAACGACGGCACGACGAAGGTCTCCGTGGTCGAAGGCGCAGTGAAAATCTCGCCCGTCTCGGGCTTCGCGGCCGGTCGATCCCTGCTGCTCTCCGCCGGCCAGGAAGGCGAAGTGCGCGAGAACCGCCTCTCCCAGGCATCCGTCCCTCAAGTGGCGACGGCCGTCGCCTGGAAGAGCAGGACGCTGGTGTTCGAGGATTCGCCGATCGCGGAGGTGACGGCGCAATTCAACCGCTACAACGAGATCCAGTTCGTCATCGCGCCGGAATTGTCGGAGGAGCGACGACTGTCCGGCACTTTCGATCCGCGCCGTCCGGAATATTTCCGGATCTTCCTCGAGCGGGACAGCTCGCTGGCGGTGCGGGAGAAGGACGGCGTCGTCTACGTGAGCGCCTCGGGCCAGGCTCACTGAGCGGATGCGGCGCGGATCTCGTAGCAGCGGTGGATACGGGGATTCCGTTCGAAGTCGACGGGAATCGTCTCCACGGAGATGTCCTTCACGGCGAAGCGCTGCATGAGGCTTGCGTCGATCCTGAACTTCTGCGCGTTGGTGGAAAATACGAGCAGGCCTTCGGGTGAGAGCAGGCGCGCACAGGACTCGATGAGCGCCGGATGGTCGCGGCGGACGTCGAGCACGCCTTCCATGCGCTTGGAGTTCGAGAACGTGGGCGGGTCGAGGAAGATGAGGTCATAGCGCTCGCCGCCACCCGCGGCTTCTGCGAGCCAGGCACGGCAGTCCGCCTGAACGAGGGCATTGGTGCCGCTGCCGAAGCCGTTCAGCTGGAAGTTGCGCTGCGCCCAGTCCAGATAAGTATTCGAGAGGTCCACCGAGACCGTGGAGCGCGCATCGCCTGCAGCGGCGTACACCGAGACGGTGGACGTGTAGGCAAACAAATTGAGCACGCGCTTGCCCGCTGCGGCGGCGCGCACCCTGGCGCGCGTGGCGCGGTGATCCAGAAAGATGCCGGTATCGAGGTAGTCGTCGAAATTCACCTCGAACTTCAGGCCGCCCTCCTCCACGACGTGGAACTCGTGCTGGCGGTTGAGCTTCTCGTACTGCTCGCGGCCTTTTTGCTGGCGACGCGTGCGAATGCGGACGCGCTCCTCGGGGACGCCGGTGACGTCCGTGAGGACGGAGAACGCTTCGTTGCGGCGGCGACGCACGGCTTCTTCTTCGATGCTGTCGGGCGCCGCGTATTCCTGGACGTAGAGCCAGTCGAGCGTAGCGGCTTCCGATGGCGCTGCCGGAGGCTGGCGCGAGGCGCGGGCGGCGGATTCCAGCGCGGGGCGCGGATCGAGCGCCCTGTAGAGATCGATGGCGAAGGCGTACTCGGGCATGTCCGCATCGTAGAGCCGGTAGCAGCTCACGCCGCTCTTGCGAGCCCAGCCTTGCAGCCGCTTCAGATTCTTGGCCAGGCGGTTGCCGAACATCTTCGCACCGGCAGATTCCTTGAGGCTCGCGTCGATTCTCGCGGCGCCTCGAGGGCGGGGCAGTGAGCGGAACTTCTCCGACTCGATTTCGAGACGAATCAGGCGGCACTCGATCGCGCCGGTCCAGTCGGTGTGCGAGCGGCGCGCACGAACTCCCAGCTCCAGGCCGAGATCGGGCGCACCCGTCAACACGGCAGCCTCCCAGCCCTGGAAGCTCTCGCGCAACACCTCACCGAGCTCGCGGTGCACGGCGCGAGCCGCTTCGTGATCCTCGAGGCGCACGCCGTAAGGAGGGTTGACGCAGATGAGGCCAGGCATGACCCCATTCGCGTCGCTGAGCGACCCGGCTGCCTCGTCAGGCGCTGCGCCCCCGGACGACCTCGCCACTGGCGCGGAGTCACGCACCGAGCGCACTTCAAACTGCACGAAGGAGCCAACCCGCGCGCGCTCGGCATTCGCGCGTGCCATGCGGATGGCAGCGGCATCCTTGTCCTGCCCGCGAATCGATGATGCCGGCGGCTTCACACGCGCAGCCGCGGCTTCACGGACACGGCGCCACAGCGATGCATCGTGGCCGCGCCAGCCGAGAAAGCCGAAATAGTTGCGCCCGAGCCCGGGCGCCATGTCCGCTGCGATCATCGCTGCTTCGATGGGCAACGTCCCGGCGCCGCACATCGGATCCAGGAACTGCGAGCCGTTAGCCGCCAGCTGCGGCCATCCCGACCGCAACAGGATTCCCGCCGCCACGTTCTCCTTCAACGGCGCCTCGCCTGCCGCGCCCCGATAGCCTCGCCGATGCAGGCTTTCCCCCGACAGATCGAGCGCCAGCGTGACGCGCGTATTGTTCGCATGCGCATGCACGCGAACGTCCGGCTGCTCGCGCTCGATGTCCGGCCGCGCACCTGCGCTCTCGCGCAGCGAATCGACGATGGCGTCCTTCAGCTTCAGCGCGCCGAAATGCGTGTGCGTGATGGAAGGATGCCGGCCGCTGAAATCGCAGGCTAGAGTCGCGCCCGGCGCGAGATGCGCGGCCCAGTCCACAAGCCGCGCCTGCCGGTAGAGTTGCTCCGCGTCAACCGCCTCGAACGTCGAAAGATGCAGGTACACGCGATTGGCGACGCGCGACTCGAGGCATGCGCGATACGCCGTCTCGAGAGACCCGGTGAAAGTGACGTCCGTCGCCCGCTCGCGGATCTCCTCGGCGCCGAAGGCGGCAAGCTCGCGCCCGAGCAGATCAGCCAGGCCGCGCGGCGCGCTCGCCAGGAAGTGCAGCGGCTCTTCGCTCACGGAAAGCGCGGTTGCGAAAGGAATCGACCGACACCCGGGCTCACGACAGGTCGAGCCAGGTGGTCTTGAGCTCCGTGTACTTGTCGAAGGCGTGCAGCGACTTGTCGCGCCCGAAACCGGACTGTTTGAAGCCGCCGAAGGGCACGGTGATGTCGTCCGCGTCGTAGCAGTTCACGTACACCACGCCCGCGCGAAGCGCGCGGGCCACACGATGCGCGGTGGTGACGTTGCTGGTCCACACCGCCGCGGCGAGCCCGTAGACGACGTCGTTCGCGATCTCGATGGCCTCATCCACCGTCTTGAAAGTGAGCGTCGAAAGAACCGGCCCGAAGATCTCCTCGCGCGCGATCTTCATGCCCGGCTTCACCGCGTCGAACACGGTGGGCTCCACGAAAAAGCCGCCGCTTTCCTGGCGTGCGCGCTGCCCGCCCATGCGCACGCTGGCGCCATCGCGACGGCCGGAATCGATGTAGTCCAGCACGCGCTTCATCTGCACTTCGTCGACCATGGCGCCGAGCTTCGTCGCGGGATCGAGCGGATCCCCGGGCTGCATGGCCCGCCCGATGGCCTGCACCTTCTCCAGCAGCGCGTCCTTGATGCCTTCCTGCACCAGCAGGCGCGAGCCCGCCGAGCACATCTCTCCCTGGTTGAAGAAGATGGCCCCGGCCGCAGCCGCGGCGGCGCGATCCAGATTCCCGTAGTCCGCGAGCACGATGTTGGGCGACTTGCCGCCGCATTCGAGCGAGACGCGCTTCAGGTTGGACTGGCCCGCGTACTGCATGACGAGCCCGCCGGTGGCGGTGGAGCCGGTGAAGGCGATGCAGTCGACATCCATGTGCAGCGCCAGGGCCTTGCCCGCCGTGTGGCCGAAGCCGGGCACCACGTTGAACACGCCTTCGGGAATGCCCGCTTCCACGGCCAGCTGCGCGATGCGGATGGCGCTGAACGGCGATTTTTCCGAAGGCTTGAGCACGAGCGAGTTGCCGGCCGCGAGCACCGGACCGATCTTCCACGCTGCCATGATGAGCGGAAAATTCCACGGTACGATGGCGCCGACCACGCCCATGGGCTCGCGAGTGACCAGCGCCAGCGCATCACGACCCGTCGGCGCGACCTCGTCGTAAATCTTGTCGATGGCTTCCGCGTACCACTGGATGCAGCGCGCCGTGGCCGGTATGTCGACGCTCAGGCTGTCGCCGATGGGCTTGCCCATGTCCAGCGTCTCGAGCAGCGCAAGCTCTTCCTTGTGCTGCAGGATGAGCTCCGCGAACTTCTGCAGCACCCGCTTGCGCTTCGCCGGCGGCTGGCCTGACCACACGCCTTTGCGGAAGGCTTCGCGCGCGGAGGCGACGGCGCGGTCGATGTCCGGCGCATCGCAGGCCGCGACTTTCGCGAGGATCTTGCCGGTGGCCGGGTTGATGGAGTCGAACGCGGCGCCCGAAGCTGCCTCGACGGAACGGCCGCCGATGAACGCGTGCGTCGGAAACCGCACGGCCTTCGCGCGCTCGTGCCAGGAGATCGTGGGAGTCGCCATGGGCGCTACTTTACCGCGGGTGTCGCCTCGAAGGTGCCCGCCTCGACGAGCACGAGCTTCTGTGGATCCACGTGCCTGCGGATGGCGGCGTTCACCTGCTCCGCCGTGAGCGCCTGGATCATCCGCGGATAATCGTCGAGCCAGCTCAAGGGCTTGCCGCGGTTCACGGTCTGCAGCATGGCATTGCCCATGCCTTCCGTGGTGGACAGTCCCACCTGATAGGAGCCGATCATGTTGGTCTTGCGGGCCGCGAGCTCGGCGGGCGTCACGCCCTCCTTCCACCATTTCTCGATCTCGCGGCGCGTGGAGGTGATGCCCTTCTCCAGCAGCCCCGGCGCGAAGGCGGCGTTCACCGTCCAGCTGCCGCCGACGAAGGTATCGTCTGCCACGCCGGCACCGATCCCGTAGGTGAGCCCTTCCTTGTCGCGGACCGTGCTCATGAGGCGTCCCGTGAAGCCGCTGCCGAGAATGGCGGTGCCCACACGCAGCGCGACCGAATCCGCATCCTGATAGCGCAGGCCCGTGGGCATGCCGAGCAGCACCGACACGCTCGCCTTGTCCTTCATCGCGATCTTCTGCGGCGGCGCCTGCGGCGGCAGCTCGCCCCTGAACGTGCGCTCCGCTTCCACCCCGCCGCTCCAGCCCGCGAAGGCCTTGCCGACTTCGGACTGGATGAGCTTCGCGTCCACGTCACCGACGAAGATCAGCGTGAGATGCGCCGGCCCGTAGTATTTCCGGTGGAAGGCCTTGACCTCCTCGAGCTTCGCCTCCTTGAGCGCCTGCAGCCACTCCGGAACACCGGACTGGTGGTTGGGATGCCCCACCGGATAGGCCACGCGCGAGAACGCATCCTTCGCGCGGAACCCGGTGTCCTCGAGCGCCGGGCGCAACGCTCCTTCGAGCTGCTTGCGCGCCTTGTCAAACTCTTCCGCCGAGAAGGCCGGCATGCGCAGCTGCTCGGCGAGCAGGCGAATGACCATCGGCAGGTCTTTCTTCAGCGACTTGCCGGCGATCGACAGGGTCTGCGCGCCGACGCTGAAACCGAGCTGCGCGCCGACGTCGTCCAGCTTCTTCGCGATGGCGAACTTGTCCTGCTTGGTCGTGCCCTTGTCGAGCATCATGCCGGCGAGCGAGGCTGTCGCGATGTTGCCCTGGGCGGCGTAGAAATCCCCCGCGGGCAGTGCGCCGTCGATGGTCACCACGTCCTTCACGCCCATGGGATAGACGATGACGTCGACGCCCGCGACCTTCGTTCGCACCGCGCGCTCGGCGATACCGGCGGATGCCTGCCCAGTGACGACGAGCGCCAATGCCGCAACTGCGAGAGCCCGGGAGAATTTGAATGTGCTCATGGCGACACCACCGGCACGAACCAGCCCGTCGTGCTCTGATCCTCGTTGAGATAGGTCTTCGCGACGCGCTGCACGTCCGCGGGCGTCACCTTCGCCACTGCGTCGATGTAGGTGACGAACTGCGTCCAGTCGCCGACGGCGACCCATTCGTTGAGCGCCGCGGCGATCTCCGCCGTGCCGTCCCGCGCATACGCTTCCTTCGCGCGATATTGTGCGACGACGCGCGACACCTCCTCCTGCGTCACGCCATCTTTCTTCACCTTCTCGATCTCGTCGAGCATGATCTTCTCGACCTGCTCGTGCCGGGCCTCCGGCGCCAGCGCGGCGAGCACCATGAAGAGGCCGGGATCGCGCGAGGGCTGGATGTCTCCGCCCGCGTAGGTGGCGAGGGACTTGTCGACCAGCGCGCGCGATAGCCGGCTGTTCTCGCCCGCGCTCAATACGGAACCGAGCACGTTGAGCGCCGGCAGGTCCGCGTCCAGCCCTTTCGGCGCCTTGTACGCGATGATGACCGTGCCGAGCTCACCCGCACGCTTGAGCGTGACGCGGCGCGGGCCGTTCTGCGGCGGCTCTTCCGTATACATCTCGGGAATGGGATGCGGCGATCTCGGGATGGCGCCGTAGTATTTCTTCACCAGGCCCAGCGCCTGCGCCGGCTCGAAATCGCCGACCAGGATCACCGTGGCGTTGTCCGGCCAGTAGAAAGTGTCGTAGAACTCCTTCAGCTTCGCGGTGGGCACCTTCTCGATGTCGCTGCGCCAGCCGATGGTGGAGTGGTGATAGGGCTGCGCCATGAAGGCCGCCGCCGTCACTTCCTTGAAGAGCGCGTTGGTCGGGTCGTTCTCACCCCGCTCGTACTCGTTGCGCACCACGGTCATCTCGGACTGGCGATCCGCATCCCGCAGCCAGAGGTTGCGCATGCGGTCGGCCTCGATGGCGACGTATCCCTCGAGACTGTCGCGGCCGATGGTGGCGTAGTAGTTGGTGCGATCCGTGGAGGTGCTGGCGTTGTAGCCGCCGCCCACGCGCTCGAGATACTGCTTCACGCTGTTGCCGGCAGGATCGTTGAAGCGCTCGCTGCCCTTGAACATCATGTGCTCGAGGATGTGCGTGGCACCCGTGGTGCCGGTGACTTCGTTGCGCGAGCCCACGCGATAGGTGACCTGGAAGGTGATCACCGGTGCGGAACGATCCGGTTTCAGCAGCACGTCGAGGCCGTTGGCGTCGAGCGTGTACTCGTCGATGCCGCCGAGCGATTTCACGTAGGTGAAGCCCGCCACCCTGGCGGGAGCGGCGGTCCGGGCCGCGGACGCGATGCTGGCGCCCAGCGCGGCGACGAGCCCGAACGCGAGCGCCGGACTCAAAATGCGGGAGTGTTTGAGCATGGGCGGCAGTGGATCCCGTGTGGCCCGATGAGGCGCGGGATGGTACAGGCCACCGCCAGGGGACGCTACTTGCGCGCGGCGAAGCGAAGCCGCCGTGCGGCCAGTGCTGTGCAGCGGGCGTGCCGGTGTTTGCTGAAGCGGTTGGCGCCGTATCGGCGGTGTCAGCGCTCGCCCACGGCGTCCAGCACGATGGACGGCGTGAGGATCTCCGGCAGCGGCTTCGGTTGCGGGCTGCCCGGCAGATACACGAGATTGAACGGCACCGCGCTGCGCCCCCAGCGCGCGAGCTCCGCGGTGATCTTCGGATCGCTGTTGGTCCAGTCCGCCTTGAGCAGCGCGATGCGCCGGTCCTGGAAGGCCTTGCGCACCTTCTCCGAGCCGAACACGATCTTCTTGTTCGCCTGGCAGGTCGCGCACCAGCGCGCCGTGAAGTCCACATAGATCGGCCGCCCTTCCTTGCGCAGCTCCGCGATACGCTCCGCGCTCCATGGCTCCCAGGCGATGTCACTCGCCTTCGCGGCCTGCGGCCAACCCAGATAGAGCCCCAGCACCAGCAACGCCGACGCGCCGCCGAAGGCGAAACGCGCGCTCCCCCGGCTCACGCCGGGCGCGCTGTAGCGTCCGTACAGCCAGACCCCCATCGCGATCACGGTGAGGCCGAACAGCGCCGCGAGCAACCCGTTCTCGCTGGTCTGGCCCGCCAGCACCCACACGAGATAGCCCACCGTCGCGTAGAGCGGGAAAGCCATCACCTGCTTGAAGGTCTCCATCCACCGGCCGGGCCGCGGCAGCAAGCCGATGGCGCCGGGGAATGCGGAGAGCAGCAGATACGGGATCGACAGGCCGATCGCGATGAACGTGAATACGACGAAGGATTCCGCGATGGACAACGCCAGCGCCGCACCTAGCGCGGGCGCGAGGAACGGCGCGCTGCACGGAGTGGCCACGACAGTGGCGAGCACACCCGCGAAGAACGAGCCCGAATAGCCTTCCTTCATCTGCAGTCCGGCACCGACTCCCGTGGCGCGCAGCCCGAAGTCGAACACGCCGCTCAGGCTCATGGCGAACACGAGCATGACGACGGACAGCACGAAGACGAACGATGCGGACTGCAGCTGGAATCCCCAGCCGAGCTCCTGTCCGCCGGCGCGCAGCGCGGCGAGTATGGCAGCCAGCACCCAGAACGACGCCAGCACGCCCGCCGTGAACGTGAGACCGTGCATCGTCACCTTGCGGCGGTCGCCACCCGCCTGCTCGACGAAGCCGACGACCTTGATGCCGAGCACCGGGAACACGCAGGGCATGAGGTTGAGAATGAGCCCGCCGATGAGGGCTAGCGCGAGCACGCGGAGCGACAAGCCACCAGCGCCCGCCTTCGCGGCGCCCGACACGGAGCCGGCCGCAGAGCCATTCGCGCCCGAACCGCTCGGCACCGGCCCGACCAGCGCGATCGCGCTCTCGGCCGAAGTGAACGGCGCATCCACTTTCAGCCCACGATATGCGCCTGCCGCATCCGTGTACGCCAGCAATCCCACCAGCTTCTCCGGGATCTGCGGATCTTCCACCATCCGCATGCGCACGGTGGCGCGCACGCCGGCACCCGCCACGTTCTGCGGTGCGTCGTACTGGATGAACTCGCTCTCGCTGTAGAAATGCGGGTCGCGAACTTCGTCCGTGCCGGCCACATGCAGCGCCACGGAGTCGTCGTCCCGGACCGCCGCGACCTTCCAGCCTCGTGCGTCGTGCGGCATGGGCATCTTCGCGATTCCGGCCTGCACAGCGGCGTTTTGCCTTGGAGCGTCGGTTGAAACCGGCAGAGTGAGCGAGACGTCCTGCGAGCCCGGGATGCAGATGTCCGCGCACATCAGCCAGCTCGCGGCAGCCTTGAGCGTGATGCTCTGGCCTGGCTTCGCATCGGCGGCCGGCGTCACCGGCACCTGCAGGTAGAGCACACCGTCGTAGCCGTGCCCCGTCACCGTGCCGTGCGAATCCTTGATGAGGATGGGCGTGGGCCACTGGATCTCACCGGCAGTCCAGCCCGCGGGGAGCTCCCATTTGAGACGGGTGGGATAGCCCGTGCCCGCGTTCAGCCAGTAGCTGTGCCAGTGCGGCTCGTGCTCCATGCGCAGCGCCACCGTGAATGGGCGGCCCGGCTGGATGGAGGTTTCCGGCGCGACCAGCGAAGCCTTGACCTGCCCCTGCGCCGCCATCGGCACGAGCGCCACGAGGGCGGTGAGGATCCATGCTGCTCTCATAGACTTGCCACGCTGTCGCCGACGCCGTCGGAACGGCCGGAAGAGTATCAGACCCCGGCGCCGGCCAGATTATCCCGCCCTGGGACGAAAGAGCGTGACGGTGCCGCCGGATTCGCCCACCAGCGGATGCCGGGCGGCCGGCGCCGGCCGCAGCTTCTCGATGTGCGGGTAGCCGCCCTGCACGAGCTGGATGAGCCCTTCCGCCGGAAGCGGCCGCGCGATCAGATAGCCTTGCACCTGCATCTCGCCGCAGCCGGCGAGGAATTCCAGCTGGGCCGGCCGCTCGACGCCTTCGGCCGTGGCCTGCAGCCCGAGGCTGCGGCACAGCCCGAAGATGGAGCGCGCGATGGAAGCGACCCGGGGATTGGTGTCCACGTCGGCGATGAGGCTGCGATCGAGCTTGACGCGGTTGAGGGGCAGCTGCTCGAGCGAGGTGAGCGAGGAGTAGCCCGTGCCGAAGTCGTCGAGCGCCACCGTGACGCCGAGCAGGCGCAGTGCGTGCAGCGTCTCCACCGTGACGGCGCCCGTCTGCAGCACGGTCTCCGTCAGCTCGAGCTCGAGACATTCCGGCGGCAGGCCGCTGTCGCGCAGCAGCTTCTCCACGTTCGCGACGAAATTGCCCGTCAGGAACTGCTGCGAGGAGGCATTGATCGCGATGCGCGCTTTCGGCCACGGGCCGGCGCGCCATTCGCGCAGACGCTCCACGGCGGTCCTCAGCACCCAGTCGTTCAGCTCCAGGATCAATCCGGATTGCTCGGCTATGGAAAGGAACTGCCCCGCGCTGAGGACGGTGCCATCCGGCTGACGCCAGCGCAGCAGGGCTTCGGCGGCGGTGGTTTCCAGCGTGGCGGGCGAGATCTCCGGCTGGAAATGCAGCTCGAGCTCGCCGGCTTCCACGGCCTTTCGCAGTGCCTGCTCGGTGCGGAAGCGGCTGCTCGCCGCCGCGAGCATTTCGGGGTTGTGCACGCAGAAGCGGTTCCGTCCGAGCTCCTTCGCACGGAACAGCGCGGCGTCCGCGGCGCGCAGCAGCGATTCGGCGTCGGAGCCGTGGTCCGGGCAGACGGCAACGCCGATGCTCGTGCCGACCAGCAGGTCCCGTACGCCAGCCGTGAGGGGCTTCTGGAATTCCGCGATGACGCCGGCCAGGCGCGCTTCGATCTCCTCGCCGGATGGTGCTTCGGCCCACACCAGCGTGAATTCGTCTCCACCGAAACGGGCGATGAAATCGCGAGGGGTGAGCAAGCCCCGCAGACGATCCGCGACGGCGCGCAGCACCGCATCGCCATACTCGTGGCCCAGGCTGTCGTTGATGGTCTTGAAGTTGTCGAGATCGACGAACAGCACGGCGACCGACTGGCCCGCGGCTCGCGCGCGGTCCACCGTGGCGTTGAGATAGGAAAAGAGCTGGCGCCGGTTGGGCAGATCGGTGAGCGGATCGTGGTGCGCGAGGTGCTTGAGCTGCCGCGTGCGCTCGGCAACGCGGTCTTCGAGCTTTGCCTGGTAGCTGCGCACCGTCTGCTGGGAGACCGAGAGCTGCTCGGCCATATGATTGAAGGCGTGGGCAAGCTCATCGATCTCGCGCACGCCACCCGCCGGAACACGCGTCGTGAGCGTGCCCGAAGCCAGCTTGCGCGTGCCGGTGATGAGCCTCCTCACCGGCACGGCGACACCGAACACGGCAGCCAGCGATATGGTCAGGATCACGGCAAGCACGACGATTCCGAACCGGAGGAGCAGATGCTCCGCGTCCTGCGCAGTCACGCGTGCTGCGCGAGCGGAATCGCGCAGCGCCTGCCAGGCCGGCTCCTGCAACTCCTCGTGAACCATGGCCTGGAGGCGTGCGGCGGAAGCCGCGAAACCTTGCCGGCTCTCCTGAAGCTGCCCGTCTAGCGTGGCGACGGCCTTGCGCTCACGCGAGGCGCGCGCCACATCCTCCTTGGTCAGCTCCAGCCATGCCATGCCGGGAGACTGTCGAAGCTCGGCCTCGTGCGCGCGCAGCAGCCGGCGGAACGCGATCTCGTCCTTCTCCGCGCGCGACGGTGAGCCGTCCCAAGGCTCTGCGATCTCGGTGGCCGCGCTGTCACGCATCGCGGCGAGCGCTCTCGACAGCTCGTTCAGCGAGCCGCGCGCGAACATCACATCGTTTCCTATGGAGACGCCGCTGCCTCCCGCGCCGAGAATGCGCCCGCGAAGCGCATTCATCGCCGTCCAGTAACTGCTCGCAGCGATCTGCCGGTCTTTCTGCTGCGCGAGCAGTGCAAGGCCGTCATCGTGGAAGCTCGAGATGTCGTCCTGTAGCGAGCTGGCGGCAACTCGAGCGGTATCCGGCCCGCCGATGCGGCGGTAGTCCTCCAGGGCGACGAGCAGGTCGCGAGAGGCCACGCTCAACTCGCTTCCGCCGGCTTCCGTATCGAATTTGAGCGCACCGAGCACGGCGCGGTCGAAAGCGCCGATCGAACGTTCGAGGTCGCGCGACAGGCGCACCATCGGCTCGTATCGCCGCTCGACGTGCGCCACCTTCTGCGCCGTGAGACGCGTGCTGCGCTGCGCCAGATAGTTGCCGTAAAGGAAGACGGCGAGCACGGTCGCCGATGCGAGTGCGACCCACACCCCCAGCGGGATGGTGCGGTGCAGTCGTCCGTGAAAAGGCTGATCGCGAGACCCTGACCCGTGGGTCTCGAGGCTGCCGCCACGCGGCGGCAGCGCGAACGAATCGGTCATGAGAGGTGTGCGGCCCCCGCGGCCGAAGGGCCGCGCAGGGGCACACCTTATCGACCCCGCGGATTCCGCCGTATGCGCGTGCGCACGAATACGGAAATTGCGGGGCGCCTCGCAAGGCGTCAGTGAGACCCTGCGAGGTTTATGTCAAGCGATCAGCCGTGCGTCGAGTATCTCAGCGACGCGCTTCGAAGATGGCGTAGATCTTCGTGCAATCCTCGACCACTTCCCAGCTGCCGCTGTAACCGGCGGGAACCACGAACGCATCGCCCTGCTGGAATACGTTGCGCGTGCCGGCATCGCTCACCAGCACGACCTTGCCCGCCGTGATGACACAGAGCTCGCTCTCGCTGTAGCGCACACGCCACTTTCCGCGCGTGCTGGACCAGCGGCCGGCGAAGAATTGCTGGCTCCCATCCGTGAAGTAATTCCAGACGCGCTGCTCGGGGTGCCCGTCGAGCAGACGGTCCGCGGGAGGAGAAGACACGTCCGGCTCGATGCGGGACGCGAGGGTGACGATGGCTGGGCTCATGGGACGCTAGCGTACCCCCCTACAGGCTGCTCTTCCATGCGCGTCGCGCCGCCTTCAATTTGTCCGCCCATCCGATGCGCGAGTCCGAGATGACGTCCAGCACGTCTGCGAGCCGCTTGGCCTGCGACATGGTGGCCGCGGTGAGCGCCACGGTGCCGGCCAGCGTCAGCAGGAAGAGCAGGATGCGCAGGCCGAGCGGATCCTCCGCGGCGGCGATGAGGTTCATGCCCAGCGCGCCGGTGGCGATGGTGCCGATGAGGCCGAGGATGGTGACGACCGTGAGCCGCAGGATGGTGTTGGCCTGGCGGCGGGCGCTGTCCGAGTCCAGATACTCGTTCATGTCCGTGACTTCCTTGCGGACCTCCTCGTACATCTCTTCCGTGCCGAGGTGACGGCTCAGGCGAGCGAACACGCTGCGCGCCAGCGCCTGGTTGGAGACCTCGTGGAACCAGTAGCGATGCGTAAAGCGCAGGAACACCTCCATCATCTGGCGGATGGTGCGCTTGAACTGCTTGACGGACTCGGTGTCCCCCACGGTGAGCCGGTTCATCGCGACCGCGAGCTCGTCGGACATCGACAGCAGCGCCGCCTTGTGGAAGTGGGCGATGAGGAACAGCAGGAAGTACTGGTGGCGGAACTGGCTCAGCAGGCCCGTCACGTCGCCGGAGAAGAAGTAGTCGTCGTACCGGCCCACCACCGAGAACGCATGGCCGGAGACCAGGAATCGCGTGTCGCCCGAGAAGCGCTCTCCGCTGCGGCCCCAGAAGCGGTCGTCGCAATACTCGCGTTCGAAGTCGGCGAGCGTGACCGGCGAGTACGGCAGCGTGTCGGGCTCGCCCGGGCGGGTGACGAGTCCCAGGCGGACGAAGTCCGCGCGGGTGAGCTGCTCCGGATCGTCCATGGCGAGGTAGCACATGAACGGCATGCGGTAGTACTCGAGTTGGCGATAGCGCAGCACGGCGCTCTGGCCGGGAAACTCCAGCGCCAGCGGCCGCAGCAGGTATTCCCAGTGGTTCGCGATGCACGGCGCGCGATAGCGCGCGGCGAAGCTGAGATATTTGGAGCGTGCGGCGAAATCCGAGGTGGCGAGCACCTTGCCGTCCGCGTCCAGCCATTCCACGGCGTGGGGGCAGTTGCCACCGGAGCCGTCGCGGTCCCAGAACGCAGGATAGGCGCGGCCGAAGCGGAACACGGTATCCTGCGCGCGATCGAGCGAGATGTCGTTCGCGTTCATCTCGAACGAGAGCATCGCGATGTCCGCGTCCATGAAGAAGTAGAGATCGACGTGGGCGATGCGGAACTCGATGGTCGGCTCGCCAGGCTCGTACGTGACTCGCACGCCAGCGACATCGTTGCGGCTGAACACCCGCATGCTCGCCTCTTCGGCGCCGAGCGCGGATTCCTGACCGACGGCCGAGCCGTAGAGGAAGCGCTGCACGTAGGGAAGGAAGGTGACGAATTCCTTGTAATGCCGTTCCTGGAATTCCGCCGGGTCGCCGCCGAACTCGTCGCCCACCTCGCGCCACGGATTGCCGACGCGCTGCGCCCGCAAGGCTTCCCAATGCCGCTGCACCTGTTGCCCCGGCCGCAGCGGCATCAACTGCAGCGGCCACAGCACGATCTGGCGGAAGTGGCGGACGGTGAGCTCGCGGGTCATCGCGATACCTGTGGCCCTGGTGTGAAACGCGGTGCGATGCTGCCGGGGCGGCAGCGTGGGGTCAACCTGTTAGACTCGCCGCTCCATGCTTCATTTGCGATTCCACACTCCCGGCCAGGGGACGGCGAGCGCCATAGAGCCTGGGCCGTTCTTCCGCATCATCGGCGCGGTGCTGTGCCGGGGGCCGCGGAACGAGCCGCTCGCAACATGGCTGAAACATTGGACGGTCATGGACGGTGAGTTCGCACGCGCCGAGTGGTCCGATGCGGTACTGATCTACTTCGAGGACAACGCAGGGCGGGCGTCCTCCGCCTTCGGCCCGTTCGAGTCCTTCCACGTCGCCGAAGGCGTCGCGCGCGCCGGCCATCGCACGGTCGCCACTTTCGACGACAAGACGCAGCTGTGGCACCCCTCGGGCGCGCAGGACGGCTGGGTGTCGCTGCTCGTGATCCCGCGGGAGATGGCACGGCTCGACCTCATTCCCCCGCCCGCCAGCGGCCCGCCGCGCGAGGCCCCGAAAGCCTGAGCCGCCGGGCGCTCTGCGACCCGCTGCCACAATCTGCCACGAATCTTCCCCAGCCCGGCGCAATCGCGCCCTGCCGCCGTCCCGGGCCTGCGTTGAACTGTTGCCCAGGCGGAAGCGATGGGCTCCCGCCGCCCAGGACCAAGCGGAGGTTTCGTATGAACAGTCGGATCAGCAACAAGCGCGCGTCGGCCATCGCGCTGGCCGTGATGGCGGCGTGCGCGGCCACCATGCCCGTGCAGGCTGCGGATCGGGCCGCCTCGAAGCAGGAAAGCATCGGTGTCGGCTCGGGGCTCGCCATCGGCGCGCTCGCGGGTGGGCCGTTCGGCGCGGTGATCGGCGCCGCGGCGGGCGCCTGGCTCGGAGACAAGTATCACAGGCAGAAAGTGGAGAACCATGCGCTGGAAGCGGATCTCGCGCACGGCAACGTGGAGCGCTCGAAGCTCAGAGCCAGCCTCGCGGAGTCGCAGTCGCGTGGTGACGCGCTCGCCAGGCGGCTCGAGCGCCGCAGCGAGCTCGAGACCCAGGTGACGTTCCGCACCAACGACGCCTCGCTGCCGGTCGGTGCCTTCGAGCAGCTGAAGAAAGTGGGCGAGCTGGCGAACGGCATGCCGGAGATGCGCGTCCGCGTGTCCGGCTATGCGGACCCGCGCGGCACGGAAGAGGAAAACGACACTCTGTCGAAGGAGCGCGCGGATGCGGTTGCCGCGGTGCTGGCCGGTCAGGGCATCGACGCCAGCCGGCTGGTGGTGGAAGCGCACGGTGAGCGCGACACGACCGCCGCCGAAGGCGATCTGGACGGCTACGCCCTCGAGCGCCGCGTCATCGTGCGCATCGAGCAGCCCGAGCCGGACGCGGTGGTCCGCAACTGACGGAACGGGGGTCAGGCCTTGCAGCACGGCCTGACCCCTTCTGGGGGCTACTTCCAGTCGATCTCGAGCTGCTGGCCGACCCGGAGCGGGCCGCTGGCGACCACCAGCGTGTTCATGCCGAACATCATGCCGCGCAGCTCCTTGCTGAAGCGATAGGTCTTGAGCGTGCGCAGCGGCTCATCGCCGGTGACCACGCCACGCATCTGGTCCGTCGTGGTGATGATGCAGCGCGTGCAGGGCTTGGAGATGCGCAGCCGCACAGCGCCCGCATGCAGGTCGTGGATGCGATCCTCGTCGTACGGTTGCAGGCCGCCGAGCACGATGTTCGGGCGGAAGCGGTTCATCGGCAGCGGCTCGGGCAGCCGCGCGTTGAGGTCCTGCAGGGAAGCATCGGAAATCACGAGCAGCGGAAAGCCGTCCGAGAACTCGTTGCGCGTCTCGACCTCGCCCGTCCAGTCCGGCTCGCTGGGGCGCACGCCCTGCGGGTCGAAGCGCACCAGGCGCACGGGCCGCTCGAGGAACTGCGAGAGCCACTTCGCCACCTCGTCGCTCACTTCGAACCCGGGGCACTTGTCGCCCCACACGGCCACTTCGAGCTTCGGTCCCGCAGGCTCGGCCGGCACCGCCATATCCGGCATGCCAGGTGCGGTGAGCGTGAGGCCGCGGGCGTCCAGCTTCGGCACGATGAGCGCGAGACGCGGCACCTCGCGCTGCGTGAGGAAGCGCCCCTTGTCGCTGATGACCATCCACCTCCGGTCGCTTTCGATGCCGGCGAGACCGAGCTTCGCCGTGTCGAGCGCGATGCCGCGGCAGGATTTGACGGGATACACGTTGAGCGCAGTGATCGTCGCGTGAGCCATGGAACCCTCCGGCGCGCATCCTACCAGCGGTGCCCGCCCGGGGCGGTGCGACTAATGCACCGCGCGGGCCATTTTTCGCCGGCCGGCGCGCCACGGGCCGAGCAGGGCAGTTCCGTGGCGTTATTGCGGGTGTAACCGGCCTGCCGGTGCGAGGCAGGGCGCCGATGACATCAGCGGGGCGTCAGGTCCCTGGAATTACTCTCCGCGCCGGCCGTTTTTCAGCAAAACCCCGTCCGTGGAAACCCGGATGATGGCCGGGCGGCCGATGACGCACGCACGATACGGTCCGCGATGGCGGACCGGGTGCAAGTCCCAGGCCAACCGTTTCGATCGACCTTTCAGGAGAGTCCATGACCTTTCAGAGCAAGCCAGTCGCCGCACGCATTGCGGCCCTGTCCATTGCGGCGCTCGGCGTCGCCCCGGCCTTCGCGCAGTCGAGCGCCGAGGCGGATGAGATTCGCGCGCAGATCCAGGCGCTGCGCGCCGAGCAGGCGCGCATCAACGAGCAGCAGCGCAAGACGGAGGAAACGCTGCGCGCGCTGGAGGCCAGGCTGTCGGTGCCCGCGAGCGCGGCACCCGCCAGCGAGATCGCGGCGCAAGCCGCTCCCGCCGCAGCGCCTGCGAAATCGAAGCTCGCCGTCACCGGGGACCTGCGCCTGCGCGGCCAGGGCGATTACGGCAACCAGGACGGCGTCGACCGCAAGAGCTCGCAGGTGCGAGCCCGTCTCGGCGCCACGTATGCCGTCAACGATCGAGTCACCATCGGTGGCCGCCTCGTTTCGGGCGATGCGGACGATCCGAACAGCACCGACGTCACGCTGTCGAACTTCGACGACGACTTCCAGGTGAGCGTCGACCTCGCGTACGCACAGCTCAACTTCGGCGACCTGAAGCTCTATGGCGGCAAGATCCCGCAGCCGTTCACCCGCACGGACCTCGTGTGGGACGGTGACGTGAACCCGCAAGGCGCGAGCGCGGTGTACAAGCATGCGCTCGGCAACGGCGGCGCGTTCCGTGCGAACGCCCTCTTCTTCGTGGTGGACGAGCAAGCCGCGGGACCGGAGAGCACGATGCTCGGCGGCCAGCTGGGCTATGACTCGCCTTCGCTGGGCTCGTGGAAGTACGACGTCTCCGCGGCGTACTACGACTACAAGCTGGGCAGCACGACCGGCGGGGACAGCGGCGACTTCCGCACCAACCTGCTGAATCCGGACGGCAGCTATCTCTCCGACTTCAACCTCGGCGACCTGATCGTCGGCGCCACGTGGAGCGGGCTCGGCGATCGCTGGCCCGTGCGCTTCGTCGGCGACTACGTCAAGAACTTCGGCGCGGAAACCGATGCGGACACCGGCTGGGGCGCGGACCTGATGATCGGCCGTGCGAGCAAGCCGCGCGACTGGCGCATCACCTACGGCTACTCCCAGGCCGAGACGGACGCCGTGTTCGCCGCGTTCTCACACGACAACACGACGATCGCGACGAACTACAAGCTGCACTCGCTGACGTTCGACTACGTGCCGACGCCGAAGACGCAGATCAGCGCCATCTGGTACCACTACAAGCCGGACAACGCGCTGACCGCGATCGACGACGACTGGCTGGAACGGTTCCGGCTGTTCTTCCTCGTGAACTTCTGAGGTCGGGAGTTGTGGGGTCAGGTCCTGCGATCGAGCATCGCAAGACCTGGCCTCCTTCTCACCAGCGCACNNGTTGTGGGGTCAGGTCCTGCGATCGAGCATCGCAGGACCTGACCCCCATCACCAGCGCACCCTTCCGGTGAGGATGTCGCGGAACATCACGAAGTCCGCGAGCAGGCTGTAGAGCGGGTGGGTGAACGTGGCGGGCCGGTTCTTCTCGAAGAAGAAATGGCCCGCCCAGGCGAGCGCATAGCCCGGCAGCGGGGACAGCACGAGCAGCAGGTAGCGCTGCGAGGCCAGCGCATACACGGCCAGCGTGATGAAACAGGCCGTGCCGAGGAAGTGCAACCGGCGGGACACCGGATGCGCGTGCTCGGTGAGATAGAACGGATAGAAATCCGCGAAGCGACGAAACACCCGCCCTTCTCCACGCCGGAAAAGCCGCATGCCTGCCACCCCCGCTGCGTTCGCGATGAGAATACTCTCCGGTGTCGCGACCGTACAGGACGCGGCCGGCGCGAAACGGCTCAGCCTTCGAGCGGCGCGCCGTGGCCTTCGGGGTAGTGCCGTTCCCACTCCCGGCCGTTCACCGGAGTGATTTCGAGCGATTCCACCGTGCCCTCGTCCAGGCAACGCGCGTTCACGCTGAAGCCGTCAGGATGGGAGCGCGGCACGTAGAACGACTTGATGCCGCATACCGAGCAGAACAGGTGCCGCGCCGTCCCCGTATTGAATTGGTACGTGGTCAGCACCTCCTCGCCGCGCAGCAGCCTGAACCGCGACTTCGGCACCAGCAGGTGCAGGTAGCCCGCCTTGCTGCACATGGAGCAGTTGCAGTCTGATACCGGCAGACGCGCAGGCGCCTGCACTTCGAAGCGCACACGCCCGCAGTGGCAACCGCCCGCGTGTGTCACCATGCCCGCGATTGCCGTCATCGCCGGCGATCGGTCAGGGCTTCGCGACGCCGCCGAGATACCGGTCCCGCAATTCCGTCTGCCGCGAGCGCATCTCCACCGGTTTGCCGGCGATCCACACCTGGTCGGCCACCGCGTTCACCTCGAGCGGGTCGCCGCTCCATAGCACCACGTCCGCCGTTTGACCGACCGCGATGCGGCCACGCGTGCCGCCCTGCCCGAAGATCTCGGCAGGGTTCGCCGTGACCGCCGCGAGCGCTGCCTCCCAATCGAGACCGTGCGCCACCGCATTGCCCGCGATCTGGCGAACCTTGCGCGCGTTGTGGCTGCCATCGGACGATGCCAGCGAGAACGCGATGCGCACTCCGGCTTTCTGCAGCAGCGCAGCGTTGTCGAGCCGTGCACCCAGCGCGTCGAAACTGGATGGAAGGTTCTGCAGCGGATCGAGCAGCACCGGAACCTGCTCACGCGCCAGATCCCCCGCCACGACCCATGCTTCGATACCGCCGCAGATGACGGGCTTGATGCCGTTGCGCCGCGCGAACGCCAGCACTTCCCGGATGTCTGCCGCGCGATTCACGTTGAAGACGACTCGACCGCCTTTGAGATAGCGCGCGAGCACCTCGCGCCCGGCGGGATGAAGCAAGGCGCCTTGCAGCGGCGCGCCCGTGGAGCGGGCTTCGCGGATGGCCTGTTCCAGCAGCATGTATTCCGCTGCGCGGCTGCCGCCCGAAGACGCGAAGCCTGCATCTTCGATGTTCACGAACAGGCTGCGGCTGCCGGGGAGCGCCGCGTCGAACCGCCCGTCCAGCGTGACGGCAGCACCCTGGCCGGAGAGCAGCGTATCGGCACCGGGCTGCAGCACGGTCCACGTGATGCCCTCGATGCGCGCGACGGGCAGAAGCGTGGAGCGCGGATTGAACGCCGGAGTGACGTCGAACTCGGGCCGCCACTGCAGCTGCCAGACCGGGGCCCCGATGTCGAGCGTGGAATTGAGCGTGCTCGACTCACCGGATACCTCGTCCAGGCCGATGCCTGAAAACCCGCCGAACAGGCCGGGCGTGAGAGAGCGGCCGCCGGCTTCCACCACGGCGGCGTTCGCAGGCGCATCGAGCGAGGCAGCCACCGCCGCGATGCGACCGTCGCGAATGAGCACGTCCGCCTTGTCCAATGTGCCGTGAGACGAGACGGTGTGCACCTTCGCGCCGCGGATCAGCACTTCCTGGGACGACGCATCCCCGCACCAGAGGACGATGGCGGCCGCTGCAACGGCGAGACATTCGAAACGCTTCATGGCGCACCCTCCGTTCCGGGCTGACCCAGCAGGAAATCGGATCTGGGCTTCGCGGCCGGATGCCCGCGATCGAACGCCGTGGCACCGTCGATGAGCACCAGGTCCGCCAGCGCGTACACGCTGAAGGGATCGCGGCTCCACACCACGACGTCGGCCATCTTCCCGACCTCGAGCGTGCCCACCCGGTCCGCGATGCCGAGCGCCTTCGCCGGATTCGCGGTGAGCCAGCGGATGACCCGCTCCGGGGGCAGGTCGAGCCCGATGCGCCGGCCGCGCACCATGACCTTCGCCGCTTCCTGGTTCAGGCGCTGGATGCCCTCCTCCGAATCCGAATGCACGATGGCGCAGCTGTTCTTCGGCCGGTCGACGAGCGCGAGGTTCTCCTGGATGCCGTCGTACGCCTCCATCTTGAACCCCCACCAGTCCGCCCACAGCGCGCCGCACACGCCCCGCTCCGCGAGCTGGTCCGCGATCTTGTACGCCTCGACGCCGTGATGGAATGCGGAGATCCTGAAGCCGAACTCCTTCGCGACGTCGAGCATGGTCATCATCTCGTCGGCGCGGTAGCAGTGCATCTGCACGAGCACGCGGCCTTCGAGCACCTCCACCAGCGTCTCCATCTTGAGATCGCGCTTCGGCTCGGCGGGCGGCTCGGCGCCCTTGTCCGTGGCTTTCTTCTTCTCGTAGGCGGCGAGCTTGCGGCGATACTCGCGCCAGCCGCGCTGATATTCCTGCGCGTCCGCGAAGGCCTGGCGATAGCCCGCCACGTTGCCCATGCGCGTGACCGGGGACTGGCCCTTCGAGCCATACACGCGCTTGGGGTTCTCGCCGCAGGCCATCTTGAGGCCGCGCGGCGCATCCGGGAACTTCATGGCCTGGTAGCTCGTGGCCGGCACGTTCTTCAGCACCACGCCGCGCCCGCCGATGAGGTTGGCCGAGCCTGGCAGGATCTCGAGCGCGGTGACGCCGCCTTCCAGCGCCGCTTCGAAGCCGGGGTCCTGCGGCCACACGGCGTGCTCTGCCCAGACGTCCGGCGTGACGGGACCGGAGGTCTCGTTGCCATCCGACGTCGCATTCACCGAGGGCGACGCATACACGCCGAGATGGGAATGGACGTCGATGATGCCGGGCGTGACCCAGCGGCCTTTTGCTTCGATGATGCGGGCATCTGCGGGGGCAGCGACGTTGCGGCCCACGGCGGCGATGCGGCCACCGGCGATGAGCACGTCACCGTCGTCGATGCGCTCGCCAGTGCCGGTGAGCACGGTAGCGCCGCGAATGAGCACGGCTGCCGCGGCAGGCGCGCGATATGTGGAAGGAAACGGCTCTGCCGCCGTCACGGTGGCAACCGGTTGCGCGACCTCGGCGGGCGCAGCGGATTTCTTCGGCTCCTGTGCGGCACATGCGCACAGCATCACGGAATAGAGAAAAACCTGGCTCGCGTATTTCACCCTGCTCCCCTTCTTTTCGGACGACACCACCGCAGTCGAAGGCGGGCCGCGTGCGAAGTCGTGAACGTATTCTGCCGCGACGGGCCGGCATCGTATTCGAACGACGACAGGCGCGCGAAATAATGTCACATGCGGCGCGGCCAAGGCGCGGTTTGCGACGAGTCGTGCGACGCGCGACGGCTGGCTCCCGACGCGCAGCGCAACGCTTGTAGGGGAAAGCCGACAATTGCGCGCCGCGCGATTTGCGCGTCTACTCCCGGCCAGTCAAAGGCAAACCCGCCGCGAGGCGGGGACGCAAAGCCTCCGGTCCACGGGCGATACGCCCGGGGATAGCGGGGTTGCCGGAACCGGGCGCTCCCCATGGCGATCGGCTTCGTGATCTCGCTCGCCGAGGTCCGGCAACTCCTTCGGAAGGCCCAGCGCCGTGTTCACCGAAGGAGTCGTCCGGATGCTTTCGAAACCCGAGTCCCTGCGCCCTCACCGCGCGCTCGCCATCGCGGCGCTGCTATTCCTCGGCTTCGGCGCGAATGCGCATGCCGCCACCGCGCTCGCCGTGAGCGGCAAGCCGCAGACGGTGGCGATCGCCGGCCAGGCCTACAGCTTCCAGGCCAAGGCCACGGGCGATTCCGCGGAGCGCGCCGGGTTCTTCGTGGCGAACAAGCCTTCGTGGCTCACGCTGAACCGCCGCACGGGCAAGCTCCACGGCACGCCGAGCGCCAGGGACGTCGGCACCTACTCGAACATCACGGTTTATGCGTACACGTGGCGGAAGTACGCGGCGATGCCGGCGTTCTCCATCACGGTGAAGAAGAAGGCGTCGAGCCCGGCCCCGAGCCCCACCCCGACGCCGACTCCGACGCCACAGCCGCAGCCGCAGCCGCAGCCGACTCCGGCCCCGACTCCTGCGCCCACCCCGACTCCGGCCCCGACTCCTGCGCCCACCCCGACGCCGACTCCGACGCCTGCTCCAACGCCTGCGCCGACTCCGGCTCCGACGCCCGCCCCGACTCCGGCGCCCACGCCGACTCCCACTCCGGCGCCGCAGCCCACGAATGCCGTACCAACGATCGCGGGCGTGCCGGCCACGACGGGATCGGTCGGCCGCGCCTATTCATTCACGCCCAACGCCAATGACGCCGACGGTGACGCGCTCGCGTTCAGCATCCAGAACAGGCCGGCATGGGCCTCCTTCAACTCGTCCACGGGCAAGCTCACTGGCACGCCCACGCAGGCAGGGCTTAGCGCGAACGTCATCATCAGCGTGAGCGACGGCAAAGCCACCACGCGCCTGGCGGCATTCAGCATCGACGTTGCGCCGATGATCCTCGGCACGGCGACGGTGAGCTGGAGCGCGCCGACGACCAACGTGGACGGCACTCCACTGACGGACCTTGCCGGCTTCCGCGTGCTCTATGGCACGAGCCCGACCACGATGACGCAGAAGCTCGAGGTTCCGAACGCGCAGCTGCGCAGCGTGAGCGTCGAAGAGCTGCAGCCCGGCACGTACTATTTCAGCGTGAAGGCCTACACCAGCGCTTCCAAGGAGAGTGCCGCCTCGACGGTGGTGTGGAAGACCATCATGTAAATGGCTGAGTGCGCCGGCCGCTCGGCGGCGACGCCGAGCGCGCCGGGAGGCCCGCGGCGAGCGGGCGACACGGCCCACTCAGACCAGGCCTTCGACAGACCCTCAGCGCAGGTTCACGAGCTCGGTGATGTCGCGGTTGAATTCCGCGACCAGCCAGCGGTCGTCGACCCTGGGCAGCAGCATGATGCGCGTCTGCACGATGATGCGGCGGCCGGCGCGCGTGGTGTGACGGAGCTCGCCGGCCCACGAGCCGTAACGCGCGATGGCGGTCTCGAGCTCCTCGAGATCGCCGGAAAGCTCGGTCTTCAACAGGTCGTGCGTGATGCGCCCGAGCACTTCCTCGCGCAGATAGCCGTAGAGCATCTCGGCCGCGCGATTCCAGTAGATGATGCCCTTGCCGCCGAGCTCCCATACGATGATGGCGTCGTGCGTGTGCTCGAGCAGCTCGGTGTGCCACCAGTCGGCCGGCGCCGGGGCCGTCCCCGCGGGACGCCCGAAAGGGACGACTTTGTCGGACGGATCCATTGGCGATTCCCCCAAGACTTGGCTCCCAAGGCCGACGGAGTGTAAAACGACCCGGATTCATAGACTACCGGGTGGCCGCGGTATAGATTGCGGCCCCGCTGACATGTCAGATGAGGGGGCCTGATGAGCGCGGCGAAGTCGAGTCAAGTCCGGGGCGAGCTCGCGCCCGAGCTGCTGGAAGACACCATCGGCACCCTGCTCGCCAAGGCCGCACGGCGCTGGCCGGACACCGAGGCGCTCGTCTCCATCGAGCAGGGCATCCGCTGGACCTATGCCGAGCTCGACCGTCGGGTGGACGAATGCGCAGCCGGGCTGCTGGCGCTCGGCCTGCAGCGCGGCGACCGCGTGGCCATCTGGGCACCCAACTGCGCGGAGTGGGTGCTCACGCAGTTCGCCACGGCCCGCGTCGGCCTCATCCAGGTGAACGTCAATCCCGCCTACCGCCTCTCCGAGCTCGAGTACACGCTCAACAAGGTGGGCGTGCGCATGCTCGTCGCCGCGAGCGCCTTCAAGACCAGCGACTACCTCGCGATGACGGAATCGCTCGCGCCCGAGATCGCGGACAGCCGGCCCGGCGCGCTCCGGGCCGCGAAGCTGCCGCAGCTCGAGATCGTCGCGAAGATCGGCGGCGCACCGCGCCCGGGCTGGCTCGACTTCTCCGACATCACCTCGCGATCGCTGGAGAGCGTGCGCGCGGCGGAGACGGAGCTCGATCGCTATCAGCCGATCAACATCCAGTTCACGAGCGGCACCACCGGGCTGCCCAAGGGCGCCACGCTCTGCCACCGCAACATCGTGAACAACGCCTACATGGTCGGGCGCGCCACGGGCCTGCGCCCCGGCGACCGGCTCTGCATCCCGGTGCCGCTCTATCACTGCTTCGGCATGGTCATGTCCAACCTCGCGTGCGTGGCGCACGGCGCCACCATGGTGTTCCCGGCCACCGCATTCGATCCGCTCGCGGTGCTGAAGACCGTGGAAGCGGAGAAGTGCACCGTGCTGCACGGCGTGCCCACCATGTTCATCGCGGAGCTCGAGCATCCGCAGTTCTCCCAGTTCGACCTGGGCACGCTGCGCGCCGGCATCATGGCGGGCTCTCCCTGCCCCATCGAGGTGATGCGCAAGGTGATCGACCGCATGCACATGAGCGACGTCACCATCGCCTACGGCATGACGGAGACGAGCCCCGTGAGCTTCCAGAGCCTGCCCACCGATCCCATCGAGCGTCGCGTGACCACGGTGGGTCGCGTGCAGCCGCACATGGAAGCGAAGGTGATCGATGCGGACGGCAACACGCTCGGCCGCGGCGAGGCCGGGGAACTCTGCACCCGCGGCTACTCGCTGATGCTCGGCTATTGGGACGACCCCGAGAAGACCGCCGAGGCCATCGACGCCGAAGGCTGGATGCACACCGGAGACCTCGGCGTGATCGACGACGAGGGCTACTGCAACATCGTCGGCCGCAGCAAGGACATGATCATCCGCGGCGGGGAGAACGTGTACCCGCGCGAGATCGAGGAATTCCTGTTCAGGCATCCGAAAGTGGCGGACGTCGCCATCGTCGGCGTGCCGGACAAGAAGTACGGCGAGGAGGTGTGCGCCTGGATCAAGCTGCGCACGGGCGAGTCCTCCAGCGCCGAGGAGATCATCGAGTTCTGCCGCGGGCAGATCGCGCACTACAAGGTGCCGGCGCACGTGGTGTTCGTCGACGGCTTCCCGATGACGGTGACGGGCAAGGTGCAGAAGTATCTCATCCGCAAGGAGATGACCTCCCGGCTCGGGCGCGCGGAGGAGCGCACGGCCTGAGGGTGGCGCCGCCTCGCGCGGCCGGACTGACATGTCATCGGCCTCATGCCCTGGCTTGGGTAGTGGCGTCCAAAGGCGCCGTCCGTTAGGATTCGCGCCCCTCCGCGGAGAGGTAGCTCAGCTGGTTAGAGCACGGCACTCATAATGCCGGGGTCGAGGGTTCGAGTCCCTCCCTTTCCACCAACGACTTACGCGCGCTTCCGGCACCGCCGCTCACGATTTGCGGGACGGTTTTTGCGGGTCCTGACCTCTTTTGCTTCCCGTCGTCGGAGCGCTACTGGCCTTCGGAGCCTTCAAGCATCCGTTGGGCAATCGCGTATCGGTCCTGCAATCGCAAGCCCGCCGGATCAATCATTCTGGCTTGCAACGGCTCTCCCAGATTCATGACGCGTGGGTCGTGCTCCGTGAACTCGGGCCATTGCGGGAGTCCAGGGCCATTCGGGTTGCCTTGCTTTGCAAAATTCGTCCAATACGAGGAAACCGTTTCAACCATCGCCGTGTCTGCGCGCGATGCAGGCTCAGGCAGATACCCCGCGTGCCCGAACGTGTAGACAAGCTCGAAGCCGTGTCCCGCGCCCATCGCTCGCAACGGCGAATCTTCCGGAAAGTTTGTGAGATGCGAGAAGTTGTAGAAATAGACTTTCCCCTTGCCGGTCCTGGATTGCAGACGTGCCCAAGACCAAATGGCCCACCCGTACCAGTTATCCCGCAGCAATCGGCGCTGAGATCGGACAGCAACGTCGCTGGGCGACGGCGGGTATAGCTTCAGAACCTCATCTGCCAGCGCGCCGTATTGCTTTCGCACACTTTCCACAAATGCAGCGCCATCCAACGGCTCAGCGAGAAGATTGGCGCCCTCATCGGCGTTGTAGCCAATCAGCAGGGGTACATCGTTCTGGCCTCCCTTTTCAAGCGTCTCATACATCGTTTGGAGAAAAACATGGCCATCCAATACTGCCATCGTGCCGGGCTTGATTTTTCCTTGTGCAGTCATCGGCCATTGCGCATCGGCTGAAAGAATCTTGTCAGCGGGCAAGCGCCGCATGGCACGGATCGAACCCGCACCAAGTTTCTCCGCGAACCGGATGCCGCTCGCTTCCGCATCTCGCGGAAGCATCATTCCCTGACCAATCGGCAACATATCCGCCCCGGTCTGTCCGATGCCGCGATGAAACAACCCTTTCGCCAAGGGAGAAGCCGTTAAATAACCCAGCCCGAAAGACCCGGCCGACTGCCCAAAGACAGTTACATTTCCTGGATCGCCGCCGAAGGCGGAGATATTCTGCTGGACCCATTGCAGCGCGGCGATCATGTCCATGATGCCGTAGTTACCCGAGGCGCCATACCCCGATTCGCGGCTGAGTTCGGGATGCGAAAGAAAACCAAACGATCCGACCCGATAACTCAAATTGACGGTGATGACACCTTTCTGCACGAGCTTGTCACCCCAATACACTGAGGAAGAAGCAGAGCCGGCGCGCAGCGCACCTCCGTAGATGTACACCATCACCGGCAATTTGTGCGCAGGCAGCCTTGCCGGAGTCCAGATGTTCAGATAGAGGCAATCCTCGCTTACTTCTTCCATTTCGCCGCCCGGAACTGCCGGCGCGGAGGTCATGCACATGGGCTTGAAGGCATTCGCCCTCAAGACGCGAGGCCACGGCACGGCCGGTTGCGGAGGCCGCCATCGCAACGGTCCGACTGGCGGGGCCGCGAATGGCACTCCCTTAAATACCCTTACGTCGGAGTCCGTGGTGCCCTGAACAAGACCCTGGCGGGTGCGCACCGACTCACTACCCATCGAACAAGCCATCGAAAACAGCGAGAAAACCGCAGCGACGAGTAAGTAGCGGAGGCACGGCTCTACGCGATTGCCTACGAAGTAGCGAATAGCGTCAGGGACGACGCTGGAATCGAGCGAGATTGCAGCGCAGGGCATTGCGTCGTGACCGTTTCCGGCTACTTTGGCTGATCAGTAAATATCTTAACTGGAAAGTCGCTGTTCTACGCCGCCAAGACGTACCCAAAGAACCCCAGCACAGGTTTCGTGGCGGGCCGCGAAACTGGAGGCCGCGCAGGGGCCACGTTCGTTCACCTTTGATAGGAACCCAGGTACGCCACTCCGAACACCATCGTGCGCGTGTTGCCGCTCTGGAAGCACCGCCCATCCACCTCCAGCCACATGCCCAGCTGCTACACGTCGGCGATCTCGTCCCGAGTGACGAGCCACAGGCCGAGGATGGCGCTGGCCGCCTTCATGAAGAGACATCGCCTCGGCTCCAGCGAGCCGCGCATCCGCGCTCCCGGCATTGCTTGATCTGCCGCCGTCGATCGAAGAAACTCCGCGACCCTTCGAAAGACCCCGCCCCCAATGAGCGACGTCACAGCAAAGTACGCCCACCGGCTGTCGCCATACCTGAGAGAGTTGCTGGACGGAAAGCCCGCGAGCCATCCGCTGTCCCGGCAGTTCCTGCCCGACGAGAGGGAGCTGCATTCGCTCGCGCAGGAGTCCGCAGACCCGATCGGAGACGACGCGCACAGCCCGGTGAAGGGAGTCGTGCACCGCTACGCCGACCGGGTGCTCCTCAAGATCCATCACGCCTGCCCGGTGTACTGCCGGTTCTGCTTCCGGCGGGAGATGGTGGGCCCGGGCGGGGAGGCACTGAGCGAAAAGGAGCTCGCGGCGGCGCTCGATTACATCCGCCAGCGCCCCCGGATCTGGGAAGTCATCCTCACCGGCGGGGATCCGCTGGCGCTCTCGGCGCGACGGCTGAAGGGCGTGCTCGAGCAGCTGAGCGACATCGGGCACGTCGCGGTGATCCGTATCCACACTCGCGCGCCCATCGTGGATCCGCATTCTCTAAGCGCGGCACGGCTCGAAGCCATGGCAGAGCTCTGCAGACGGCCTGCGGCACCCGCGCTCTACGTGGCCGTGCACGCCAACCACGTGGAAGAGCTCACGCCGCCGGTGTGCGCCGCGCTCGAAGCGTTGCGTGAGAAGGGCGCGACGCTGCTCAGCCAGACCGTTCTGCTCAAAGGCATCAACGATCGGGCGGAGATCCTGGAAGCGTTGTTCCGCAAGCTCGTGCGGCACCGGGTGAAGCCCTATTACCTTCACCATCCGGACCTCGCGCCCGGCACTTCGCATTTCCGCGTGTCCATCGACGAAGGGCAGCACATCGTCCGCGAGTTGCGCGGGCGTGTGTCGGGGCTCTGCATGCCGACCTACGTGCTGGACATCCCGGGAGGCCACGGAAAGGTTCCGATCGGGCCGGGCTATCTCCTGGAGCACGATGCCGGATGCAGCCGAGTCGTTCTCGACAGCAAGGGTCGCCGGCACTCCTATCCGGAGTAAGGCGTTGTAAAGTCCGGGGATGAATCCTCCCCGACTGTGGATCACCCTCGGCGCCCTGCTCCCGCTCCTCGCCACGACGGCCTACCGCACCGAAGCCGCACCGCGCCCCGTCACGCCCCGCGGCGAGCTCTTCCCGGACGAGAAGAACACCATCCGCATCTTCGAGAGCGCGAAGTCTTCCGTCGTCTACATTTCCACGCGCGAGCGCGTGATGGACGTATGGACGCGCAACGTCACGATCGTGCCGCAGGGCACCGGCTCCGGCTTCCTGTGGGACGATGCCGGCCACGTCGTCACCAATCTCCACGTCATCGCGGATGCGGCCGAAGCCGTCGTACGCCTTTCGGATGGCCGCGACTACCCTGCCACGCTCATCGGCACGAGCTCCGTGCACGACATCGCGGTGCTGCGCATCCGCATTCCTTCCAAGCCGCCGATGCCCATCCCCGTGGGAACGAGCCGGGACCTCATGGTGGGGCAGCGCGTGCTCGCCATCGGCAATCCCTTCGGTCTCGACTGGACGCTCACCACCGGAATCGTCTCCGCGCTGGACCGCTCGCTCACCGGCGAGGACGGCGGCGTCACCCGCCACCTCATCCAGACGGATGCGGCGATCAACCCGGGCAACTCGGGCGGACCTCTGCTCGACAGCGCGGGCCGCCTCATCGGCATGAACACGGCGATCTACAGCCCTTCGGGCGCGAGCGCCGGCGTCGGGTTCGCGGTGCCGGTGGACACGATCAACCGCGTGGTGCCGCAGATCATCGAGAAAGGGCACTACGCGCCGCCCGGTCTCGGAATCGAGACGGACGAGATGCTGAGCCGGGCCATCGCACGTCAGCTCGGTGTGACGGGGGCAGCCGTTGCGCGCGTACCGGCGAACAGCGCGGGAGCACGTGCCGGTCTGCGCGGGGTGCGCTTCGGGGCACGCAACTCGTTCGTGCCGGGAGACGTCATCGTCGGCATCAACACCGCCGAAGTGGACAGCGTCGCACGGCTGCGCGCGCTGCTGGACGACTTCAAGCCCGGCGATCGCGTCAAGCTGAAAGTGTGGCGTGCCGGACGCACCGTCGAGCTCTCCGCGGTGCTGGAGACGAGCGAATAGGCGTTGTGTCACGCCGCCCGATACCACGCCACTCCGCCGGCATCGACCTCGCAACGCGCGAGCCCGCGGCCGATGAGGCAGTTCAGGTGCGCGACACTCTCACCGGTGGCCATGCTCAGCAAGTCCCCCACGATGCGCCGCCCGAACAGCAGGTTGAAGGTGTCGATGGCACGCTTCGGCTCCGCGAGCGCGGCGTGCAGCCGCTCGAGCGACTGCTCGTGCCCCGCGATCAGCCTGTCCAGCCGCGCATGCAGCCCCCTGAATGGCAGGCCATGCGAGGGCAGCACCAGCACGTCATCGGGCACGCGCGCCTTGATGGCCGCGAGCGACTCGAGCCAGTCTTTCAGAGGATCGGCCGCCGGCTCCGTCGGGAACACCGAGACGTTCGACGTGATCCTGGGCAGCACCTGATCTCCGGAGATGAGCAGCCCGAGTTCCGCGCAGTGCAGGCACAGGTGCTCCGGCGAATGGCCGCGCCCGACCACCGCCTGCCACGCATGCCCGCCGATGCAAAGCGGCTCGCCATCCGAGATGCGGCGGTAGCTGTCGGGCAGTGGATGCACGAGCTTGCCGAATCCGCCGAAGCGCGTGCGGTAAGCCTCGAGCGATTCCTCGTCCCAGCCCGCGGCGCGATAGAAGCGAACGCCATCGAGCGGTGCCTCCCGACCCGTATCCGCGACGAGCATTCGGCAGGTGATGTACTCCAGTCGCGTCATCCACAGCGCGCAATCGAAGCGTCGTGTGAGCCAACCGGACATGCCCACGTGGTCCGGATGCATGTGGGTGCAGATCACGCGGCTCGCGGGCTTCCCTGCGAGCAGTCCGGCACACACTTTCTCCCAGATGCCGGCACTTTCCGCGGTCTTGAGACCGGTGTCGACCAGCGTCCAGGCGTCGCCATCCTCGAGCGCCCAGAGGTTGATGTGGTTCAGCGTGAACGGCAGAGGCATGCGCTGCCAGTGCACGCCGGGGGCCACAGGCATCGTCTCGCCCGCTTCCGGTGGCGACTCGAAGGGATAGATCAGTGTAGGGGCCGAGGAAGCCGCATCCGCAGTGCCATCGCTCATGCGGGGCACTTTAGCAGTTTCACCGCGGCCCCTGCCGGACGCGCGCGCCCTCACCTCTTGGATGCCGCGCTTCCTGGACGTCGCGCTCATGGCCCGGGACCCGGTCAACGCACGAGGCCCTGCACGCGAGTGGTACGATTCTGGAGAATGACTTCCAGCGACGCGTGGGACCTCCCCTCTCCTCATCTCCTGCCGATCGCGGTCGAGCCGCAGGACATCGACGCCTACCAGCACGTGAACAATGCGGTGTACGTCACCTGGTGTGACCGCTCCGCGTGGGATCACTCCGCTGCGCTCGGCCTGCCGGTGTCTCGCTGCGTGGAAATGGATCGCGGCATGGCCGTGGTTCGCACATTGATCGCCTATCTGCGCCCGACCTTGCTAGGCGACCCGCTGCTCATCGCCACATGGCTGTTTCCAGCGGAAAGCAGGTTGTGCGTGCGCCGCCGGTTCCAGCTGCGCCGCACGAGTGACGGGATGACGCTGATGCGCGCAGAGGTGGAATACGCGTGCATCGAGCTCACATTGCCGCTGCTGCCGGCCCTCTGATCCGTGCGGCGCCGGCAGCATGCGCCGGCCGTACCCTGCTGCCCGTGCCGCCGTCGATGTTCCGTAGTCAGTGTCGCGATGGCGAGCCTGGCGGCTTCCTTTCCTTCTTCACCTTGGCTTTCGCCGCGGCGGCCCACTTGGCGTCCGCGTTCACCGGAGGCTCGTCGGGAATGCGGCTCGCCGGTGGGTCGCTCGCGGGAAAGGACTGCTTGATCGAATCGTCCACGGCTGAAGGCGTCGCTGCCCTGGTCGGCGGTGACCCCGCTTCGAGCTGCCGCTCCGCCTGCAGCCAGTAATCGTCTGCGGTGCCGTGGCGCTTGCCGTCTGCCTCCCACAGGTAATAGGCGAGCTCGCGGACGGCCTGTGGATCGGGACGGTTCGGGGCGCTCATGGGAGCCTCTCCTTCAGCTGGGGCACCGGCTTGAAAAAGAAACGCCCGCCCGCGCCGCGGGTTCCCGGCGACTGCGGAGAATGCTTATAGGTGCCCCGCCTTCTCCCCGGCAGACTGCGCAGCGTCGGCGTAATCCGGCGGAGTGAACACGAAGCAATGCCTGCTCCGAAATCTGCGATCGCGAGAAGCGCCCGCGGCATTACCCGTTACCTGCAGCTGTATCACCACCTGGCCCGCGAGCTCGCGGAGGGGCGGTTCGCGCCGGACGAACCTCTGCCCAGCGAGCCCGACCTCGTCAGGTTGCACCGCGTCTCGCGCACCACGGTGCGCCGTGCCCTGGACCGGCTCGAGCAGGAAGGCCGCATCGCGCGTCGACGCGGCAGCGGCACCTATGCCCGCGCGCATCGCGAAGATCCGCCTCTCATGCTGGCGCTCCAGGAACTCTGCGACCTGCGGGCGCGCGGCGGCGTAGCGAAAACGCTCGAATCGGGAATCGCGGCCGTTCCACGCGGCCTTCAGACGCGCCACGAAACCCTCGGCCAGCGTACCCGGGTGACGCGCCGTCTCCGCTCACGCCGCGGCGAGGCCTTCCAGCTCGAAACGATCTATCTCTGCAACGTCGAAGACAACGGGAACGGTCACTCTGGCAAGATCCAGCGCGTGCTGCACGAGATCGGTGCCATCGCGGCAGATGGCGAAACGGCACGGCTCCTGCGGGTGACGGCGGGAACCCCACTGCTGCGCGTCAAGACGGAATTCCACGGCAAGGACGGCTGCCTGCTGGCGGTCGGGGACACCGTGATCCGGTGCGATCGAGCCGGCATCCAGACCGAGATGGAGCGCGAAGGCCGCACCGCACACTGGTCATTGAAGCCTGCCTGACGGCGCAGAGCGCGCCGTTCCGGCAAAACGTATCTACTTAAGAGAGCGCCGCCGAGCGCAACTGCGCACCCAGCAGCATCTCGAATTCCTCCGCCGACAGCGGGGCGCCGAGCAGGTAGCCCTGCAGCTCCCCGCAACCCAGAGCCTCGAGCGCCTGCAGCTGTTCCGCCGTCTCCACGCCTTCGGCGACGGTGCGCAGGCCCAGCGAGCCGGCCAGTGCCACGATGGTGGCGATCACCGCGTGGCTCGAAGGGTCGTCCGAGAGACGCTGGGTGAAAGACCCGTCGATCTTGAGCACGTCCACGGGCAACTGCGAGAGCCGCGCGAGCGAGGAGTAGCCCGTGCCGAAATCGTCCACAGCCACCTGGACGCCGGCGTTCCGCAGCACCTTCAGCGTCTCGACCAGCTGGCCGCCATCCTCCATGAGCGCCTCTTCGGTGATCTCCACTTCCAGCTTGAAGGCGCCCCAGGCATTCAGCCGGGTGAGCGCGAACAGCTGCTCCGCGAAGCCCCGGCGATTCAGCTGGACGGGCGAGACGTTGACCGCGATGCGCACCGGCCCCAGTCCATGCCGCAGCCAGCGCCGGCAATCCTCGCCTGCCCGCTGCAGCACCCACTCTCCCACCGGCACGATGAGCCCGGTGGATTCGAGCATCGGCAGGAACATGCCCGGCTGCACCAGGCCGCGCTGCGGGTCCACCCAGCGGATCAGCGCTTCCGCGCCGACCAGTCGGCCGCTCGAGCGCTGCACCTGCGGCTGATAGAGCAGCGTGAACTCTTTTCGATCCAGGGCGCCGCGCAGCCGGTGCTCGAGTGCGAGCCGTTCCGCGACCTCCGAATTCATGTCGGGGTGATGTCGCAGGTGGCGCAGGCCGCTGGCTCGCGCCTTGTGCAGCGCGGCCTCCGCATTCTGCAGCACGGTGTCCGCGTCGTTCCCGCCGCTCAATGGCGCGAAGCCGCATTTCATGAAGACGGGGATGGGCTGGTCCGCCACCGGCAGCGGCTCGCTGAAGATGGATGCGAGCCGCAGGTGCAGCCGCTGCGCCGAATCCGTATCGCCGCACATGAGCGCGGCGAACGTGCCACCTTCGAGATGGGCGATGTGGCTCTCGTCCTCGAAATGCCTGCGCAGCCTGCTCGCGATCTCCTGCAGCAGCAGGTCCCCGGTGTAGCGGCCCAGAGAATCGTTTATGACGGCGAGCCGCTCGACGTCGAACACCACGATGGCGGCGTTGGATGCAGCCGCCTGCGACACCGCTTTCTGCCCGACGCGCTCGCAGAAGAGCGCGCGCCTGGCGAGGCCGGTGAGCGGATCGAAATACGTGAGGCGGCGGATCTGCTTCTCCGCCTTGCGGCGCTCGGCCTGGGAGGCGGCCTCGTCCAGCGCGCGGCGCACGGCCGGGCCGAGGCGCATCAGGTTCGACTTGAGGATGTAGTCCACGGCGCCCTGCTTCAGCGCCTCGATGGCCCGCTCCTCGCCGATGGTGCCGGAGACGAAGATGAACGGGACGTCCGGCACTTCCGCGGACGCGATGGCGAGCGCGCTCAGGCCGCTGAACTGCGGCAGCGAGAAGTCGGAGATGATGAGCCCGGGCCTGGACCGTGCGAGCGCGCTGCGCATGGCAGCCTCGGTCTCGACGCGCTCGTAGGTGCAGGGAATACCAGTCGCACGGATGCGGTGAACCTCGAGCTCGGCATCGGTGGGGACGTCCTCGACGACCAGTATTCTCAGCTCTGGCTCCATCTTTCCTCCCTGAAGGCAGGCGCCAGAGTATCCCGCAACGGATTTCCCTTGGGAATGTTGCTTATGTGAAGTTGTCCGTATCTGCGGACATTGGCCGCGCGCGTCAGACGTTGAAACGGAAGTGCATCACATCGCCTTCGCGCACCAGGTACTCCTTGCCTTCCAGGCGCAGTTTCCCGGCCTCCCGCGCGCCCGCCTCACCCTTCCCGGCGATGTAGTCGTCGAACGCGACGACCTCGGCGCGAATGAAGCCGCGCTCGAAATCGGTATGGATGACCCCGGCGGCCTGCGGCGCGGTGGACCCCTGGCGCACCGTCCATGCACGCACTTCTTTGGGCCCCGCGGTGAAATACGTCTGCAGGCCGAGCAGCCTGTAGGCCGCGCGGATCACGCGATTGAGGCCCGGCTCCGAGAGCTTGAGCTCCGCGAGGAAGTCCTGCCGGTCCGCCTCGTCCAGTTGAGCGATCTCCGCCTCGATGGAGGCGCAGACCGGCACCACCACGGCACCTTCACCCGCCGCGCGCTGCTCGACGGCTGCGAGGTGCGGGTTGTTCTCGAAGCCGTTCTCCAGCACGTTCGCGACGTACATGACCGGCTTTGCAGTGAGCAGATGCAGCTCCTGCAGATCGCGGCGCTCGTCTTCGGTAAGCGCAAGCGCACGCACCGGCTTCACCGTATCGAGATGCGCCTTCACGCGCTCGAACAGCGCGCGCTTGCGCACCGCATCCTTGTCGCCACCCTTCGCTGCTTTCGCCGCGCGCTCGACGGCTTTCTCCACGGACTGGAGATCCGCGAGCGCGAGCTCCGTGTCGATGGTCTCGATGTCCGCGATCGGATTCACCTTGCCCGACACGTGCACCACGTCCGGATTCTCGAAGCAGCGCACCACGTGCGCGATGGCATCCACCTCGCGGATGTGCGCCAGGAACTTGTTGCCCAGTCCCTCGCCCTGTGAAGCGCCCGCCACCAGGCCCGCGATGTCCACGAACTCGACGGTGGTGGGCAGTATCTTCTCCGGCTTCGCGATGGCCGCGAGCTGGTCGAGCCGTGGATCCGGCACCGGCACCACGCCGACGTTCGGATCGATGGTGCAGAACGGATAGTTCTCCGCCGCGATCTGCGCTCGCGTCAGCGCGTTGAACAAGGTGGACTTGCCGACGTTCGGCAGCCCGACGATCCCGCATCTTATGGGCATTCAGCTCTCACTTTGCGTATGCAGGCGATTCATCGCCTTCTGCGCGCCATCCTGGAGCATCACCGGCAGCGCATCCGCCGCGCCGGCGATGGCCTCGCGGATCAGCTTCTCGTCCGCGGCCGAAGGCCGCCCCAACACGTGCTCGATGCCTTCGCGCGGCGGCTTGCCGATGCCGATGCGAAAGCGCCAGAAATTCGCGCCGACCTGCGCGGTGAGGTCCTTGATCCCATTGTGCCCCGCCGCGCCGCCGCCCTGCTTCAGGCGTACCGCGCCGGGAGGGAAATCCAGCTCGTCGTATCCGACGAGAATCTCTTCCACGGCCGCCTTGTAGAACTGCGCCACGCTCTGCGTCGGCCCGCCGCTGCGGTTCATGTAAGTCATCGGCTTCAGCAACCAGAGGTCCGTCGCACCGATCCGCACCCGCGCCATCTCCCCTTGATGCCGCGCCTCGTACCGGAACGCCCCTCCGTGCCGCCGCGCCAGCTCCTCCACGAACCAGAACCCGACGTTGTGCCGCGTCCGCTCGTACTCCGCCCCCGGATTCCCGAGCCCGACGATCAGTTTGAGAGCCGTCCCCGCCAAACTCTTCCCCACCGTTCCAATGCAATCGCTCCGCCGGTCACGAGTCCCGCTCGACGAAGCGCCGGTCTCGCTCCTGTCCGCTTATCGAAGCACCGCTGCGCCCCCACGATGTCGCAGGGGCGCAGCGGAGCGAATGCCTACTTCTTGCCGCCCTCTTTCTTGGCCGGCGCAGCATCCTTCTTCTCGTCCTTCTTCGCATCTCCACCAGCCGCCCCAGCACCTGCAGCAGGTGCAGCCGCAGCGCCTTCGGCAGGCGTGGCAGCAGCGGCTTCGGCGGTGGGCTCCGGCTCCTCGGCACGCGGGCTGTGGATCGAGACGACCGGCGAGTTCTTGCCGTGCGCCAGGTCCGGGATGCTCACGCCTTCGGGCAGCGGGATGTCGGACAGGAATTTCTGATCGTTGAGGTTCATCTGCGTCATGTCGATCTCCAGGAACTCCGGGAGATCCTTCGGCAGGCAGAGCACCTCGACGTCCGCCATGCGGTGCGACACGACGCCGCCCTGCGTCTTCACGCCCGGCGACACGCTCGCGCCCTTGAAGTGGATGGGCAGGTGGATGCGGATCTTCTCGTTCTCGAGCACCCGCTGCAGGTCCACGTGCACGACGACGTTGCGCGCCGGGTGCATCTGCACGTCCTTGACGATGGCGGCCTGCAGGCCGCTCGTCAGCTTCAGCTGCACGATCGACGAATAGAAGCGCTCGTTGTCGATCATGGTGAGCAGGTTCTGCTGATCGAGGGTGAGCTGGCGCGGCTTCTCGTTGCCGCCGTAGAGGATGGCCGGGACCTTGCCCGCGTGACGCAGGCGGCGGCTCGCACCTTTGCCTTGCGTCTCGCGGAAGTCCGCGCCGATGGTGAATGAAGTACGCATGTCATCTCCTGGTTGTGGAAAGGCGCCGCCGCGACCAGCGGAGCCCGGTCTTGCGTCGCCGCCGCTCGCGCGGCCACGACGCGAATTCTCAATCGACGTAGAGCGAGCTCACCGACTCCTCGTCGCGGATGCGGCGGATGGTCTCCGCGAGCAACCCCGCGACCGAGAGCTGGCGGATCTTTCCGCAGCCCGCGGCGGCCTTCGAGAGCGGGATGGTGTCCGTCACCACGAGCTCATCGAGCGCCGACTTCGTGATCTTCTCCACCGCGTTGCCCGAGAGCACCGGGTGCGTGATGTAGGCCACCACCTTCACGGCGCCTTCGTCCTTCAGCGCCTGCGCGGCCTGGCACAGCGTGCCGGCGGTGTCGACCATGTCGTCGATGAGCACGCAGCTCTTGCCCCGCACCTCACCGATGATGTTCATCACTTTGGATTCGTTGGGGCGCGGGCGGCGCTTGTCGATGATGGCCAGATCCGCGTCATCCAGCGCTTTGGCGAGCGCGCGGGCGCGCACCACGCCACCGACGTCCGGCGAGACCACCACCATGTCGTCGTAGCGCTGACGCCAGACATCCCCGAGCAGCACGGGCGAGCCGTACACGTTGTCCACGGGGATGTCGAAGAAACCCTGGATCTGGTCCGCGTGCAGATCGATGGTGAGCAGGCGGTTCACGCCGACGCTCGAGATCATGTTCGCGACCACCTTCGCGGTGATGGCCATGCGGGTGGCGCGCGGGCGGCGATCCTGCCGCGCGTAGCCGAAATACGGCACGACAGCGGTGATGCGCGCGGCGGAGGCGCGACGGCACGCATCCACCATGACCACGAGCTCCATGAGATGGTCGTTCGCCGGAGGGCAGGTGGGCTGGATGATGAAGACGTCGCGCCCGCGCACGTTCTCCATGATCTCGATGTTGACCTCGCCGTCGCTGAAGCGGCCCACGGAGGCGCGGCCCAGGGGCGTCGCGAGATGCCGCGCGATGTCCTGAGCCAGGGCGGGATTGGAGCTGCCCGCGAACAAGGCCATGGAGTCGGTCGAAGTCAAGGCGGCCCTCGAAACTTTGGCTTTTGAATCAAATGGTTATGCCGTCGTGCCGGCCGTGCCCCACGGCGGCGGAGAATCCCGGCGGGGACCGGGGCGCGGATGCCGGATGCTACCACATTGATTCTTGGGGACCTATCGAGAGGCCGAGACCACCGTGGCCTCGAGCTCGCGCTTCAGGGCGTCTTCGGAATAACCCTTGTATTGCTATGCGGAGCCGGCGGCGAGCCACGTCATCATCAGCAGGAACGAAATGGATCTCATGGAGCAGCACCCGGCGAATGGCGGACAGCAGGATCGCACGTACCATGGCCGTGGAAACAGAGAGATACTCGCCCGGCCGCAGCCCACAATCGCGCGCACGATGCCCGTGCCTCGTGCCACGCTGCGGGCCCCAAGGATGTGCATGCGCCTGCTTATAGTCTTTGTCTTGAGCCTGCTCACCGTGTCTTGCGGAAAGCCGGAAGCCCACAACGCTGCCGGCCCTTCCACAAGCCGCGTCCGGGTCGTCACCGCGCCGGTCGTCCGACAGGTGCTCGGCACGGAGATCGAAGCCGTAGGCACCGCGATGGCGAACGAATCAGTGGAGATCACGGCAAAAACCGCCAACAAGGTGGCGGACATCCACTTCCAGGAAGGCCAGCCCGTCCAGCGCGGAGCGGTGCTGGTCGAGCTCGATGCCGCCCAGCTGCGAGCGGAGCTCGAGGGTGCGGAGGCCACCCTGGCAGAGAGCATGGCCCGGTTCGAGCGCAGCCGGACGCTGGCGGCGACGCAGGCGCTGTCGAAGGCCGAGTTCGATCAGATCGAGGCGACGCTCAAGTCCAACCGCGCTGCGGTGGCCACGGCGCGCGCCAACCTCGCGGATGCGGTCATCCGGGCGCCGTTCGACGGGCGCACGGGATTCCGCCAGGTGAGCGTCGGCAGCCTCATCAGCCCCGGCACGGTCATCACCACGCTGGACGACACCTCGCTCATCAAGCTCGATTTCACCGTGCCGCAGTCCTTCCTGCATGCGCTGCGGCCCGGGCTCGCGGTGCAAGCCCGGGTGGCAGGCCTGCCAGGGCAGGCGTTCGACGGGAAAGTGGCGATCGTCGGCTCGCGCTTCGATCCCGTGACGCGCTCGGTGACGGTGCGCGCTCACCTACCCAACGCACGTGGCGTGCTCCGGCCGGGCATGTTCATGGCGGTGACGCTGCAAGGCGAGCCGGCGCCAGCCCTGGTGATCCCGGAAGGCGCGCTGGTGCCCGAGCAAGGCAGGACTTTCGTCTTTGCCGTGGTGAACGATGTGGTGACACAGCGGGAAGTGACGACGGGCCGCCGTCAACCCGGCATTCTCGAAGTGACGACGGGCGTCAAAGAAGGAGACCTCGTAGTCGTCGAAGGCACGCAGAACGTGCGTGAAGGCACGCCAGTGGTCCAGGTTGCCGCCACGGGCGAATCCTCGGGCGATCACGCCGCGAGCAACTGAGCCCCATGCGCCTGTCCGAGATCTCGATCCGGCGCCCGGTCTTCGCCACCGTGGTCAGCCTGCTGCTGGTCGTCATCGGGCTCGTCTCGCTCGGGCGGCTGCCGATCCGCGAATATCCGGACATCAACCGGCCCGTCATCTCGGTGACCACCAGCTATCGCGGCGCCTCCGCCGCGATCATCGAGAACAAGGTCACGCAGGTCATCGAGGACCGCATCGCCGGCATCGAAGGCATCCTCAAGATCGAATCGGACAGCGAGGAGGAGCGGTCCAGCATCCGCATCGAGTTCGACATCAGCCGCGACATCGACGGCGCGGCGAACGACGTTCGCGACCGCATCTCGCGCGTCGTCAACGACCTGCCCGAAGAAGCCGATCCGCCGGAAGTCGTGAAGGCCGACACCAACACCGACCCGGTGATGTGGCTGAACATCAGCTCGGACCGCATCTCCACGCTCGAGCTCACCGACTACGCCGAGCGCTACCTGGTGGAGCGCGTATCCACCGTTCCAGGTGTCGCGCGCGTGCAGATCAGCGGTGGGCGCCGCTACGCGATGCGCATCTGGCTGGATCGGCAAGCGCTCGCGGCGCGCCAGCTCACCGTCGCGGACATCGAGAGCGCGCTGCGGCGCGAGAACATCCAGCTGCCCGCCGGCCGACTGGAATCGCGCAGCCGGGAATTCTCCCTTCGCACGGAAATCGGGCTCGACAGCGAGGAGGATTTCCGCGGCCTGGTGATCGCCCGCGGCGAAGATGGCCATCTCACGCGGCTCGGCGAAGTGGCGGACGTGCGCCTGGCCGCCGAGAACGACCGAACCGTGGCGCGGACGGATGGCCGCCCGGGCGTCTCGCTGGGCATCGAAGCGCAATCGAAGGCGAACACGCTGGACGTGGTCCGAGGCGTTCGCACGGAGGTGAAGCTGATCCAGCAAAGCCTCCCGCAGGGCATGCGGCTCGGAATCAACGTGGACCGCGGCCTTTCCATCGAAGCGGCGCTGCACGAAGTGCTCATCGCGCTCGCCTTCGCATTCGTGTCGGTGCTGCTGGTCATCTACGCGTTCCTGGGCAACGTGCGGGCGACGCTCATTCCGGCCGTGACGATCCCCGTGTCGGTCATCGCATCGTTCATCGCAATGTATGCGCTCGGGTACTCCATCAACGTGCTGACCCTGCTCGGTCTGGTGCTGGCCATCGGCCTGGTCGTCGACGACGCCATCGTGGTGCTCGAGAACGTGCATCGGCACGCGGAAGAAGGCTCGAGCCCCGTCGTCGCCGCCGTGAAAGGCAGCGACGAGATCGGCTTCGCCGTCATCGCCACCACGCTGACGCTCGCCGCAGTGTTCGTGCCGATCTCGTTCCTGCCGGGAGACATCGGCCGGCTGTTCCGCGAGTTCGGCTTCACGCTGGCCGCCGCCGTGCTGTTCTCGGCGCTGGTCGCACTCACGCTGACGCCGATGCTCAGCTCGAAACTGCCGGTGGAAAGCGGGCGCGGCCGGTTCGCGACTGCCGTCGACAATTTCTTCAAACGGGTCGCGAGCCGCTACGAGCGCCGGCTCGCCTCCCTCATCCGCAGGCCCTGGCTCATCGTCGCTTCCGTGCTGGCGCTGGCGGCGGGCGGCGCGCTCACCTTCCATTCGCTGCCCAGCGAGTTCGTGCCCACTGCCGACGTCGGCATCGCGAACATCACGCTCGAAGGGCCCGAAGGGGCCAGCCTGGAATACATGGAGGACTATGCCCGCCGACTCGAGCAGATCGTCCTGCGCGAGAAGGAGCGCAGCGGCGAGATCGAGCGCGTCATGATCCGCGTCCCGGGCACGTTCGGCGGTGCCAGCGGCGACGTCAACACCGCCCGCGCCACCATGGTGTTGAAGCCGTGGGGGGAGCGAAAGCGCTCCGCGCAGGAGATCGGGCGCGACGTGCTCGTGGAAGCGCGAAAACTGCCCGGGGTGCGTGCGTCCTCCCAGCAACCGGGCAGCCTCGGGCGCCGCGGCTTCGGGCAGCCCGTGCAGGCGGTGCTCGGCGGGCCGGATTACGAGACCCTCTCCCAATGGTCCACCAAGCTGCTGCGGCTCGCCGAGCAGAACCCCGGACTCGTCAACGTCGACACGGATTACAAAGAGCGCAAACCGCAGCTGCGCGTCGCGATCGATCGCAACCGGGCTGCCGATCTGGGCGTCTCGCTGGAGAACGTCGGGCGCACGCTGGAGACGATGCTGGGCGCGCGCATCGTGACGACCTACATCGACCGCGGCCGCGAGTACAACGTGATCCTGCAGGGGCGGCGCGACGAGCGGCAGACCATCTCGGACCTCACCAACCTGCAGGTGCGCTCCGATCGCAGCGGCGAGCTGCTGCCGCTCGCCAACCTCGTGAAGCTCGAGGAGATCTCCGGCGCGATGGAGCTCGCGCGCTTCAACCGGATGCGGGCCATCGAGATAGGCGCCGACCTCGCGCCCGGTTACACGATGAGCGAGGCGGTGGCGTGGTTCCAGGAGATCGTGCCGAAGGAATTCCCGCCGAGCGCGCGGCTGATGTTCGACGGCGAGTCCGGCGAGTACCTGCGGGCGGGCAGCCAGATGTACCTCACGTTCCTGTTCGCGCTCGGCATCGTGTTCCTCGTGCTGGCCGCGCAGTTCGAGAGCTTCGTGCATCCGGCCATCATCATGGTCACGGTGCCTCTCGCGCTGCTCGGCGCGGTCTTCGGGCTGAAGCTCTATGGCATGACCATCAACCTGTTCACGCAGATCGCGGTGGTCATGCTGATCGGCATCGCCGCGAAGAACGGCGTGCTCATCGTGGAATTCGCGAACCAGCTTCGTGATCGCGGCGTCGAGTTCGGCAAGGCCATCGTGCAGGCCTCGGCGGCACGCCTGCGCCCTGTGCTGATGACCAGCCTGTGCACCGCATTTGGCGCGCTGCCGTTCCTGGTGGCGACGGGCGCGGGTGCCGAGCAGCGCTTGCCGATCGGCGTCGTGGTGTTCTACGGCACGCTGGTCTCGGTGCTCCTCACGTTGTTCGCGGTTCCCGCGGTGTACTCCATCGTCGCGAGGCGCACCCGCTCGCCGCAGCACATGAGTCGGGTGGTGGATGGGCTGCTGGGCAAGGGAGAGAGTTCGGAAGAAGTGGCGCATGGAGAGCCTGCGCCAAAAGGATGACGGTCATCAGGTTCGCAGGATCGAATATTGCTGTCAGCACTGCGCACGGTTTTTCCACGGTGCCGAAATGCCGAACCGGGTGACTCCTTCTGATGTAGCGCGCGCCCCGGCGGCGCGCCGGAATCGGTCGTCGCTCAGCCCGCGTGGCTCCAGAGTCGTGATCATCGCCGCCACGGCCTGGATCGTGCTCGTGAGTGGGGTCGCGTACGTGGTCGAGAAGCATATGCCGAGCCATACCGATACTGGACTCTCCGCATCGGCGCCCGGCACGCCCACCAGCGTCACCCCCGTCTCCGAGCCGGCTCTTGCCGTCCGCTTCGCGAATCCGTTCGATGCGGCTGAAGTGTTCGAATTCCCGGCCGGCACCAGCGAGATGCAGGCGCGCGAAGCAGTAGCCCGCTTTCTCCTGGAACGGGCGCGAAACCGTCTGGGGCAAAGGGAGGCTTCGCAGGCCACCCTGCCGGCGGAGTCGGCGGTCGTTGCAATCGAGCCAGTGGTCGCCGCCAACGAGATGTAGACGCGCGGCGACGGATTCCCCACGTCCATGCCGCATTCCTGGCGCGCCGGGTTTTCCTGTAGATTTCCCGGCAATGAAAAACCCGCTCGCTTCCCTCTCCCCCCTCGCCCTTGGCGCCATGCTCGCGGGGACCTCCCACCTGACCGCAGGACATGCCACCACGCAAAGCGGCACCGACGCGACGGCCTTCATCCAGGAGCTCGGCCTACGGGAAGCTCCCACCGCCCTGCGGGATCAGCCCGGGTGGCGCAAGCCGCGCACCATCATCGTCCCGAAGGACGGCTACGACCTCACCTGGCTGCGCGAAGCGGCACCCGGCGTGGAGTTCATCGTGGCACGCGATGATGCGGAGGCCGAAGCCGCTGCTCCGCGGGCGGATGCCGTGTTCGCGTTTTGTTCAGCCAAGCTCCTCGAACGCGGCCAGAAGATCCGCTGGATGCAGCTCATGAATGCCGGCGTCGAGCGCTGCCTCGCGAATACCGCCATCGCGGAGCGAGGCATCCTCGTCACCAACATGCAGCGTGTTGCCGGGCCCGCCATGGCCGAGCACGTCATGGCGATGCTGCTGTCGATCTCGCGCGGTTTGCCCATGTACCTGCGCCAGCAGGAGCAGAGCCGGTGGGATCAGCCGAGCGACGAAGATTCGCCGGCGTTCGTATTGCAGGACAAGACGATGTTCATCGCGGGGCTGGGCGGCATCGGCACCGAAGTGGCGCGCCGTGCGCACGCGTTCGGCATGCGCATCGTCGCTACCAGCGCCAGCAACCGCCCCGCGCCGGAGTTCGTGAGCCACCTGGGCCCACCCGGGGAGCTCTTGGCTCTGGCACGCGAAGCGGACGTCATCGTCAACAGCCTGCCGCTCACCGCACAGACCACCCGCGTGTTCGACGCGAAGATTTTCTCCGCGATGAAACCAACGGCCGTCTTCATCAACGTCGGTCGGGGCGGCACGGTCGATACCGGCGAGCTCGTGAAGGCGCTGCAGGAGAAGCGGCTCCGCGGCGCAGCGCTGGACGTCACCGACCCCGAGCCGTTGCCGTCCGATCATCCGCTCTGGCGCATGCCGAACGTCGTCATCACCCCTCACGTTTCGGCCGATACGGACCGCGGCCGCACGCTGCGCTGGCAGGTGGCGCGGGAGAACCTGCGACGATATGTGGCGGGCGAGCGCATGCTTTCGGTGGTGGACGTGAAGCGGGGATACTGAGCCGTCCGACCTGGGCTGGCGAGCCAGCACTTGCCCTCATGCATCTGAATTCTCGAGCCGCCCTGATCGTATCCGCATTGGGTGCGGCACTCGCCGGCTTTCTGGTGGCGGGCTATCTCTCGGATCGCTCCGAAGACGGACCGCGCACCGGCGCGATTCTTCGACCGGAACCTCTGGTCGGAGAGTTCGCCCTGGTGGATCAGGAGCGCCATCCGGTCACTCGCAAGACCTTCGAGGGGCGGTGGAGCCTGCTCTTCATGGGCTTCACGCACTGCCCCGATGTTTGCCCCACGACCCTGGCGTTGCTCACGGCCGTCGACGCCCGGTTGCGGGCGCAAGGCAAGACCGTGCAGACGGTGTTCCTCAGCGCCGATCCGGAGCGCGACACACCGCAAGCACTGGCAACGTATCTCGCGAACTTCGGCTCCGACCTGATCGGGGTGACGGGTGAGAAAGCGGAGCTCGACAAGCTGTGCGACAGCCTGGGCCTTGCCTACGTGAAGAACCCTGGCGTCGACGGGCAGTACACCGTGGACCATTCCGCGGCACTGGTGCTGATCGATCCGCAAGCGCGCGTCGCGGCCTACTTCCAGCCGCCGCACGATGCCGACCGGCTCGTCGCCGATCTCGGCACCGCGATCACCTCAAAGCGCTGACGCGCCGAGCTGGATGTCGGCGTGCGCCCAGGCGCGGCCGAAACGCTCCTCGACCCGCTTCGCCTCTCCCTTGCGACCCTGCGCGACCAGCGACAGCTGCAGCCCCTTCAGGGAATAGCCGTTCTCGGGATTGCGCTCGAGATCTTCCCGATAGACCTTCTCGGCCGCGGCCGGCTTGCCGGCGCTCAGCAGCACGGCGCCGAGATGCTGGCGCACCGGCTGGTGCCACAACGGCGGCTCGAAATACGCCACGGCATCCTCCAGAGCGACGCCTTGCTGCAGCGCCTGGATCGCCGCCGGATAGTTCTTCGCCGCCGCGGCGATGCGCCCCGCCAGCACCTTCTCGGAGATCCGCAGCGTCGCCGACAGCGGATGCTGCGGCCCGATGAGCATCTGCTCGAACTTCGGATCCGCGGCGGCCCTGGCGAGGCGCTCGAGATGCGGCTGCGCCGAAGGCCCGTCGCCCTTGCCCACCTTCGCCATGCCTTGCGCGAAATCCCACATGGCGAGCGGATATTCCAGATCGGAAGGCGGCGCGGGCGTCGCCAGCACCTCGTCCCAATGCGCGAACTGCACTTTCGCCTTGAGCGGCGTGATCCAGAAATCCTGCAGGGCGACCATTTCCGGCACGCGCATCAGCTCGGGCTGGAAGGTGCGCTTCGCGGTTTCCTCGGCCGCGGCCAACGCCACTGCGCTCGCACCCTGCATGGAGGAGGCCCACCAGAGGAAATGATGGTTGTGCGGCACGTAGCCCAGCGGATAGAGCCCGGGCGCGGGCCGGCAGATCGCCAGATACGCATCGTCCGCTGCGATGGCCTTCTCGTTGGCGAGCACGGCATCGTTGTAACGGCCGACGCGCGTATAGATGTGCGAGGGCATGTGCACCAGGTGACCGGAACCCGGCACCAGCTCGCGCAACCGGTCCGCCGCGGCGGCGCCGCGCTTGGCATCGCTCGAAGCCTCCACCGCGTGGATATAGAGATGCAGGGCGCCTGCGTGATCCGCATTGCGCGCGATGACCGATTCCAGCTGCGAGACGATCTGCAGGATGTTGCCCTTGGGCTGCTGCTTCGCATCCCAGTAGTCCCAGGGCTGCAGGTCCATCAGCGCTTCGGAGTGCAAGGTGAGCGCGTCGAGGTCGTCCGGGAACTGCTTCACCAGCTCGCCCATGGCCTGCGCATAGGCCTGATCCAACGGCTTGCGATCCTGCGGCGGGCTCTGCGCATAGCGCGCGGCGAGCGCCTTGATGTAAGCCTGATCGGCCGCGCTGGCGCCGGATGCCAGCGCCTGCGCCTTCTGCACCCGATCCCAGGCCTTCGCATCGTTGTTGGGATCCATCACCGCGTTCACGTGCGGCCCGAGCACCAGCGCGGCGCCCCACCAGCACATGGCGCATCGCGGGTCGAGCTCCGCCGCCTTGAGGAACGAGCGCTCCGCCGCGTCGTGGTTGAAGCCGTAGGTCAGCATCAATCCCTGGTCGAACCAGCGCTGCACCCGAGGATCCTGGCTCACCGCCCGCATCCGGTACGAGCCGAGGCCATCGAGCAGCCTGGCGCCGGGCGGAGCGAGATCGGGCGCCGGAGCCGAAGCCACCGGCGCGTCGCGGTGCGTTCGCTTATAGATGTAGAAGCCGCCGGCGGCGGCGATGCCCACGACGAGCACGAACACGATGATGCGGCTCATGGCGCTTTCTCCCCGCGACGCCTTCAGGCAGGCTCTGGCGCGGGAAGGCTACCACCGCGCCACCCGGTGGGCCACTGAGGGAGTGGGTGGCAGCGCCTTGGTGCCAGTCGAAAACCAGCGCTAGCGAACGCAATTCGCCTCGGCGCTGCCCGGCACCCGCTCCCACTGATAGGCCGGCACGTCTACCTAAAGGCCATCGCACGTAATCTCACGGATTCCCGCGCGACCGACATCAGCCCGGAAAGCCGGTTCGATGCGGCTTACAAGGCAACGACCAGCCTGACCGCATGATCTACCGCAATACCCTCTCGAGAAAATCACCCTTCACTACATACCCCTTCGGGCAACTGTAGGTGGGACCCGTGATTTCGCCCAGATGACTCAGTGGTGCGAAATACGCATAGCGGCGGTGGGTGGCAATGACTTCTCCGGACGAGAGATCGCTGAATTCCAGCGCCTGATAGCGGAGATTGCTGAAAAGGAGTCCGCGTCGGCTTCCGTCGTATTTTCGAAGCGCGTAGCCTGAAGCTGGCTTGGCAGACAAAGGCGTTACGGCGAGACACGCGATCGCCTTGAGTTTCCCCTCGCGGTTGTCGTAGGGGATGCAGTGAGGGTCTCCCAGGATGGAGAGGGTAGCTCGAACCTAGACGGTTTCATTCCGCCGGTAAGCGGCGTCCCAGATGCTTTTGTTGAAGTCCATGTAGCGCACTTGGCCGGTAACGACAGGGTCGTAATCCCAGCTCGACATGGATGAGTCGGCACTGGGCTGCATCAGAAAAAAGCCATCAGCGTGCACCTGACGTTTAATACGGAGTCCGCCGTCATCCCGGCAGGCAAGTCGTGTGTCGAGGTAGCCTGGCGGCCAGGAGCCGAGCAGGAACAGCCCGCCGATGACGAAGACGGCAGGTCTCCAGAACGACCGCTCGCCGCCGGCACGTCCGAGGGCGAATATGAAGACTGCAATCGTGCCGAAGACGAGGAGGCCAAACATTTCCGGTCCTTGGGTGCGAGGCCGCAGTCTATTTCAATGGAACTTAATTACCGCTGCGGCATAACGGGAGCGGCTTGGGCCGGTGTTTGGGCTTTCAGCACTTCCCGGATGAGCCCGACCGCCTGAGCGGCATACTTCTGATCGTAGACCAGGCTCATGTGATTCGAGTCCTTCACCACCACATACCGCCCACGGGTGGACAGCGCCGCGTTCTGCCGCTGCAGGCTGGACCAGCCGGCGGAGACCTTCTCCACATCCACGCCGGGCGGAATCACCGACGGGTCCCACTTCTCCCCCGCCTGGATCGCAACCGTCGGTCGATCGCCGAAGTCATCGGCCGGTCTGGGCCGGTTGGTGTAGGGGCCCATGCCATCGAACTCCGCCAGCACGGCATCGAACTGCCGGTCGCGCGCGGTGTATTGCAGCTCGTCGATGACCGTCTCCGGAAAGAAGGGCCTCACCGGCGCCAGCGCCGGATCGTAGAGCCGGGACAGGCCGGAATTCACGAGCATGCGATACACCTTGAGGCCGCGTTCCGCCTGCGCCTTCACGTCGATCTTCTCCAGGCCAAGCGCCCGCGTCTGGTCCGGATTGCTGCCGTCGAGGAATGCTACTCCGGCCACCTCGTCCGGATATTGCGAGACGTACTCGCGAATGAGGATACCGGCGATGGAATGACCCGCGAACACGAACGGCCGCTCGAACCCGGCCTTCTCCAGCAGCACGTGCAGCTGGCGGACGATCTCGGCCGGCTCGCGCGAGCGATGGCTTTCCTCGCTGAAACCCAGCCCCGCCCGGTCGTAACTGCACACTTTCGTGGAAGGCTCGAGCCCTTCCTGGATCCAGTGATAGTACGCCGCCGAAACGCCCAGCCCGGCCTCGATGAGCACCGGCGCCGCGCCGCGCAGCTGCCCCGAACAATGGATGTGCAACCTGAATCCGCCCACATCCACGAGCTGCCCGGGCGGGGGCACGTCCGGCGCGAGCGCTTTCATGAGCCATCCCACCAGCAGCACGCCCAGAACCAGGATGAGGACGCCCAGTCCCGTGGCCTTGAGCCAGAACGTGAATTTCTTCTTCATGAACGGTGCTCCAGGCGGCGGGAGCGGCAAAGCGTACCGTCCCGCCGCGGCGCTTAGAAGACCCGGCGCACCGTCAGCCCGATGGTTCGCGGCTGGAGGGTGATGGCCTGCGGGAACTGCACACCGGCGCTGTCCACGAACGAATCGAACTGCGGGCGCGCGTTGAACGCATTGTCGATGAACACCGAGAGGTCCCAGTCGTCACGGGTGAGGCCCGTGGCGAACGAGGCCACTTCGTAACTCGGCCGGTAGCTGGCGTTGTCCGGAATCCCGACCGTGTTGAACGTGGTCGCGACGCGGCCGATGCGCTGGTAATCGCCGCGAACGTATGCCGAGAAACCGAAGCCGACCGGCACGGTGTACTGGCTCTGCAGGGCCACGCTCCACTGCGGCGTGTGCAAAGTCGTGTCGCCCTTCTTGCCGACGCCCGTGGGATTGTCTTCCGCCAGCCGCGCATTGATGTAGCCCACCGAGAGGCCGAGATCGAGCCCGCGCAGCGGCGCGGCTTTCAGCTCGAGCTCCGCGCCTTTGCTGGTCGCCTTGCCGAAGTTCGTCGTGAAGGCGAAGCCGCAATTCAACTGCAGCTCCTGCTGGATGTCGTTCCAGTCGATGTAGTAACCGGAGAGGTTGGCGGAGAGCCGGCCATCCGCCCACACGGTCTTGGCGCCCGCTTCGTAGTTCCAGACGCTGTCCGAGTCGAAGGAATCGGACGGCGTGATGCCGAGCGCGGCGAGCTCCGCGACGCAGGCCGGCAGATCCGCGGGCTTTCTCGTCGTCCCGCCCGCCCGGAAGCCGCGCGCGGCCAAGGCGTAGAGCAGCACGTCCTCGCTGGCCTTGTACGAGATTTCAGCCTTGGGCGTGAAGCCGGTTTCCTTCGCAGTGGGGAGGAGCTCCGCAAAGTCCACGGGGCTCTGGAACAGGCTCGCCTTCACGAAGCGCTCCGAGCCCACTTCGGTCTTGAAGTACCGCAGGCCGCCGATGAGGCTCAGCTTGTCGGTGAGGTGCAGCGTCTCCTCCGTGAACACGGCGTACTGCTTCGTCACTACGCGATCCTTCGCCGCCGAGAGCACCTTGTTCTCGAGCGGGATGGAAGGCTCCGCGGAATAGTTGGCGAAGACGAAATCCTCGCGCTGGTAGAACGCACCGACGAGCCAGTCGAGCTTGTTCTCCCCCGTGGAGGCGATGCGCGATTCGTGCGTGAGGAGCTTGCGGTTCACGTCGGAGGCGAGGCCCACCTGCGTGGTGTCGGGAAGGCCGAAGATGCCCTGGATCAGGTAGGAAAGGCTGAGCACGTTGTCCTTTTTCCAGGACATATAGGACGTGGAGCTGGTCAGCGCGGCGGGCTCCCACTCGTACTTCAGTCCGAGGTCGTAGAGCGCGAAGTCGTTCTGCTCCTTGCTCGGCGGGCCAGAGGTGTTCGTGAGCAGGCCGCCGGGGCCATGCTCGAAGCCCACCGTGTAATTGGCACGGTCTGCGATCTTCTTTCTTTCCGCGTACACGCCGGGAGTGAGCGTGAGCCGGTCAGTCACACGAATCTCGGAAGCGATGCGGAAGGAGAGCTGGTCCACGTCGTTCTGGTTCTTCCGGAAGCTCACGTCCAGCACATCGTCGAGGCATGCAGGATCGGGCGTCGCGCATTGCAGCGAGGTGCCGGCGTTGTCGATGAAGCCTTCGTCGTGGCGCGCGGCCAGCGTGGCACGGACCGCGATGCGATCCTCGATCACCGGGATGTTGACCATGCCGCGCACTTCGTGATTGATGCCGCCACCTTCGGTGGTCGACAACGTGCTGTCCGCCTTCGCGGCGAACTGCCGCGCGTCCGGGCGGTTCGGAACGATCTTCACCGTGCCACCGAGCGAGCCGGAGCCATAGAGCGTACCCTGCGGGCCCCGCAGCACCTCGATGCGGTTGACGTCGAACAGGTTGGGATCGCTGAAGGGCACCGGCGTCTCGCCGATGTAGAACGCCACTGGCTGGCCGCCCGAGGTGGTGTTGGTGGAGGAGATGCCGCGGATGTAGACACCGCGGTCGCCGAGCTGCCCTCCGCCCGGGCCGGCGTAATCGAAGCTGACGCCGGGGGTCATGCGGGCGTAGTCGGTGAAGTTGCTGATGCCGGCCACCTCGATGGAGCGCTCGCCGATGGCGGTGACGCTGAGCGGCACGTCCTTGAGCGACTGCTCCTTCTTCTGCGCCGTGACGACGATCTCTTCGACCTGGCCGGATGGGTCGGCCGGATCGGACGACGCCTGCGCTGCGGCATCGGCCTGCGACGTGCGCAGCCGCTGCCAGAACGACGCGTTCTGCGTGCTCGATGCGCTCGGCGCGGGCGGCGTGCTGGCGATTGGGACGATCGTGATGGTCTCGTCGTCCAGATATTGATACGTGAGGCCGGTGCCGGACAGCATCCGGGCGATGGCCTCTTCGGTCGTCAGCTCGCCGACCACGGCATCCGCCATCTTGTCGCGGACGAGATCCGATCGGATCAGCACCGAGAAATCCCGGTCCCGCGCCAGCGCGCGCAATGCCGTCCCGAGCGGTTGCCGCGGAATGTTGATCGACTGCCGCGTGACGGCCTGCACCGGATCGGCCGAAGCGAGACTGACGAGTGCGATGCTGATCGCGGCTGCGATGATCGTTGCGCGCATGAGATCCCCTGCCGTGTCCTGCGTGATGGTGCGGCCGCGCCACGATGCGAGTGGCGCGGTCATGCAGGAAGTAGAGGGAGGCTGCGCAAGAAGGTATATCGGGCGGCGGCGTTCGCGGGCGTTACTTGCGGGCGATGACGATTTTCGAGCCGGTGTCGGCGACATCCAGCTCGGGCTGGTTCTGCAGTAACCGGATGAACGACTGCGGATCGTCGGAGGAATACACCCCGGTGATGCGTATCGCCCCGAGCCCGGCATCGCGGATCACGAATTCGCGCCGGCTGTGCCTGTTGAACTCCTCGATCACGTCGGCGAGCGCCAGTTCGTCGAAGTCGAGCTGTCCTCTCGTCCAGGCCGTTGCCGCAGTGGTGTTGGCGCGATGCGGCCTGTTCACCGAAGCGACTGTGGCTACCGCCTGTTCGCCGGCGCCGAGCAGCAGCGGCTTCGCTTCCTGCGACACGTTGAGAATCGCGCGCGCCTGGCTGCTGACCGCGACGCGGCCTTCGAGCACGCTGATGATCGTCTCGCCACGCCGACGATTGACGTCGAACTGCGTTCCCAGGGCGCGAACGTCCGTGGCGCCGCTGCGTACGATGAAGGGCCGGGACTGGGCCCGGGCGGCCTGGAACAGCGCCTCGCCTTCGAGCAGCTCGATGAGTCGCTCGCGCTCGCCGAACCTCACGCGGACCCTGGAGCGGCCATTGAGCTCGATCCTGGAGCCGTCTTCGAGCACGATGGAGCGGTGCTCCGCCACGCCGGTCGCGTAGACCATGCGGTTCATTTGATACCAGAGCAACGCGCCCGCGCCCATGGCCAGGCCGAGGATGGCCGCGGCAATCGGCAGCGCCCGGCGCGTAGCTTTCCGCGCATGCCCCGCCGCAGACGCGCCCGAGCCCGCACCCACATCTGCGCCCGCACCCGCACCTGCACGCCTCCCAGGGCTCAGCGTCGCGACGTTGGATTCCGCGCGCACTCTCGATGCCACCTCATTCACGATGCGCCCGGTATCCGACACCGGCGTCGATCCGGCACCCGGCGTGTGCGCATAGGACTCAGCCAGCTCCAGGTAAGCCCGGATGTGCTCGGGGGAAGTCTTCAGCCACAGCATGAACTCGCGGCGGCGCGAAGCCTCGAGCTCGCCGGTGCGGCTTTCGATGAACCAGAGACTCGCCTCTTCCAGGATCTGCGCATTCTCCGTCCGGCTGCTCATGGCTCCTCCCTGCCCTGCCTGCTCTCGAACGCCCTCAGCTCCCGCACGCCTTCCGCGAGATATTTCTTGATGGTGATTTCCGCAAGCCCCATCTGTGCCGAGATCTCGCTGATCTTCGCACCGCGCAGCCGATGCAGCACGAAGGCCAGCGCCACCCTGGGCTTCATCCGGGACAGCGCCTTCTCGAAGTTCGCGAGCCGCTGCTGCGATTCGATCGCCTCGGCCGGATCGTCCGGCGCGACGAGCTCGTTCGCCAGCAGCCCCTGCGTGATGTCGAGCTGCAAGGGCTCCTGCGAGCGCTTCTGGTGATGCTCGTGCGTGAGGTTGCGCGCGATGGTGAAGAGATACGCTTCCGGGTTGCGGATGTCTTCGCTATCCGGCGCCCGCAATAGCCTGAGGAAAACCTCCTGCGTCAGGTCCGGAATCTCCGCGACCCCGACGCTCTTCGCCCTCAGGAAGCGACCGACCCGCCCACGGTACTGGGCGAACAGGGCGGCGATGCGTTTCGGACGATCTGGCGGGGTCATGGCGGGTGAAAGCGTAGGACCTCACCAGAGGTAGAGGGACGGCGGAAGGAAAGGTATATGAAATGTCCTGCCCGATGGCCCGTCAACCGCGCGCCCGTGCAGCCACCTGCTCGAGGAGCTCATCGAGCTTCTCCCGGGGCAGCCAGCGCCCCCGCATCATCACCCCCCGAAGCTCGCGCAAAGCGCTTATGTCCTCCAGGGGATTGCGCTGTACCAGGATCAAGTCGGCGACCAAGCCTTCACGGACCGTCCCGAAACGATCGGTCGCGTTGAAGAACTGCGCCGGAGCCACCGTGGCCGTCCTCAACGCCTCATACGGCGTCAGGCCGATATCGACATACACCCGAAGCTCCTCCAGCGCCGAGTCGCCCGGCACGTTGAAGATCTGCGGCGCATCC
>JBGAIL010000001.1:0-3596 GCA_044225565.1 Steroidobacteraceae bacterium | reverse complement strand
CGAACTCGCGGAGGCGTTCGCGCGGAAGCGGTGCCGCATCACGCGAGCCTCGATAGATGTCGTCCCACTGGGCGAGCACCTCCGGGGGCATATATCGAACGGCCGCCGGCGAACGAGTCTGCTCGATGCTCGCTGCATCGGCCCAATGCTCCATCAGCGCCTCCGTCGGAACCATCCACGTCCCCGCCGCTTTCGTGCGCCGCACGAGCTCCGGAATGCGCTTCTCATCCACGCATTGCACGATGCTCGCGCCGAAGAAACCCGTGTCTTCGGCTGCTTCGCGGCACTTCCGCTCGGCCAGCTCCTCGACATAGCCATCGAGATGGTCGATGGCGCGCTGGCGCGCCTCCAGCGCGCGCAGCACACCGACGTCGGAGGAAATGTGACCCTGGAAGGTGATGTGCCGTGCGTCCGCGGTCTTCGCGATCGTATCGAATACCGGCAGGCTGAGGCCCGGATGCAGCTTCAGGAAGTCGTAGCCGGCAGCGGCCTCCTCCCGGACGATGGAAACGGCGCGCGCCACGTCGGGCACGCTCTTGCCGTTCAAGGACGGCCCGGACGCGAACAGGCGCGGCCCCAGCATCTCGTTGCGCTCGAGGCGCGAGCGCAACTCGAGATGCCATGGGTCTCCCAGCATCGAGCGAATGGTCGTGACGCCGTGCGCGACGAACAGCAGCAGGATGTCCTTGCCGTACTGCTCCTTGCGAGGCCCGGGCAAGTGCGCATGCATCTCGGCCAGTCCCGGCATCAGGTAGCGCCCTTCGCCGGCGACCACTAGAGCATCCGCCGCTCCGACGGTCCTGGCGCCCGTCGTGGTGATGCTCGCGATGCGCCCGTCACGCACCAGTACGTCGCGATGCGGCAGTACCCGATCGTCGGTCATGGTGATTACGTTGACGTCCCGAAAAAGCGTCGCGCGCTCGGCGGCGCCAGCAGCAAATGCCGCGAAAGCCGTGATACCCGCCGCTGCCGCCAGCAAACCCCGATGCCTGAACGCCATTGCCGCCTCCGCTTTCAGTGCTCGCCGTCGATCTCGCGCAGAGCGTTCCGCACCAGCTCCGTCACGAAATCCGGCGCCTCGTAAGGGAAATTGTGCCCCGTTCCGGGTGGCGCATGCACCAGTCGCGCCCGCGATGAAGCCTGGAGGTACCGGTGCTGCATCCGCTGGAACAACCGCAGCGCGCGCTGCTTCTGCGGATTGCCTGCGGAGCTCTCGATGAGCGCCTGCACTTCGTCCTGCGGAATGACGATCCACAGCGGCAGATCGCCGAGCTCGCCGTCATACACGAGCCATTCCAGCGCCCCTTTCGAGAGCTCCTGCGGATCGAGCTCGCCGTTGATCGAGAGCGAGGCCCAGTTCGTCATGGGCAGGCCGTCTTTGGCCTCCAGCGCGGCGCGCTGATCGCCCATGTAGATCTCGTGCAGGCGTTGCAGACGTGCGATCTGCGGATCGTCGCGCGCGAGCTGCTCGAACGGGTCGTATCGAATGCCGAACAGGGTGAGCACCCCTTGCTGAAGATGGAAGCGGGCCATGCTGCCCACGCCGTCGCCATCGACGTAGCGATTGTAGGCGACCATGTCGGGTTGCATCGCATCCAGCAGGATCAGTCCCGCGACCCTGTCGGGATGCCGGCGGGCGTAGTTCGCTGCGAGCAGCCCGCCGGCCGAATGGCCGACCAGGATGAACGGGCCACGCTCGCCTGCGCGCTCGAGCAGCGTCGCCATCTCCCGCGCTTCAAGGGGCGTGCGTCGTGGAAACGGGCCTGCGTCGCTCCATCCCGATCCGGCCCGGTCGAACAGAATGGAGCGCGCTTCGCCTCTCAGCTGCCGGTGGTGACCGTAGAACGCAAGGCCTGGGGCGTGCCCGCCGGGCAGCCACACCAGCGTGGCGCGGCCGCGGGATTCGCCTTCCGCCAGGATGTGCATGCGGTATCCGCCTACGTCGACGAGCCTGCCCGGGGGTGGATGGTCGGCCTCGATCTGGTGGACACGCAGCATGGTAATGACGCTGCCGAAGCCGAGCGCTGCCGCCACCACGTAGAGCCCGAAACCCGCGAGTCGTGCGCGCGGGCGCCCGGATCTGATCGCGAGCCGCACCACGAGCCAGCCGAACAGCGCCACGAGTGCAGCGATGGCTGCACCGCTCCACGAGTGCGCAAGGAATGCGTACAAGAAATTGGTCATCCGCCGTGCTCCGACATCAGGGCGCACCGGCGCCTTCAGGAAGCGCGTTCAGCACGTCGGCGACGAACTGCTTGTGCTTCCAGCCTTGCAGGCCCAGGCGCGCGATCACCACGCTTCTCGAAGGCACGATGGTGGAAAACTGTCCGCCATGGCCCGCCGCCGTGAACGTATCCTCCGGCAACAGCGTCCGGTCGTCGTAGAGCCAGAACTGGGCACCATAGCCCGTCGGCAATTGAGTCGAGGAAGCCCGCATCGAATGGGCCGGGGCAGGAGCCGGTGTGCGCGTGAACGCGACCCAGCCTTCCGGCAACACGCGTTCGCCGTTACAGATGCCGTCATTGAGGTACAACAGGCCGAAACGCGCCAGATCCCGTGGCGTCGTCCAGATCTGGCTGCTGATGATGAGATTGCCGTACGGGTCGGTTTCCAGCACGGTGTCGCGCATGCCGATCCGGCGCAGCAGCTCGTAGGCATACGCGATGAAATCCTGCTGTCGCACGAAGGTGCGGGCTACCGCACGCGCCACGGAGATCGAGTCGTAGTTCGAGTAGCACCACTTCGTCCCGGGACGCGCCACGAGCGGGCGCTGCGCCGCATCCAGCGCAGCATTGCGACCGCCGGCGAAGTAGGTATCCAGGCTGAACGTGCCGCCTCCATCGCACTTCAGGCCGCTGCTCATGTTCAGCAAGTGTCGCGTAGTGATCGCGCGGCGGGGATCGTCGGGATCGGCCCATTCCGGGAAGAGCACGGGCGCATCGATGCTCAGCTTTCCCTCGAGCACGCGCGCTCCCGCGATGAGGTTCGAAAGGCTCTTGGAAGCCGAGTAGGCGCGGTACTGGGTGTGCTCATCCCAGCCTTCGGCATAGCGTTCGGCGACGATCCTGCCGTGATGAACGATGACCAGGCCGATGGTCTTCGCGTCCGGCATCCACGAAGCATCGGACTGGTGATACGTCCGGCCGTCGAAAGCGGCATCGACGACGGCGTTCAGGAGACGAGGCGCGTCGCCGCGCGGCCACGGAGCAGCGCCCTGCTCGGGACGATATCCGTACCGGGCGGTGCCCAATCGCAGGAGGCTTTCGGCGCCAGCGCCGGGACTCAGCAGGACGCAGCCCCTTCCCTCCTCGTAAGCAGCCCGCCTGCGGATCAAGCCTCTCGCTGTAACGCCGACCGCGGACATCGTCGCGGGCTCGAGCTCGGTACGCCCCGGCGCGATGAAATCCGGAGCGGCATACCTCAGCTCCCAGCGCTCGATGTCCTCGGGCTTTCGCCTGGCGATGAAATGTGCCGAGCACATGAACAGCGCCCGGTGTCCCGCCGAATGCACGTGTCTCTCGTACGTGGCCATCGGCTCCATGAAGACCTCGGTACCAAAGACATACCCGGCCGATAGCGCCGCCGCTGCGAGCACC
>JBGAIL010000210.1:0-10474 GCA_044225565.1 Steroidobacteraceae bacterium | reverse complement strand
GATGCGGCGGGATGGAGTGATCGTCGCGGACGTGTCGATCATCAACCCGGAGATCCTGGGGACGCGGCTCAACATCGTCGCCCTGGTGACGCTCGAGCGCGAGACTCCCGATGGCCATGCGGCGTTCCGGCGCGACATGCAGCAGTTGCCGCAGGTCACGCAGTGCTATTTCGTGGCCGGGGACCACGACTACCTCGTGCATCTGAGCCTCGAATCCATGGAGCAGTACGACGCGCTCTGCGAGCGCTCGTTCACCAACAATCCGCTGGTGAAGCGCGTGGACTCGCTGGTGGTGATGAAAGAGGTGAAGGCGACCGGGGTGCGCAGGCTCGCGCCGCGATAGCTGCGGGCATGCGTGCCGGCCGGCCTTATACTATCGGCCGCATGACCACTCGCCCCCGCAACGCCAGGCGCCTCGACGCCCGGGACCTCGAGATCCTGGAGATCGTGCAGGCTCAGGGGCGCATCTCGAAGAAGGCGCTCGCCGACACCATCGGGCTTTCCCTCACGCCTTGCTACCAGCGGCTGCAGAGGCTGGAGAAAGAAGGCTTCATCAGCGGCTATCGCGGTGTGCTCGACGCGCAGCGCTTCGGCTCGTTCCTCTGGATCTGCACGGACATCACGCTTTCGCGCCATCGCGCGGCGGATTTCACGCGCTTCGAGAATGCGGTGAAGCAGATTCCGGAGGTGCTCGAATGCGACGCGGTGGGCGGCGGCATCGACTACGTGCTCAAGCTGGTGGTGCGCGACGTCAACCACTACCAGTCGATCATCGATGACCTGCTGGAGAAGGATCTCGGCGTCTCGACTTACTTCACCTACGTGGTGACGCGGCGCGTGAAAGCCGCCACGGGCATCCCGCTCACCGCGCTGCTCGGCGCCGAGCCTATCCGCAAACGCTGACTGCCCGTATCCGTATCAGAACAGCGATTTCAGGCGTTGCATGTCGAGGTTGCCGCCGCTGACGACGCAGACGACGCGGGAGCCGGGGCGCAGGCCGGCGCGACCGCTCAGCAAGCCGGCGATGGGGGCCGCGGCGGCGGGCTCTGCATAGAGCTTGCACCGCTCCATCAGCAACCGCAGCCCTTTGACGATTTCGTCGTCCGGCACCAGCATGATCTCGCGCACGCGCTCCCGGCAGATCTCATAGCACTTCGCGCCGGCGGACGGTGCACCGAGCCCGTCCGCCACCGTGCTCACCTTGTCCAGCGTGACCGCGCGGCCTTCCGCGAAACTGCGATGCATCCCGGGCGCGCCTTCCGGCTCTACGCCGACGATGGCAGCCCCGTGCCCGCAAGCCTGGAGTGCGAGCACCACGCCCCCCAGCATTCCTCCGCCGCCGACCCCGAGCAGGACGGCGTCGAACTCTTGCAGATCCTCGACCAGCTCGAGCCCCATGGTCGCGTGCCCTTGCATCAGCGGCACATCGTCGTAGGAGGAGAGGAACGTGAGCCCGCGATCCGCCGACAGCTGCCGGCACAAGGCGAACGCTTCCTGCGCCGTGCCGTGCAGGATGACTTCCGCGCCGTAGTCACGCGTGGCCTGCGCCTTGGTCGGGCTCGCAGCCGCCGGCATCACGACGACGGCCTTCGTGCCGATGATGCCCCCGGCATAAGCCAGCCCCTGTGCGGCATTTCCCGCCGAGAAGGTGATGACGCCGCGCGCCAGCTGCTCGGGCGTCATGTTCATGAGCGCCCACAGCATGCCGCGCGGCTTGTACGAACCGGTCTTCTGCAGCAGCTCCGCCTTCAGGAAGACCTCGAAGCCGCTCATGCGGCTGAGCGTGTCCGAGCGCCACACGGGCGTGTGATGGATGTGCGGCGCGATCCTGGCGCGGATCTGTTCCAACTGTTCGCGATCGAGCATGCCCCGCATGATAGCCTCCGGTCCTCAGTCGGAGCGAGCGTCGCCTCCGAGATATCTCGCGTACCACGCCAGGTAGCGCTCGTAACGGTCCCGCACGAAGCTCGGCCGCGAGATGCCGTGATGCTCGCCGGGATAGATGACGAGCTGCGTCGGCACCTTCTGGCTCTGCAGTGCCTGGTACATCTGCTCGCCGCCGGCGATCGGCACGTTGAAGTCCTTGTCGCCGCCCAGGAACAGCGTCGGCGTCTTGATGCGGTCCGCCTTGAAGAAGGGCGCCGAGAGCTTCAGCCACCGTTCCGTCTCCTTCCAGGGCTGGCCGAACTCCAGGTCGTACATGTAGACGTACTCGTCGATGCCGTAGATGCCGAGCTGGTTCGCCACGCCGGCGCCGGAGATGGCGGCCTTGAAACGCGTGTCGTGCGCGATGCAGTAGTCCGTGAGGATGCCACCCTGGCTCCAGCCTCCCACGCCGAGCCGCTGAGGGTCGGCGATGCCGCGCGCGACCAGCTGGTCGACGCCGGTGAGCAGGTCCGTGAGGTCCTTGTTGCCCCAGTCCGCGAAGATGCCGCGGCCGAACGCAGTGCCGCGCCCCGCGCTGCCCCGGTAGTTCACCTGCAGCACCACGTAACCGTTCGCCGCGAGCAATTGCGCTTCGGGATCGAAGGCATACTCGTCCTGCCCGTAGGGCCCGCCGTGGATCCACAGGAGCGTCGGATACCTTCGGCCCGCTTCCCAGCCCGGCGGCTTGGTCACGAGCCCGTGGACTTCCATGCCGTCCTCCGCCCGGTACTCGATGCCTTCGACGGCACCGAGCCGCAGCCCCGCGACCCACGCATCGTTGTGATGCGTGATGGCGCGCAGCTTGCCGTTCTCGAACGCATGAATTTCCGCTGGGGTCGCGGAAGTGGAGGACAGCACGGCCACGCGCTGAGGGCTGCGGGTGGTGCGCGAGTGGGCGTGAATCACGCGCTTGTCCGAATTCGCACGTCGCACCGGCCCGCCGTCGAGCGACACGCTCGCGAGGTAGCGCACGCGGTCGTCGGTGACGAGGAATTCCAGCGAGCGCCCGTCCGCGCTGAACTGGGGATCGTCGATGTCTCTGTCCAGTGCCGTTGAGGGCAGGCCGGGGGCGCCGCCGTTCACGGAGACCACGGCAGCCTGGTAGTAGTTGTAGAGCCAGTACTTGGGTTCGCTTCCCTGCTTGTAAGCGATGAGCTTGCCGTCCGGGCTCCAGGACAGAGGGCCTTCGTCCGCACCGTTGAACGTGGTGAGCCGGCGGGGCGTCGCACCGGCCCGCGATTCGGCGACCCAGACGTCGAGATTCGACGTGCGATCCCACTCCTCGTCGCGGTTGCTGACGAACGCTATGAGCGAGCCATCCGGGGACCAGGCCGGCAGGCCCTCGCTGAAGGTCTTCACCCCGGTGAGCGCAGTCAGGGCGCTCGTGGCGATGTCATAGAGGAAGATGCGCGGCTGCTCCTTCCCGTGGTGATAGCCGTTCTCGTCACTCTTGAACTGGTAGCGATCGATGACGATCGGGCGAGGGCGCTTTTCGTCGTCGTCGGAACCGTTCTCGCCGCCCTTCCGGTCCTCGGGCTCCTCCTCGCGCAACACCAGCGCGAGGCGCTTCGAATCCGGCGACCACGCAGATCCGGAGATCTCGCCGCGGATGTTCGTGAGCTGGCGCGCCTCGCCGCCGCGACGGTCCATGAGCCACACCTGCTCGCCGTCGTCCTCGCCCGGGCCGGAGCGCATCCAGGGCAGATACCGCCCGTCGGGACTCCACCGGGGACGAGGCGGACGCGGGCCCTGGGTGAGCTGGATCTGTTTCGAGCCGTCCCAGCTCGCCATCCAGACCGTCGTGAGGTTCTTGTCCTTCGCGCCGTCCACCGTGGTGACGGTGTAGGCGACCCAGCTGCCGTCCGGCGAGATCTCGGGGGAGCCCACCTCGGCGAGGCGCGCGATGTCGTCGATGGTCAGCGGGTGCTGGGCGGAGGCAATGGAGGAAATAGCGGTGAGCAGGATCGCGCCGAGAGCGGGCGCGGCGAAGGGCTTCATGCGAGGACCTCTTATCTTTCGCGCGCGGGGCCACCTCCCCGGGCTTCGGAAACGCATTTTACGGCCGCCTGTGCCGCGGCGAGGTCCTGTATCGCGACCCCGGAGGAGTCGAAAATCGTGATTTCCCCGGCTGCGGGCAGGAGGGATCCCGACCCCTTGAGCAGCCTGCCCAGCGTGCGCTCACGAAGCTGCTCCAGCGTGATGAACCCTGCGAGCGCTGCGTGCTGCATCTCGCCGATGCGCACGGATTGCTCCGGATAGTCCACCCAGCAGCTCGCCGAGCGCACCAGCTCGACGTCGAGCTCCTGCTTGCCGACGTTGTCGGCACCCATCGCGAGATGTGCGTTCCGGGGCGGTACCCAGCCCGCACGAACGAGAGGCTCGCGCGCCGGCGTGACGGTGACGAGGACATCCGCTTCGCGAGCGGCCTTCTCGGCTTGCGCGAACTCGATGGGCACGTCCAGTTTCTCGCGAACCGCGGCCTCGAACGAACGGCGCCGCTCGGGGGAGCTGCCGACGGCGATGATGCGGCGGATCGGCCGCACATGAGCCACGGCGAGCGCTTCGAACACCGCCTGGCCGCCGGTGCCGATGATGCCGAGCGTGCTCGCATCCTTGCGAGCCAGCGCACGAGTGGCCAGCGCGTTCGCCGCGCTGGTGCGCAGGCCGTTCAGATAGTTCGCTTCGACTACCGCGATCGGCCGACCGGTCAGGTCGTCGAGCAGCAGCGTGGTCGAGGTGTGCGATTCGAGGCCGCGCGAGTGGTTGTCCGGCGCGTAGGAGCCGGCCTTGAGGCCGATGATGGGCGTCGAGCCATCGCGGGCCGACTTGATGCCGAAGAAATGGTCTTTGCCGCCGCCGCGGCGCGCACCACGTCGAACACCTGGCTCTTGCCGTCCTCGAGCGCCACGAAGGCGCCTTCGATGGCGGCCAGCACCGCGGCGAACGAGACGTGACGGCGGACTTCTTCTTCGGTGACGACGATCATGCGAACCCCTGTCGCACGTGCTGCTTCACTGCGCGGAAGGCAGGATCGACCGCGCCGGCTGCTGCACGGCATCTTCCCGAATGACCTGCGCGGCCGCGGCGATATCGTCCGCCATCAGCCGGGTCCTGCTCCGCGAATGGTACGCGCGCGCGCAATGCAGCGTGCGCGCGTTCGAGCGCCGCGGAGCTGCGTTTGGGGCGATGGAAGTCGAGACCCTGGCAGGCGCTCAGGAGCTCGATGGCAGCGATCTGCGCGCCATTGCCCGCCATGGTGAGAGTTCGCCGCGCGCCGTGCGTCGCCATGCTCACGTGGTCCTCCTGGTTCGCAGAGGTGGGAATGCTGTCCACGCTGGCCGGGTGCGAGAGCATGCGGTTCTCGGCGACCAGCGCCGCTGCCGTCACCTGGATCATCATGAACCCCGAGTTCACGCCGCTCGCGGGCGTGAGGAAGGGCGGAAGCCCGCTCATCTTCGGGTCCACCAGCAGGGCGATGCGGCGCTCGGCGAGCGAGCCGATCTCCGTACAGGCGAGAGCGAGGATGTCCGCGGCGAAGGCGACGGGCTCGGCGTGGAAATTCCCGCCCGAGACCACTTCGCCCGTCTCGGCGAAGATGAGCGGGTTGTCGGTGACCGCGTTCGCTTCGGTCTCGAGCGTGGCGGCCGCCTGGCGCATGAGGTCGAGGCAGGCGCCCATCACCTGCGGCTGACAGCGTAGCGAGTAGGGGTCCTGCACACGCTCGCAATCGCGGTGAGACTCACGGACCTCGCTGCCCGAGAGCAGCTCTCGCAGCGTACCGGCTACGTCGATCTGTCCGCGATGGCCACGCAATTCGTGGATGCGCGCATCGAAAGGCGCATCGCTGCCCTTCAGCGCATCCACCGAAAGCGCGCCTCCGACCAGCGTGGCGGCGAAGATCTCCTCGATCTCGAAGCTGGCTGCGAGCGCGAGGGCGGTCGAAGCTTGTGTGCCATTGAGCAACGCCAGGCCTTCCTTCGGAGCGAGCTCGATAGGCTCGAGGCCCGCGCGCTTCAGCGCTTCCTGCGCACTGAGTACTTGACCCTGGTGACGCGCGGACCCGAAGCCGAGCAACGGAAGGGACATGTGCGCGAGCGGGGCGAGATCCCCCGATGCGCCCACCGAGCCCTGTGCCGGGATGCACGGATAGACCTCGGCGTCGATCAGCTTCTCCAGGACCCTCAGCAATTTCTCACTGACGCCCGAATGCCCGCGCAGCAGGCTGGCGAGCTTGAGCACCATGATGAGCCGCACGATGCGGTCTTCCAGCAGCGGCCCGACCCCGGCGCTGTGCGACAGCACGAGATTGCGCTGCAGCGTCGCGCGGTCTTCCGGCGCGATGCGGGTTTGAGCGAGGAGGCCGAAACCCGTGTTGATGCCGTACGCCGCCTGCGAGCCGGCCGCGATGCGCGACGTGGCTTCGTAGGATCGCTTCGCGCGCTGCAGCGCGCTTTCCGCGATTCGAACCGGCCGTGCCGCGCGATAGATGCCTCTCAGCTGCCGCAGCGTGAGCGGCTTGCCACCGAGCTCCAACGGATCGTTGCTGGACTGATCGGCCATGATCTCACCCGAGGGAAGGCAGCTTCAGTTTGTGCTGGCGAGCACAGGCGATGGCGTCCTCGTAGCCCGCATCCGCATGGCGCATCACGCCTGTGGCGGGGTCGTTCCACAACACGCGCTCGACGCGCTTCGCCGCCTCGGGCGTGCCGTCGCACACGATGACGACGCCGGAGTGCTGCGAGTAGCCCATGCCGACACCGCCGCCGTGGTGAATGGACACCCACGTGGCGCCGCTCGCCGTGTTCAGCAAAGCGTTGAGCAGCGGCCAGTCCGCCACGGCGTCGGAGCCGTCCTTCATCGATTCGGTCTCGCGGTTCGGGCTCGCCACGGAGCCGGAATCGAGATGGTCCCGGCCGATGACCACGGGGGCCTTGAGCTCGCCCTTGTGCACCATCTCGTTGAACGCGAGGCCCAGGCGGTGACGATCGCCGAGGCCGACCCAGCAGATGCGTGCGGGCAGGCCCTGGAACTGGATGCGCTCGCGGGCCATGTCCAGCCAGTGATGCAACGCCCGGTCGTTCGGCATGAGCTCCTTCACCTTCGCGTCCGTGCGATAGATGTCTTCAGGGTCGCCCGAGAGCGCTGCCCAGCGGAAGGGGCCGATGCCGCGGCAGAAGAGAGGCCGGACATAGGCGGGCACGAAGCCGGGGAAGTCGAAAGCGTTCTTCACGCCTTCATCGAAGGCGACCTGACGGATATTGTTGCCGTAGTCCACCACCGGGATGCCCTGTGCCTGGAAGGCGAGCATGCATTCCACGTGCTGCGCCATGGATTTGCGAGCCTCGCGCGACACCAGCGCGGGGTCCTCGGTGCGCAGCTGATCCCATTTCCCGAGCGTCCAGCCTTTGGGGAGGTAGCCGTTCACCGGGTCGTGCGCGGAGGTTTGATCCGTGACCGCGTCGGGCCGCACGCCGCGGCGAAGCAGCTCCGGCAGCACTTCGGCTGCATTCCCGAGCAGGCCGACCGAGATGGCGCGGCCTTCGCGCTTCGCCCGCTCCAGGGCCTCGAGCGCGGCATCGAGCGTCGGCACGGACACGTCGAGGTATCGCGTCTCGAGCCGCTTCGCGATGCGTTCCGGCCGGCATTCGATGGCGAGCATCGAGGCGCCGGCCATGGTGGCCGCGAGCGGCTGTGCGCCGCCCATGCCGCCGAGCCCGGCGGTGAGGATCCATTTGCCTTGCCAGCTTCCACCGAAGTGCTGGCGGCCCATCTCGGCGAAGGTCTCGTAGGTGCCCTGCACGATGCCCTGGCTGCCGATGTAGATCCAGCTGCCGGCCGTCATCTGGCCGAACATCATGAGGCCCTTGCGGTCGAGCTCGTTGAACTTCTCCCAGTCCGCCCAGCGCGCCACGAGGTTGGAGTTGGCGATGAGCACGCGCGGCGCATCCGCATGCGTGCGGAAGACGCCGACGGGCTTGCCGGACTGGATGAGCAGGCTCTCGTCGCCCTCCAGCTGGCGCAGCGCGGCGACGATGCGGTCGTAGCTGTCCCAGTTGCGGGCGGCCTTGCCGATGCCGCCGTAGACCACCAGGTCGTCCGGCCGCTCGGCCACCTGGGGATCGAGGTTGTTCATGAGCATGCGCAGCGGCGCTTCGGTGAGCCAGCTGCGGCAGGTGAGGGCAGTGCCGCGCGGCGCGCGGATCTGGGTATGAGTGGGGCTGAGCACCGGCGGACCTCCCTAACGGAAATCGGGGGGCATAGATATACCTGTATAGACAGGTTGAATCAAGCGTCGTGGCATCATCCCCGGAAGCTGCCACTGAGCTCGTAGCGGGAGCCGGGGTGGTAGAGGTCGGCCACGGTAACGATACGGTCGTGCGACCAGGTACGGCGCTGGATCAGCAGGCAGGGCTCGTGCCGCTCGAGCTGCAGCAGGCGGCCGATGCGGCCTTCCGCCGTCACCGCGCGCACGACGTGCTCGGCACGCTGCAGCGGCGCGGCTCCCATGAGGAATTCGTGCGGGGTCACTGTGGTGAAATCGTTGTCCTGGTATCCAGGTACGATCGAGGGTACGACGTACCGGTCTTCCACCTGCAAAGGCGACCCGCTCTCGAAGTGGACGATGAGCGAGTGATCCAGCTTCGCGCCCGCCCGCACGCCGCAGCGCTCTGCCAAATCCCCCGATGCGCGGACGGATTCGAGCGTCAGTACCTTTGCGCTGTAAGTGTGATTTCGCGCCCGGATCTCTTCTGCGATGTTGCGCACCTCGAGCGGATGCGAATGAACGCGAGGCTCTGCCACGAAGCTGCCGACGCCGGCGATCCGGGTGATCACTCCTTCGGCCAGCAGCTCGCGCAACGCGCGATTCACCGTCATGCGGGAAAGGCCGAACTCGCGCACCAGCTCGTGTTCCGAAGGCACCCGCTCCCCCGGTTTGAGCGCGCCCGAAGCGATGCGGACGACGATATGCTGCTTGACCCGCGCGTAGTGCGCCGCGCCCCGGCTCGTGCTCTCGCCGCGGCTCATCGGACTGGTGGCTCCGGACGGACCGCGGGGGTCGCGTAGGCAATAGAAGATTGCAATTTGCGGGCTTCCCACGGCAGGAAAACACTGCGGATCGTCGCATCGGCCGGCGTTCGTTGTCCACACGCCATGCTAGAGGATCTCGAAACGCCCGCACTGCTGCTCGATGAGCCCACCCTCGAGCGCAATCTCACCCGCATGCGCGAGCACCTCGCGAAGCTCGGCGTGGCGCTGCGCCCGCACGTGAAGACCGCGAAATCCATCGATGTGGTGCGCCGTGCGCTGGTCGGTCAACCGGGCGGCATCACGGTGTCCACGCTGAAGGAGGCTGAATATTTCTTCGGCCAGGGCATCACGGACATCCTGTATGCCGTGGGCATCGCGCCTTCGAAGCTGCCGCACGTCGTTCGTCTCATCAAGGCGGGAAAGAAGCTTTCGATCATCCTGGACAGCGTCGCGGCGGCGGAATCGGCAGCGAAGGCTGCTGCCGAAGCGGGCATCGTGATCCCGGTGCTCATCGAGCTCGACGTGGACGGGCATCGCTCGGGCGTGAATCCTTCCGCGCCATTGCTGCTGGAGGTGGGCCGCGCCGTCTCTTCGAGCCGGAACCTGGAGTTGCGTGGCGTGATGACTCACGCCGGCGAGTCGTACAACTGCCGCTCGGACGAAGCGCTGCGTGCCATGGCCGAGCGCGAGCGTTCGGGTGCCGTGTCGGCCGCGCAGCGCCTCCGTGAAGCAGGCATGCCGGCGCCGGTCGTATCCGTCGGCTCCACGCCCACCGCCACTTTCGCGCAGAAGCTGGAGGGCGTCACCGAAGTGCGCGCCGGCGTCTACATGTTCCAGGATCTCGTGATGCACGGCATCGGCGTCTGCAAGCTGGAGGACATCGCCCTCTCGGTGCTCGTGTCCGTCATCGGGCACCAGCCGGAGAAGGGTTGGGTGATCACCGATGGCGGCTGGATGTCCATGTCCCGCGACCGCGGGACGTCGAGCCAGCCGGTGGACCAGGGTTATGGCGTGGTGCGCAGCGCCACCGGCGAAGCCCTGCCGGACGACCTCATCGTCGTCTCCGCGAACCAGGAGCACGGCGTGCTGGCGCGTCGCGGCGGTGGTCCGGTCGATCCCGGGAAATATCCCGTCGGCACGCTGCTGCGGGTGCTGCCCAACCACGCGTGCGCGACTGCCGCGCAGCACGATCGCTACAACGTGGTATCCGGCACCAGTCCCCAGGTCGTGAAGACCTGGCAGCGCATCAATGGCTGGTCCTGAGGCGCAGGCCGTGAGCTCCCTGGAAATCGTCCACACGGCGGCCGCGCCGCCGGTGAATGGCCACTATTCGCAGGCGATGGTGCATGGCGAGACCGTCTATGTATCGGGTCAGCTCGGTCGAGGCCCCCGCATGTCGGACGAGGAGGCGGGCGACATCACCGCTCAGACGCGCCGGGCTCTGGCCGCAGTGAAAGCCATCGTGCTCGCCGCCGGCAGCGACATGTCGCACGTCCTCAAGATGACGGTCTACGTCTCC
>JBGAIL010000209.1:0-7968 GCA_044225565.1 Steroidobacteraceae bacterium | reverse complement strand
CGGGATCGGCGGTGTAGAGGTCGCCGCGGGAGTGCCGGCGCAGGTCGATGGCCAGATTGAACGCGGTGCGCGCCAGGAAGGCTTCCTGATCGCGCACGACGCCGCCTGCGCGCGTGTAGGCATGCAGGCGCAGCACCGCTTCCTGAACGAGATCCTCGGCGTCCTCGCGTCGGGTCCCACGGCGCAACAGCAGTTTCTCGAGGTGGCGCAACGGGCTCTTGAACGAGCGCATGCGCCCTACAATGACACGGCCGCGTCGCGGTGGCCAGCCGGGCGACGTGCAGAGCGGGGGCGCGCGGCCATGCCATTCACGGCGCGCGCGTCAATCACACCTCTACGGCTAAATCGATTTGAACCCCGGCCCGAGCAGCGCCGCGTTCAGGAACAGCCGCTGCGTTCCCAGCGAATAGCCGCGGAACACCGGATCGTTCGCGAACAGGACGACCTGGCCCTGCCCCATCCGCTCACGGGTGAGATATGCCGTTCCCGCGACATAACCCACCGCTTCCGGCCACACGAGCCCGGACAACGCGAGATCCGCAGGTGCGGCGTATCGGCCGACGAGATCGATGGAACCGCGATCGGCGACGAGCGCATCGGCTTCACGGAACAGCGCCGGCAACTGGTCGGCCACTCCCAACCGCAGCCAGTGCTGCGGCTTGAAGCTCGCGCGCAGATAAGCGCCGCGCGGCAGATATTTGCGGAGCAGCTCGCCGATGCCCGCGTGAGTCTGACCGGTGCGCGGCACGTCGGCCAGCCACTCCTCCTGGGTGGGAAGCGCCTCCGGAAACTCGAACACTTCGGCATTTTTCGGCAGGAAGGCGCGAGCGCCGGCACCAACGACGGCGAGACGCGACTCCGCATCGCTCGCTCCAGCACGCGAGCTCACGGTGCTGCTGCCGGTCGCGCGGGCGAAATCCTGGTCGATGGCGCTCGCCGCCGGGCGCCCCAGCGCGAGCGGCGGATAGCTTTCGATTACTGCGGCACGCGGCTGCGTACCGGTAAAGCCCGCTTCTGCCAGCGCGAGCGCGCTGCCGCTCAGCGCGATGAGCGTGCCGCCAGCGCCCACCCAGTGCCTCAGTTTCTCCAGCCAGCCATGCTTGAGGCCGGCAACCAGCGCTGCGCGATCCATCGTGTCCGCGATCACGATGACGCTGTAGCCGCAGAGATCGAAGCCGCCGGGCCGCGCGAACTCGAGCAACGTCACCGGCATGCCGATCTCGACGTCGAACAGATGCCACAACGCGCCGGTATTCGGCGCATTGAATCCGCTGCCCGTCAGGATGGCGATGGACGGCGCGCTCAGCAGCACGAACTCGCTGCCGCCGAGATCCGGACCCTCATCCATGCGGGCACGCTCGACGGGTACGAGCCGGACTCCGGCAGCATCCCCGAGCACCGCACGCAGCGCGTCCGCCGTGAGCTGCTCCTGATCGTCACGCCGGAGGAGCAGCGTACCGGCCTCGTATCGAATGCCTTCGTGCACGAAGGCTTCGCGCGCGACCCGCACCTTGATGCCCGCACGAAGCAGCTTCGCCGTCGCGGCAAGCGACGGATCCTCGTAAATGTAGCCATAGCGCGCCCGGGCACCGGGCAGGGCGGCGAATTGCGCAGTCGCACGCGTGGCGAGCGGCCTCCATTCGCCCTTCGAGGCACTCTTCGTCCAATAGGCCTCGATGCCGAACGCGAGCGGAAGAGACCACGCGGTGGCATCGAACAGCAGCGTCTTGCTGCCGAGATCCAACCCCTGCCGCTCGCGGAGCAGGAACTCCGGTGCGAGCGGAACGTGGAAATCGAAGATGTTGCGCACGAGCGCGCCGAGCGGCTGTGCCGTGCGGACGCGGATCGTGCCGGCAGGCAGACGCACGCGCTGAGCCTCGGCCTTCCACACCGAGTGCAGCCCGTCGATCTCTACCGGTCTGGACAGCACCTCGCACTGCAGGCTTTGCGTCGCCAGCAGCTCCAGCAGACGCGTTTGTTTGTAACCATCGCACGGCGGAATCAGCCATTCTGCGGCGGCCCCCGCACCATCGCCGGCGCGCTTGTCGTTTCGCAATTGCGCACGCGCGCCCGCTGCGGCGTCGGTGCGCGACTGCCACCAGCGCATCAGCAGATCTTCCTTCCGGTCGGCAGCCGTGCGCAGGTTGGCCAGCGAGCTCGTGAGCTGGTTGACCACCGCTTCGCGATAGCTGCGTACCTTGCCGCTCGGCAAGCGCACCGTGACCCCTCCGGTGGCGGACTGCTCGTAAAGGATCGGCACCGCGCCGTGGTACGACGGCCAGATGTCGAAGAAGCCGGGGTAGAACACTTCGTTCCAGCTGCGCGTGTAGTAATTGATGCCGGCCGCATCCAGCGCCTCACCGTGGTCCGTGCCGAATTCGCTCCACGAGTCGTGCACTGCCGCCGGCAGGTGCGGGTTCAGCGGCTCGGCCGGCACCGCGAACAGGTAGCTGTCGATGGCGTTCATCTCGTGCGCATCCACGAAGAGCTGTGGCTTCGCTTCGAGGATCGCGGCCACGCGCGCGCGCGATTGCGCCTGCACGGTGAAGATGGCATCGCGGTTCATGTCGAACAGGTAGTGGTTGCCCCGCCCTTCCGGCCAGAGCTGGTTCTGGAAGATGTCCTGCGGATCGTCGAACGGCTGGCGGCGCGAGAACGCCGTGTGATGTGCGAGACAGCGCTCGCGACCATCCGGGTTCACCATGGGATCGACGTGGATGACGAGCTTGTCGAGAAGCGCCTTCGTCTCCGCATCCTGGCCGCTCAGCAGGCGGTAGACGAGCTCGACGGCCGCATCGGTGCCCGAGATCTCATCGCCATGGATGCCGTAGCCGAGCCACGCCACCGCCGGAAGCGACGCGACGAGCTTGCGCGCCGCGGGCGCCGCCACGCCGTCGTTGCCCAGCCGCACGAGCTCTTTGCCGATCTGCGTGAGGCGAGCCAGGTTCCTCGGCGAGGAGATGGTGAGCTTGAACAGCCTCCGGCCCGTGGGCGTCTCGCCGTAGTGCGAAAGCACTGCGCGATCCGATGCGGAAGCCATGGCCGACAGGCAGGCGGCCATCTCGTGATGGTGCATGGGCCGCTCGGCGATCTCGAAACCGAGCAGCTGCCGGGGCGTGGGAATGCGGCGCGAGGCCTTGGGAGCGGAGGTTCTTGGGCTCATGGGACGGGCACGTTACTCTGCGGTCGCGGGCTGGACTTTCCGTATTTTCCGCCACCGCCAGGCGAATTTCCCGTGCCGCAGACCATTTATGCCAGCTTCCGGGCGCCGAACGGAGCATTCTTCCTGTCGTGCCTGGGGCATGCTGCCGCGCATGCAGAAATCCGCGCGCGCCCGTGGGGCGACGATCCAGCTCAACGGCGTTCACAAGGCCTACGGCGCCGTGCCGGCAGTGCGGGACCTCTCGCTCGAGGTGCGCGCCGGAGAGTTCCTCACGCTCCTCGGCTCCAGCGGCTGCGGCAAGACCACGACGCTGATGCTGATCGCCGGATTCGAGACGCCGGACTCGGGCGAGATCGTCATCGACGGGCACGCCACCACCCGTGTGCCAGTGCATCTCCGCGAACAGGGCTTCGTCTTCCAGCACTACGCGCTCTTCCCGCACATGACCGTGCGGGAGAACCTGGCCTACCCATTGCGCGTACGAGGCATTTCGCCCACCGAGACGCGTGCGCGCATCGAGCGCACGCTGGAGCGTTTCGGCCTCCGCGAGCTCGGCGAGCGGTTCCCGCGCCAGCTGAGCGGCGGCCAGCAGCAGCGCACGGCGCTGGCGCGCGCCCTGATCCACGATCCGCCGCTGGTGCTGATGGACGAGCCCCTGGCCGCGCTGGACCGGAACCTGCGCACCCAATGCCAGCAGGAGATCAAGGCCATCCAGAAGGAGTTCGCGGTCACCATCGTGTACGTGACGCACGACCAGGAAGAGGCGCTCACGATGTCCGATCGCGTGGCGATCATGAACGGCGGGCGCATCGAGCAGCTGGACGCGCCCGATCGCCTCTACGAGCGGCCCGCGACCGAGTTCGTCGCGCGCTTCATGGGCGAGATGAATTTCATGGAGGCGACCGTGACGGGTGTGGCGTCCGGCCCGCCTGCCGAAGGCGGCAACCCGGTGCAGGCCACCACGGATCAGGGATTGCGCCTCGCTGCAGCCGCCGCTGAAAGCGGCGTACCCACGCCCGGCACGCGCGTGCAGGCCTGCATTCGGCCGGAGAAGATCCGCCTCGCCCGTCCTGCCGAAGCGCAGGACGATCCGTGGCTGGAAGCCGTCGTCGAGAAGCGCGTCTATCTGGGCGAGAGCGAGCGATATCACCTCGCCGTAGCCGGGCACAGGCTGACGGCGCTCCAGCAGGTGTCGGGCGGCGCGCCGCGCTTCGAGCCGGGCGAGCGCGTCGCGGTGAGCTGGCTCGCATCGGACCTGCGACTGCTGCCGGTCGGCCGTGGCACGGGCGCGGCGTGAGATCGCAATCGATCGCAAACGCTTGCCGAGGCGGCGCACGATGAGCTCCGGCCCGCGCAAAGGCTCGCTCCTGCTGTTGCCGGCCGGGCTGTTCGTTTTCGTGTTCTGCCTGCTGCCGCTCGCGCTGCTCGCCGTCACGAGCATGAGCGGCGAAGACGCCGCGCTCGCGAACTACCGCGAGCTGCTGGGGGGAGAGACATACCGCCGCATCCTCGCCGGCACTTTCCTGCTCGCGGGCAAAGTGACGCTGCTCTGCCTGCTGCTCGGCTACCCCGTGGCCTACTTCATGAGCCGTCTGGGGGATTCGTGGCGCAACATCTGCCTGTTCCTCGTGGTGGTGCCCTATCTCACGAGCTTCCTGGTGCGCACCTATGCGTGGATCGTGATCCTCGCGGACAACGGAGTGATCAACGGCACGCTGCTCGCGCTCGGCGCCATCGACACGCCCATCCCTCTTCTCTATCAGAGCGCAGGGGTGCTCATCGGCATGACGCACATCATGCTGCCGTTCATGATCCTGCCGCTGTTCAACGTGATGCGGCAGATCGATCCGCGGCTCATCCAGGCGGCGCGCAGCCTGGGCAGCGGCTCCTCGCACGCCTTCCGGCGCGTGTTCCTGCCGCTCAGCGTGCCCGGCATCCGCAGCGGCGCCATCCTCACCTTCGTGCTGAGCCTCGGGTTCTACATCACGCCACTAGCGCTCGGACGCGTGCGGGATCTGACGCTCGCCGGGTTGATCGAAGTGCAGGTCTTCCAGCTGCTGGACAACGGCCTCGCCGCGGCGTCGGCCCTGATACTGCTCGCGCTGACCCTGGTCGTGATGCTCGCGGTAGGCGGCGACATCGCCGGCAGCGCCTTCGGACGAGTCGCCTCGCCCCGCACGCCCGAAGACGAGACGAGCTCGAGCGCCGTGCAGAAGCTCTTCGCCAGGATCTTCGGCAGATCGATGCGCGAGGGAGCGTCGGAAGCCTGGTACTCGCTGCGCGCGGGCATGATTTCCCGCCGTCGCGCGAATCTCGTGGCAGCAGGCCGCGACACGCGCAGCGCGCTCAGCGCTCCCGCAGTGGCCGGCTTCGCGTGGCTGGTGCTCTTCCTCCTCGTGCTGCCGACCGTCATCGTGATCCCGATGTCGTTCAACGACTCGGAATACCTCAGCTTCCCGCCGCAGGGCTACTCGCTGCGGTGGTACCAGAGCTATTTCTCCGACCCCGCATGGCTCGAGGCCACCTGGCTCAGCCTGCGCGTCGCGCTGCTCGCGGCGCTCGCGGCAACCGTGCTCGGCACGCTGGCCGCCTATTCGCTGTTCCGGTACGAGTTCCGGGCGCGCAAGGCAATCGTCGGCGCGCTGATGAGCCCGCTGATCGTGCCCGCCATCGTGCTGGGCATCGGGTTGTACGACCTGTTCGTGCGCTGGAAGCTCATCGGCTCGGTGCCGGGGCTGGTGATCGCTCACACCGTGGTGGCGATCCCCTACGTGCTGGTCACGGTGTCCGCGAACCTGGCCAAGTTCGACCCGGCGCTCGAGCGGGCCTCGAGCAGCCTGGGCGCGAATGCCGTCACCACGTTCTTCCGCATCACGCTGCCGCTCATCGCGCCGGGGGTGGTCTCCGGCGCGCTGTTCGCGTTCATCCACTCCTTCGACGAGGTGGTGGTGACGATCTTCGTGAGCGGCTACGTCACCCGCACCCTGCCGCTCAAGATGTGGGAGAACATCCGCCACCAGGTGGACCCGACCATCGCAGCGATCTCCGCGCTGCTCCTGCTGTTGCTCCTGCTGTGGCTCGTCGTGTCGCAGCTGCGGCTGGCGCGCGAGCGGCGCACGCTTCGCACCATCTAGCTGGCGATCTCGTCGTACCCGCGATCATAGAATTTCGTCGCCCGGGCGAGGTCGTCGACGTCTATGTTGGCGAGCAGCTGCACCGTGCGGCCTCCAGCGCTGCTACTTAAGTACTTCCTGGCACATGAGCGCCCACAGCTGCTCGACATGCTCGCGCTCCGTGGCTTCCGCGCCGATGGAGACGCGCACCATCCAGCGATCGTCGAGGATCGCCGGCGTGAGCCACGCCTTTCCGGAAGCATTGATCCTCGCGCACCAGTCCTGCGTGTGACGATCCAGCGCTTCGCCTTCGAGGCCCGGAGGCTCGTGGCGCACGCAGACGGTCTGCAGGGGAACCGGCGCAAGCCTGCGCCAGTGCGGAGCCGCATCGACCTGCTCTTTGAACCACAGCGCGTTCGCGAGATCGCGGCGCAAGCGGCGCTGCAGTCCCTCGACACCCTGCTCCCGGATCAGGCACCACAGCTTGAGCGCCCGGAACCGGCGGCCCAGGGGGATGCCCCAGTCGCGGTAGTTCGTCGCCTGCGCGTCGACGGCGGTGCGCAGATAGCTGGGGTTCGTCGACATGACGCGCACGAGATGCTGGGGGTCGCGAACGTAATACGTGGAGCAGTCGAAGGCGGCACCGAGCCACTTGTGCGGATTGATCACCACCGAGTCCGCCCCTTCGATGCCTTCCCACATCCAGCGGCACTCCGGGAGGATCATCGCCGAGCCGGCGAGCGCGGCGTCGACGTGCAGCCAGATGCCGTGGCGGCGCGCGATGGCGGCAATGGCCTCGAGCGGGTCGAGCGCGGTCGTCGAAGTGGTGCCGATGGATGCGACGATCGCGCAAGGCCTGCGGCCCGCGGCGAGATCGCTTTCGATGGCTTGCGACAGCGCCTCTGCGCGCAGCGCGTGCCCGGCATCGGTGGCGATGAGCCGCACGTTGTCTCGCCCGAAGCCACTCAGCAGCGCGGCCTTCTCGATGGAGCTGTGCGCATGCTTCGATCCGTAGACGATCAGCGGAGCCGGCTCGGATTGCAGGCCGCCGCGCGCAGCGCCGTAGTTCGTAACGCGCTCGCGCGCGCACATCAGCGCGACGAGACTGGCCGTCGAGGCAGTGTCCTGGATCACTCCGCTCCAGGCCGGGGAAAGGCCGAGCATCTGCCGGAACCAGTCGGTGGTGACGGTCTCGAGCTCGGTGAGAGCGGGGCTCGAGGCCCAGTTGAGCCCGAGCTGCGCGAGGCCCGTGCCGAGATAGTCGCCGAGCACGGAGGCGAGCAGGCTGTTGGACGGGAAATAGCCGAAGAACCCGGGATGCTGGAAATGGCTGAGCGCGGGGACGATCAGCTCGTCCAGGTCGGCACGGATCGCCGCGAACGGCTCGGCCAGCGGAGGCGGGGCGGCCGGCAACGCGGCGCGCAACGCGCCCTCGGGCGAATCCGACTGCGCCCGGCATTCTCCGGCATACACGCGGGCGCGCATGTCTGCGATCCAGTCGACGATTGCGTGACCCTGGGCTCGAAATTCTTCTGGTGTCATAACCCGCGGAGCTTACTCGCGCCCTGGCCCGACAGCCAAAATTCCACACGCACGAAACCACGCGGCCCGCTCGAGCGGTCGTCCGAGGCAGCGAGCCTGTAAAGATCCTCGACGAACGACACCCGGGCTAATGTGACCGCTGCACGGAAG
>JBGAIL010000208.1:0-7924 GCA_044225565.1 Steroidobacteraceae bacterium | reverse complement strand
ATCGTTGCGTCCGGCGCGCTCGGCATCGCCGCCGTCCACAGGCCCGATGTATTGAGCACCGAAGCCGTAGCTACCGTTGAACCTGACGTCCTGATACTGCAGCAGCAGGGTCGCCGAGGTCTGCGGCGTGAACTGGTACTTCAGGGAGGGCGCGATCACCGCCCGCTTGTTGAATCCGTAATCGAGAAACGTATCCTCATCCAGATAAGACGCGACGAGCCGCGATGTGAGCCGCTCGTCCCCGGTCAGTGCTCCGTAGGCGTCGAACTCGCCGCGATAGTGATTGAAGCTGCCGGTCTCGAGCGAGACCGAGCCGCCGGCATCGGCGCGCGGCTTCTTGGAGATGGCGTTGAGCGTCCCGGCGACCTGCGCCTGGCCGTACAGCGTCGAGGTCGGTCCCTTGACGATCTCGAACCGCTCGAACGGCGAGAGGTCCGGGGCCACCCGACCCGGCGTGCGGATGCCGTCGATCTTGAGCGCCTTGTCGTAGTCCAGGCGGAAGCCGCGGAAGTACGTGCGCACAAAGCCGTCCTGGGCGTTCGAAGTCTGGGCGCCGGCGTCGAGCTTGTAGAAATCCTCGAGCTTGGTGATGCCGGCGAAGTCGAGCAGGTCCTCGGTGATCACCTTGACGCTCTGCGGCGTGTCCTTCACCGAGAGGTTCATCTTGTTGGCGCTCTCGACGTCGTTGTACTGGAAGCTGATGCCGGTGACGACCACCTCGCTCAGCTTCTCCTCGTCGGCCGGCTCGGCGGCCGCAGTATCGGCCTGGGCGAGGCGCAAGGCGTGATCGGCGGTGGGCTGCCAGCTGGCAGTCGCACGATTCTCGATGCGCTCGACCAGGATGGTGTCATCCGCGGTCACGCGGAAAGTGAGCCCGGTGCCCTGCAACAGCATCTTGAGCGCCGACTCCGCCGAAAGCTCGCCTTTGACTCCGCCCGTGCGCTTCGCGAGCACGACTTCCGTGGAGTAGAGGATCTGCCTGTTGCTCTGGCGCGCGAACTCGCCGAGCGCGGAGTTGAGCGGCTGCCCGCCGATGTCGAAGGGTTTCGGCTCCCCCGAGGGAACGGCCATCGCCGCCGAGCCGAGCGCGAAGGACGCGGCCGTGGCGAGCAGGGCGCGACGCACGCTGGTGCGGACGAGACGCTTGCGATCCGTGGTGGACATGCTCATCGATTCTCCCCTGTTGCGGCTCTCTACGAAGAGCTAGAACGCAGCGCGAGCTCCAACCCGCCTCCCTGTCTGCGCACCAGACTCGACGTCCGGCGCTGGCGCGACGTCATCGAGCGAACAGGGTTATCTCCGTGGCGCCGTCGCGACGGGCGACGACGGGGAAATATTCCTGCAGCGCGGCCACGAAAGCCACCTGCTCGCCGGCACGGAACATGCCGTTCACGCGCAGCCGTGCGAGCGCCACATCTCCGATGGCGACCTGCACACGGCTGTATCGGTTCATCTCCGCTACCGCATCAGCGAGACTCAGATCCTCCAGGAACACCCGACCGTCGCGCCAGCTGGTGACCTTCTCCACATCGACCGGCCGCACCTGGGTCTGCTCCGCAGGGCTGGCGGCGGCAACTGCCGGCACCGCGCCAGCGTCCGCCGCAGACGCCATCTTCCGGTGCCTGCCCTCCCTCAGCATCGCGACGAATTGCTGGCCCGGCTCGAGCGAGTGGGTGCGCGCTTCCGCGGCATCGCTGCGATCGACGTTCACCTTGCCTTCTAGCAGCGTCACGCGGACCGATTGCGAATCGAGCCGCACGTCGAACGCCGTGCCCACGGCCATGATGTCGCGATTCCCGGCGCGCACCACGAACGGGCGCCGCGGATCCTTCGCCACGTTGAACAGCGCCTGCCCGCCAAGGAGGCGGATGCTGCGCCGCTGCCGGTCGAACTTCACTTCCATGCGCGTTCGCGCATTGAGCTCGACGGAGGAGCCGTCTTCCAGCGTGACGGTGGACCTTTGACCGAAATCCGTGGCGTAGAGGTCGGCACCCTGCAACGCCGCGAGGAGGCGCGAAGACGCATCCTTCAGGGCACCGCCGGACGCGAAAGCCCAGATTCCGAGCGCCGTGGCGAGCAGCGCTACGCCGGCCGCCAAGGCTTTGAGCCCATGCACTCGCCGCGACCCGGTCGCACTGCTGGCCGCTTCGCGAAGGCCGCGCACCTCCGCACGACCAGACCCGTGGCGAAGCGCGGTGACGAAAAGCTGCAACCGCTCGAAGGCCGCGCGATTCTCCGGAGTTGCATCCCGCCAGGCGGCGAAGCGGATGCGGTCCTCGTCCGTACAGTCTGGTGAGCGCAGTCGCGCATCCCAGTAGCCAGCGCGATCCGCCACCTCCTCCCGCAGCGAGCTGCCGGGATTGCCGCCCTGCCCCCTCATGGCGTGCGGTCCACTTTCTTCAACAGGTGGGCGCTGGCGCGACCCACGTGCTTCTCGATGGTGCTGACCGCGATACCCAGGCGCCGGGCAATCTCCGCGTGCGGCAGCTCTTCGAGGTGATACAGCGTGAAGACCGTGCGAGTGCGCTCCGGCAGCTCGTGGAGAGCGGCGACCAGTTGCTCGATGAGCTGCGCGCTCTGCAAGGCCCGCTCAGGGCCGGGCTCTTCGAGCGCCGAGCCGTGGATGACCTCGTCGTAAGGCTCGTGCGCATCGGAATCGCGGGCGGAAAGGCGCCGGTGCCGGTCCCGCAGCAAATTCGCCGCGGTGGTGAAGAGATAGGCGTCGATGCGCTCCATGGACCCGAGATCCCCGCCCCGGGCGAGGCGCAGGAACACCTCCTGCACCAGATCCTCCGTCTCGGCGTGATGGCCGATGCGCTTCTCGAAGTAGCGCCGCAGGGGCTGCCGGAAACGGCGCGAAAGGGCCTCCACGACCCCGGCGGTGCTGCCGGGGCTGCAAATGCCGGGGGCGGTCCCTTCCGCCCGTGTGGATGAAGTGCCCATCTGTGAGCTGCTGACTGTATACGAGGTATAACGCAGACGGCAGCCCGACCCGCCTGCCGGTCAGCGCAAGGGGTGCGACGGGCCGAGCGTATCGATGAAAACGATGGCGTCGAACGACGCGCGGGGGCGGCCTTCGAAATAGTCCCCCCGCAGGGGCTGGCCCTCGTCCACCCACTTCGCGAGCGGACCCTGGGCCGGCAGCCGGTGCAGATCCAGGTAGAAATTCGGCCGGCCGGCCCCGGCGCGCAGCGCGGCATTCAGGGTGCCGGGGTCGGAAAGCGGCAGCGGCCACGTCTCGCCGCCGGCCGTACCCATCGCTCCCTGGTTGTACAGCGAGCCGATGACCACCAGCTGCGCTCCGACGAGGTCGTCGAGATACGTGCCCAGCGACGAGAAGCCGGAGGCCGTCGCGCTCTTGCGCACGTGTCCGTTATAGGCGAACACCAGCAGCCTGCCCTGCGCGCCCTGCTGCTGAAGGGCCCACACCGCATTGTGGGCCATCGCGGCGTCCCGGTGAGACTGGGTGTCTTCGGGGGTGGACGCACGAAACTGCATGTCCAGCTGACGCGCGACCACGGCATGCTGGTAGGCCCGGTGATACTCCAATCGCGAAGTGGCGGCGACCCATTCCACGTGCTGGCGCTCGAAGGCGCCGATGGCATCGCTGATGGCGCCCGTGATCGCATCACGACGAGCCTGCGGCAGGGAGGGATAGCGCACCGTGCTGAAGCTCGGCAACAACGGGATGAGTCGATGCTTCAGATTGCCTGCGAGAGGCGCGTCGACCCGTGCGATATAGGTGAGCACATCGTCCAGCGCCTTGCGGGATTCGGGAAACACGCCGCCGCTGCGGCCACCGGTAAGGTCGAGCCCATAGAGGCGAAGCGGGCGTGGTGGGTCGCGCGTTGTAGGCACGCATCCAGTCCAGCAGCTGCTGGTTTCTCGAGGATCGGCGCATCGGACCAGGAGAACACGCTCGTGCAGGCGGCATCGCTCGCCTCCGCACGACCCAGCACGTAGTCGTCCGCCGCCACGGATTCGGAATAGCCGGTCTCGAGGCCGATGGCGGTGAAGCCCATCTCCTCCACGAGGAACTCGAACAAGCGGTTGCGGAACGCAAAGTACTCGTGGGTCTCGTGCATGCCCTCACCGAACGCGACGATGCGCGCATCGCCGACGATGGCTTTCAGACCCTGCAGGTCGGCCCTCGGGGCGCCCGGCTCCAGTGCGTCGATCGGCTGCGCATGCGTGCGCGCCCAATCGACCGCGGGCGCTCAGTGCGCCGGGTGGTGGAGGCGCGAGCGGCGGGAGCTTGAAATCGTCATCGCCGGCACCGGCGGTGAGCGCGACCTAAGCGGAGGCTCGTCGCGCGACACAGCGGCATCGCCTCGTTCCAGTTCCTTGATCCTCTGCTCCAGCGCCTCGCGCTCTTCCGGCTCGAGCGTCGCGCGACCAGCTTCATACGCGTTCTTCATGGCCGCCAGAGCTTCCCGGCGGCGTCCGGATGCTTCGAGCGCATCGCCCAGGCCTTCGTACAGATAGCGGTTGCGGGGAAAGGCCTGCACGCCGCGTTCGAATATCCGCGCGGCGGCCTCGAGGGACGGTCTGGTTTGCCGCTCAGTCTCGTTGCGCGCCTTGTCGAGCAGCGCGTGACCAAGGTCGTAGTAAACGATGGCGCCTGGTGAGATCGCGTAGCCATGCTCGCGCGACAGGCAATGCGCATCCCGGCAGTCCCCCGGCTTCGATGAGCGCCGTCGGATTCCAATTCGCGAAGAACCCCCGCAACCCGTGGTACAGCGTGACGTAAGGCGTGGAGCCGTGATCTTCCCCGGGCAGGTACTCTTCGTGCCATTCGAGCCCCGGCGGCGCTTTTGCGATCACGCCTGCCATCTTCCCGACCGAGGCGCGAATTCCCGGCTCGTCGTCGCCCGCGCTCATGTAGAAGTAATGGCTCTCCCGCTGCGGCATCGTTCGCGACTCCAGCCGAAGTCGCGGCGGCGATGTGCGCACGGAATGCCTCAGGCCGCGTGAGCAGTGCGTCTTCATGCTGCGCGTGGTTCGCTTCGCCAGGGCGACTTTCACGATGAAATCGAGGAAGGCGTCGCCGCCGGTGCCGTCCGCAACGTCCTCGGGCACGTCGGTGGGCGGCGATCGCTTGTTGGGAATGGCGACGACGATGAGCGTGTGCGTCGCTGAACAAGCTGCTGCTGCGGCGTAGGCGAAATGGCTCCGTAAGCGGACGGGAAAGCGAGGCAGGTTCTTCGCGGACGCGCCCTCATCCGGCGTCATGAGTGCGGGAGCGGGAACGGCGCCGAGAACGCGCGAGTAGAGGCGCGTACTCGTGCCTATGCTGACCGCCGTGTCGGGCATCTGCGCCATGGCTTGCGCGCTCGCCAGGAACAGCGCCAATGCGACGCCAGCGGGATCTCTCAAGGCCGGATTTCCAGCACTACGCGTTCCGGCTCCTCGACGACGCGGATGCCGAAGGCCGGCTCCAGGCTCGCGAGCCAGGCGGAAATGTTGTCGTCCCGCACCGTGCCGGTGATCAGCAGGTCGCCGATGCGCTCGTCGGCGAGTTCGATGGGTCGCGCCGAGTAGCGGTTCACGTCTTCCACGACGTAGCGCAGCGGCTCGCTCTCGAACGCCAGCCGGCCCGAGCGCCACGCCGTGGCGTCCGTCGAGACGACTCGCTCGGTCCGCGCCGGCTCCCGCCCTGCACCTCCCAACGTCGCCCGGCTGCCCGCCGACAGCGACTCATGCACCTTTGCACGCCCGGCACCGAGAACGAGGATCTCGCCCTCGACCACGGAGACGACGACACGGTCGTCGTCGTTGCGGCGCACGTTGAATTGCGTGCCGATGGCGACCACGCGCGTCGGGCCCGCCTGCACGGAGAACGGGCGCAGCTTGTCTCTGGCGACGTCGAAGAAGGCTTCGCCGCGGACCAGCGTGAGCTCCCGCGCCTTCGCGGAAAACGACAGGCGGACTTTCGAGTCGCCGCCGAGCACGACGCTCGACCCATCCTGCAACATGACCGTGCGATTCTGGCCAATCCCCGTTTGCAGCATTTCACCGCCGAACGCCTTCCACGGCTGCCACAGAGCCATGCCGACGAGCGAGATGGCGGCCAGCGAAGCCGCCAACGCCAACCGCGCCGCGCGGATGCGTCCCGCGCGAGCTTTCCAACGGCCGATGGACATGGAGGCGTCGTATCCATCCGCAGCCATCGCCTTCGCGGGAACCGTCTCAGGGCACGGCAGCGCCGCGAAGTCCCTCCACAGGTCCTCGATCTGCCCGAATGCTTCCGCGTGCCGCGCATCGGCGTTCATCCAGGCCTGCCAGCCTGCGACGGTATCGAGCGGCACGTTGGGATCCTGCAGGCGCGTGAGCCACTCCGCCGCCGCCCGGGCGACCGGGTCCGTCTCGATTTCGATGCGTGCCGGACTATTCATGGCCATCCTTGCTTCCGGACTCCCGCCGCGCGCGGCAATAAAGCAGCGCGCGCACGACGTAGGAGCGCACCATGCGCTCCGAGATGCCCATCTCGCTCGCGATGGCCGGCAGCTCCATGCCGTGGAACCGGTTCAGGACGAAGGCCTGGCGGCATTTCGGCGGCAGCTCGTCCACCAGCCGCGCGAGCAGCTGCACTTCCTGCTTCGCGGCGACGCGCCGCTCCGGCGTGAGAGGGTCCATGAACTCGTGAAACGACGGCAGGCTCGTGGCGCGCGCGTGAACCTGCTCGCGCCTCAGCCGATCCACCGCCAGATTCGCAGCCGTCTTGAAGAGAAACGCCCGCACATAGCTCACCGCACCGGGCTCGTGCAGGCTGAGCAGGCGCACATAGGCTTCCTGGGCCACCTCGTGCGCCTCCTGCCGGGAGCGCAGCCGCATGGTGAGGAAACGGATGAGGCTCTCGTTGTGCTCCTGGAAGAGCCGGGCCATGAGGTCGGCGCGCGCGGCGGCGCCCTCCAGCACGGGGGCGGCCGCCTCGCCGGCGCGCTCTGCGGATTTTGCGGTCATGGCTCCTATCAAGACGAACTGGGGCGCTATTCTGGAAGTCTGCGCGCGGACGGCGGCGGCCTTCAAGAATCGGCGGGCTCTTCGTCTAGTACCAAAAGGACACCACGGGATCCGAAACCATGCCGCTGCTCGCCCGGGCCACGCACGCTCTCGTTTGGGCCACCCTGCTCCCGGGGCTGCCGATGGCATCCGCCACCGCGGCGCCTCCAGCCGGCGCCACGCTTTCCGCCACGCTCACTTTCGACATCGCTGCGCAGCCGCTCTCCCGCGCGCTGCTCGAGTTCTCACACCAGTCGGGTGTACAGGTGACCAGCCCGGCGAAGCTGCTGGACGGACGGGAATCCTCGCGCGTCGCGGGGCAATTCTCCGCGTCCGAAGCTTTGAGCCAGCTGCTCGCGGGCACGCACCTCGGCTACGACGTCGTGGATCCCACCACGGTCGCCATCCGGCCCCTCCCCGGCGCGCTCACGCTGGCGAGCGCCGGGCAGGCCGAAGTTTCCTCCACCGCGGGGCCGGAGCCCGAGAGCGCGCCTCTCGAGGAAGTGATCGTCACCGGCTCGAACATTGCGCAGGCCGTGGGCGAGGCGGCGAAGAACGCCATCCCCATCGAAACCTTCTCGGCCGAGCAGTTCCGCAGCAGCGCCGGCGAGACCATCGCGGACTACCTGCGCTCGAAGCCCGCATTCAGCGGCCGCAACGGCACGCCGACCAACGATTTCTATGGCGGCGGCGAATCCTCGCTCAACCTTCGTGGCCTCGGCAGCGCCTACACACTGGTGCTGATCAACGGGCGGCGCGCCGGTGGCGAGGACGGCATCGCCGATGTCGGCGCGATCCCGGAAGAGGCGATCGAGAGCGTGGAGATCCTGAAGAGCGGCTCGTCGGCCATCTATGGCGCGAACGCCGTGGGCGGCGTGGTCAACTTCAAGCTGCGCCGGAAGTTCGACGGCATCGAAGCGGT
>JBGAIL010000207.1:0-8355 GCA_044225565.1 Steroidobacteraceae bacterium | reverse complement strand
GTCGCCGCATTTGATCACACTCTTTTTCAGCTCGACCCAGTAAGACATCACGTTGTCATCCTGATCCGGCAGCGGGCGGGCCATGGCGCCAACCGACCCGGCCAAGGCTTCCCCACGCCGCCACAGATCGAAGTCCAGCCAATAGGGTTGCCGCGCCGCATCATCCGTCCGTACATCCCCCGGCACATCCCGGATCCAGAGGCGGTTCCCGTTCGATCCCAGCTCGATGTTCGTTACCTCGCGGAACTCGCCCGCGCCCACCCGCATCCGCACGCGGCCATCGTCTTCGATGTGTAGCTGCGCCGCGATCGGGCCCGCGTAGGTCTGGATATCACCGCCCCAGCAGCCGATCAATCCCGCATCGAGCTTCGGCTTCAGATGCTCCCGCAGCGCCTCCGGAACCACGGCGCGCAGCACTTCGGTCTCGATCGGCATCAGGCCTGCGCGCGTCGTGTTGGCCAGAACGACCACGGCCACCCCGTACTTCGGCAACAATGTCAGGATTGAGGAGGTGCCCGACATGTTGCCTCCATTGACTACTGCCGCGGCCGTGCCGAAGTATTCGTCCTGCCGCAGCCATCCCACGCCGACATCTCGCCAGGCCCCGGTGGGGCCGCCACCCTGCACCGATGCGCGGTGCATCTCGTCCAGAGAGGCGGGCGAGAGAATCGCCTTCTGATCCGCCATTGGCGTCTTCAGGTTGAACATCCCGAAACGCAGCAGGTCGCGCGCGCTCGAGTAGCCGGCCGCCGCGCCCCGAGTGTCCAGGTCGTAGAAGCGCACCTTGGCACCCACGCGGGAGTAACGCTCCGCCACCTGATTCGTGGAACCGGGCTGGCGATTGATCGAGCTCTCGCGCATGCCGAGCGGCCGGAAGACTTCCTCCTGCATGAACTCGCCGTACGGCTTGCCCGAAACGCGCTCGATCACGTACTCGAGCACGCCGTAGCCGAAATTCGAATAGACGTACGTCTCGCCCGGCGGCGTCATCAGATGCCCGTACCGGCGCAGACTCTCCTCCAGCGGGGGACGCTGCATGCGCTCCCCTTCGTTGAAGGTCTGACAGTGCATCGGCAACCCCGAAGTGTGCGTGGCCAGGTGACGGATCGTCGCCTCGCGCGCATCGCCAACGTGTGCGATGAGCTTGTGCTCGCCGAGATAGTCGTTCGCGGGACGGTCCAGGCTTACCTTCCCCTGCTCCACCAGCACCATCAGGGCAGTGGTGGTCATCGGCTTGGTGAGCGAAGCGAGCGCGTAGAGGGTATGCGGCGTGGCCGGGATCCGCTTCTCGCGATCGGCCCAACCGAAGCCTTCTTCCCAGAGAATCTTGCCGTTGCGGGCCACTCCGACGACGACCGAGGGCAGATTCTCTGCCACCATAGTGTCGTGGACGCGGTCGCGCACGAGGTCGAAGGTGTCGGCGCGGACGGCGGAGAGCGGAGCGAGGATCAGCACTACCGCTCCGACCATCGAGGAGGTGAGGCGGTGCGTGTCAAGAATCATATTCAACCTGCCCATGAGATCGATGACGGTGGCCGCGCCAGACGCTGCTGCCGCCGATTAGTAGCAGGCCTTGAACTCGCCGGCTAGCGAGTTTTGTTGTGGGTACGTTGTAGAAAAAATATAAGCACTGATGTCGCCCGAGCAGGGGGATCAGTCCATCCTGCAGTGGCAGTCGGCTAGCGCGCCCTCAACATCCGCTCGAGGAATTCGAATACCTTCTCCGGAGCCCTCGCACGAGGCCCACTGTGTCCGGCCTCCGGCGCGACGTGAAACTCAACCGGCGTGCCTTGCTCCAGCAAGCGGTAACCCAGGTCGATGATCGACTCCATGTGGCCAGCGTCGTCCAGCTCGCCCACCAGCGACGCGCCGCTCGCGGCCTCAGCCAGATGCGCGGCCAATCCCAGGGCGCAGAGCAGGCAGGGCAGCGCATTCAAGGAAGCAGATGCGACGGCGGATCGCGGCCGAGCAGCGCGATCAGCCCTTCCTGCAGCGTGAATCGCCAGGCAATGTAGTCGTGGCCGCCGACGTATTCCCGATAGATCGTCTCGTATCCCTTCGCTCGCAGCACGGCGTGGAAGGCGCGATTCGTCATGACCATGCTGTCCGGGATCTCCCACAGCCCGACATCCTGGTAGATCCGCACGGGCTTGCGCGGGGCTTCGGCGACCAGCGTCAACGCCCACCCGACCTCGCCCCAGCGGCGACGCTGTTCCTCGAGAGTCATGTGCTCCGTGGCCTGCGGCCACCACCAGTAGGAGCCCGACTGCGACAGCGCGTTGCCGAAGAGATCGGGGTTGGTGAAAGCGGTGTAGCTCGAGGCAATCCCGCCATAGCTCGAACCGGCGACGACGCTGCGACGCGGGTCACGAGTCACACGGTAGCGATCCCGCACCCAAGGCATCAGCTCTTCGCGCAGGAACCTCTGGAACCGGGCGTTGGGCGGCAGCTCGGCGTCGCGGTTGTTCCGCATGGCCTGATCCAGCGGGCTCACGAACACCACCGCGATCGGTCGCAGAATCCCGTCTTTCTGCATGTTGTCGAGTATCGTGGGCGTGGGCACCGCGCTCAGATAGCTCTCGCGATCGAAGAGCAGCAAAAGATCCGGGCGCTGCGCAGCCGAGCGTACCCGGGGGGCGTGTAGACGGAAATCTTGCGTCGATTTCCCAGCACCCGGCTTTCGATCTCGAAGGTTTCGACTCGACCGCGAGCAACGTCATCCCGCGCGTCGGAGCATCGGTCCTCCGGCGCCGCCGGGCCGCGGAAGTAGCTCACCGGGTAGACTCTCTCGCCCTCATCGAGCTCATATCGTCTCGGGTTCCGCGGACCGGTGAAGAACTCGAAGACGACGCCGTCGTGGGTGGCGCGCCGATGTGCCCGCTGATCCGGAACCAGCCCTTGAGGCGCGCCCAGCGAATAGCTGGACAGTGCGGATCGCGGCATGCGGTACGTGCGGTACCAAACATCGGTATCCGCCAGGCGCTGCAGCTTCTCGATGCGCAGCCTCCCCTCCAGCGGAACCAGGAAATAGCCGGAGACGTGGACGTTCGCCTCGCTCTGCCCCTCCTGCGCGCGCCAGAGGAAGGTGACCTGCATGGATTGCGGATCGGATTCCGGGAGCTCGATCATCGGCGTGTGAGCGCGCTCGATCTCAGCCCAGAAGCCGTCCACGGCTTGCTCGTCCCCGGCGGCAACCGCCGCTTCCAGCGCGATCAGGCGCGCACTTCTCGCGGGTTCCGCAATTTGCGCCACCGCCGATGCGGCAGCCACGACGAGCAGCGCAGGCAGTATTGCGAGCCGCGCGAGATGACTGTGCCTCACGAGCTCAAAACCGGTAGCGCAAGCTCGCCCGGAGCATGCGGGGCGGGTTGACCTCCACACCGGTCCTGAGATACGTGAAAGCCGAGGAGTAGTACTTCTCGTCGAACAGATTGGTGGCCTCCAGCGCGTACATCCAGCGGTCTCGAGAGTAGAAGATGCGGCCGTCGACCTCGGTGAAGCTGCCGAAGTCGAAGTTGACGGGCCGTGCCGGGGCTGCAGACCAGCCCTGATCGAAAGTCGTGCGACCCGACTTGTGCACCACCCCGAATCCGAATCCCAGGCCTTTCAACCCCCCGTTCAGGATCTCGTAGCTGCCGAAGACCGACGCGCCGAACTTGGGCGCATTGGCCGGCTGCAGCCCCGCGTACTCTCCCTCCGTGAACTGCGCATCCAGGTAGGCCACGGAAGCGAAGACGTTGAACGCCGGCGTCACGCGCCCCTGAGTCGTGAGCTCCACGCCTCGACTTCGCTGCGTACCGATGGCCACGGAGTAACCAGGATGGAGAACGTCCGCTTGGGAGATGTTGGTACGCTCCATCTGAAACAGCGCCAGGCCGAAGGACAGCTCGCGCGACGGCCCACCCTTGAGCCCGATCTCGTAGTTCAGTCCCTTCTCGGGCGCGATGAGTCGCCCCGCCGGGTCGTCCTCGACGAATACGCGGTCCGTCTTGGGGTCGAAGGTCTCGCCATAGCTCGCGTACAGGTTGAGGGCGGGCGTCAGCTCGTATGTCAGCCCGGCCTGATACACGAGCTCTTCGAAGTCGACGTCCGCGATGGTGGTATAGGGGCCGCTGCTACCGCCCGGCACGGCGCCCTCCCGGATGCGCGAGAACAGCGTATCCCTGGAATAGCGCCCACCGATCAGGACGCGCACTTTATCCGCTGGATTCAGAATCGCCTGCACCGTCGCGCCCGACAGCTCGCTGCGCTCGCCGTAGTCGTCCCTCCCGGAGAACTCCCGCACGCTGGCGTGCGGCTGGAACGCCGTGTAATCCGGCGCGAATATATTGAACGCCGAATCCTCATAACCGAATGACACATCCTCGTAGCCGTTCAACTGGTCCTTGCGGATCTCGCTGTGATCCACGCCGAAGAACAACGTGTGCTCCCGGCCGAGGGCTTCCACGGTGCCGAACAGATTGATTTCGCCACCGTAGAGCCCCGACTGCTCGTCGTTGCCGTACATCGCAACCCAGTAGGCGAACCCATCCTGATCGTAAGGGCCCGTGGGGCTGAACCGCTGCCCCTGGCGGGTGAGATCGCTGTACTGAGCGTGCGCGCGGAGTTTCCAGTCGTTCCCGAAGGTGTGCTCGCCCTGAAGCCGCACGAACATCGCCTCCGTATCTGCGTAGTTCCACGGCATGCCGTAATAGCGCGAGCGCGGCACATCGGGGATCTTCAGACCTTCGGTCCGCGCGCGCTCCGCCGCGTCCGCAGTTCCGTTCCCGGCCAACTGCAAGGGTGAGCCCCACTGCATGGTGATGCGATTCTTCTGATACGTCGTCGCCAGGATGAAACGGGTCGCATCGCTCGGCGCGTACTGCAGGGAAGCCGAGAGCAGCTTGCGTCTCTCGCCGCTGAAGTCGAAGAACGTGTCCCCGTCCTGATAGGCACCGATGAGCCGGTAAGACCAGGCATCCTGGCCCGCGAGGCTTCCCGTGACGTCCGCATCGAGCCGGTAGTCGCCGAACTCCCCAGCCTCGAGGCGCAGATCGGTGCCGAAGCGCTGCTGCGGGACCTTGGAGACCGCATTGAGCGTCCCCGCGATGGAGTTCTGTCCATACAGCGTGGAAGTCGGCCCCTTGATCACCTCGAAGCGGTCGAAGGTGGCGAGGTCCAGGTCGATGTTCCCGGGCATGCGGAACCCGTCGACGCGGATCGCATTGTTGCCCTGCTGGCGGAAGCCTCGATAGTAGTTCCGAGGGTATCCGTCGGTCGTGTGATCCGGGCCGCCCGAGGCGTCGAGCTTGTAGAAATCGTTGAACGACCTCATGCCCGAGAAATCCATCATGTCGGACGTCACGACCATCACCGTCTGCGGCGTATCCTTCACCGCGAGGCCCATCTTGGTGGCGCCGAAGGCGTCGTTCTGCGTGAAGACGACTTTCGAGGTCACGACCACCTCTTCGAGAGATGCCTCTCCAGTCTGGGCCGCGCTCTGCGTCGGAGCCTGTGCAAGCCTCAATCGCTCACCGGCCTCCGCGCCGCCGGCGGGACGCGCAGGCGGATACTCCGTTGCGGCATCATCGGCATTCTCGGCAGTTGCCCCCGACAACGGCAGGATCGCCACCGTCCTGTCGTCGAGCGGCTCGTAGCGCAGCCCGCTGTTCTCGAGCAACCTCGCGAGCGCGGCGCTCACCGTGTACGAGCCGACGAGGCGCGGCGAGTGCAGCCCCTTGCCCAGCGCGGAATACAGCACCACGTGCAGCCCGGTCTGCCGGCCGAACTCGTTGAGCGCATCTCCGATCGGCTGCGCTTCGATGTTGAGCTCCACCGGCGCCCCGCTGGCCATCGTCATTGCCGATCTCACGGCGCCTGCCACGGTTAACTGCGTGGGAGGTGCGTCCTGCGCAGCGTGCGCCGTCGTGCCCGTGAACAACACGACGCTTCCCAGCCAAGCCTGATGCCATGATCTCATCACCGGTCTCCCCGAGGTCCGCGGCTACCACGTGCGCGGTTCACCACTAAGAGCGGCCTGATCGCGGCGATTGGGTATGCCGGCCGGCGATTTCGCTATCGTCTGCGAATCACCCACGCGTCCCCTCCTTCTTCGACCTCGAGCGTTGGGTCCTTCGTCAGATAGAGCACGACGGACTGCGGATGATCTGCGCTGAACACCCCGGTGAGCTGGAGATCGCGCACTCCATCCCCCTGCAACCGGATCTGCTTCTTGTTATAGCGATTGAACTCTGCCGCCACTGCCCCCAGCGGAGCTTCGCGAAACACCAGGCGGCGCTCACGCCAGGCAACGACGTCGGCCGGCTCCACGGGATGAGCCTTGGCGACTCGCCCATCGACGATGTCCGCCTCCTCTCCCGCCGCGAGCCTCATCGAGCCCTGCGCCGCGGCCACCTGCACGAGCCCTTCGACGACGGACACCTTCGTCGATGCCCCGCGCTCGTAGACGTTGAACCGGGTCCCGAGCGCGCGAATGGTCGCCCCCTCGGTGCTGACGACGAATGGCCGATCGGGATCGTGCTCCACGGCGAAGAGGCCCTCGCCTTCCAACAACCGCACCTCCCGCAAGTGCGACGAGAATTGCACCTGCACCTCGGACTGGGTATTGAGGTAGAGCATCGAGCCGTCATCCAGCTTGAACGTCCGCTGCTCCCCTACCGCGGTCCGATAAGTGCTGGGAGTCAGCAGGCTCCAGGCGAGCAGCACCGTGCAAACCGCGACAGTCGCGGCCACGGACATCGCCACGCGCCGCCGGAAGGATGCACGGCGGCCCGTGGTCATCGCCGTGGGAGCGGCGGCCGGCTCCTGCCGACCGAGCTCGGCGCCCTCCCGCAACGGAATGACATCCGCTCCCTGCCCCTCCACCAGTCGACGAACGTCGATGCGGCGCTGGGGGTCGAGCCCATCCAGCGATCGAAAGGCCTCGCTCGCCTCGAGGAAGGCTTTGACGTGCCGCGGCGACTGCGTCAGCCAGGCCAGAAACGCGCCGTGCAGGTCCGGATCCTCGGCGCCAGCGTCCTCGTCCGCGAGCCGCACCAGCCAGTCCGCCGCCTCGGCGTCCGGCCCTCCATCCGCGGGGTCGTACCGTCTCATGATGTCGATTCCTTCGAGCAGCTCTTGAAGTGCAGGATCGCCCGCGCGATGTGCTTCTTCACCGTGTGGACCGATATACCGAGCTCCGCGGCGATCTCCTTGTACGACAATCCGTCCCGCTTGAAGAGGATGATGGCGGCCTGGCAGGTCCGCGGAAGCTGCGCCAGCGCGCCCGCGAGTTGCTGGTCGGCGATGAGGCGCTCCGAGGCATCGCCGGCCCGGAAGCGGCTCATACCGACGGTCAGCCGTTCCAGCGCCGCAGGGTCGTACGGTGAAGCCTCCTGCTGAGCCCGCTGGTTCGCCCGATTCACGACATGCCAGGCAATCCTGTAGAGATAGGACTGGGGCTCTCGGAGCACTTCTGCGGGCGGGAAGCGCAACAGCTGCACATAGACCTCCTGCACCAGATCGTCGACGTCCCGGCCGAGTCGCGCGCGGCGCGACATGAACTGGCGCAGTTCCGTGCGATATCGGTCGTAGGCCTCTGCGATGGCCTCGACGGGCATTCTGTTGTCTGGCGTGGGCTTGCGATGGGTCACGGCCGGCCTTCAGATGCGCCGATACTCCCTAAGAGCGATCTGCGGAGGCCTATTGGGTATGCGGCCGCAACGAACGACCGGCTAGGGCGCTCAGAACAGGTTATCGACGAAGAACTGTCGCACCAGGGCCCTAAGCGATGCAATGATGGCGCGATCTACGCCGAGGCATCGCGAGACCATCTCCGGCAGCGGCACACAGTGTTCGTGACTGATCTTGCGACCATCGATCCTGAGCGCGCCCTCGGCGCGGTCAAAGCAGCTTACGTCCAGGCGTTCGAGCTCACCGCATCGCAGGCCTGATGGCCCTCCGCGCGGACATTGGTGAGCTCATGTGAACCTGGGCTCTGGCGGAACTCTGCGAACGAACTCGGGATGCCGCTGCTGCCAGGCCATGCCCCAGGCGAGCAACCGATGGTCGTGCCAGCGCCTGGCCATCAGCTGCGCCGAAACGGGTATCTCCAAACCCTCCACGGCACTCACCGGCAGACTCAACACCGGCCAGCCCAGATCAGTGGCGATCACCCCGGTGCGTCGGGCCCTGGGCATCGGCGTGTCCTCGAGACCCCTGCGCTGCGGAATCGGGGAGCCCACCTCCAGATAGATGTGCGCGTCGCACCGATGCTTCTCCAGCAGCCCCTCCCAGCGCGCCCGCAGCGCTTCCTGCACCAGCCTCGCCTTGTGAAGCGTCTGCGCAGTGACCCAGGCACGATCCGCCTTCAGCTCC
>JBGAIL010000206.1:0-9183 GCA_044225565.1 Steroidobacteraceae bacterium | reverse complement strand
GGGGCAGCCTGCAACTCTTTTCGGGCGTGGACAACCTCTGCCGTCTGCTCGCCGAAGAGTATCGTTCCGAGCATATTCCCTCGCGCATGGCGGTGGCATCCACGCCTCTTGCAGCGCTGGTGCGTGCGCGGGCAGGGCACGAACCCCTGGTCATGAATCACGCACGGCTGGTGGGCAGCGTCGCCCCGCTATCCCTGAGTGCACTGCGCTGGTCTTCCGACACGGTGACGCGGCTGGCGAAGATTGGTGTGTACACCATTGGACAGGCGTTGCGGCTTCCCCGTACGGGTTTTGCACGCCGTTTCGGCGCTGCACAACTCAAGAGCCTCGATCGGTTGACGGGTCGCACGGCAGACCCGCGGCCAACATTCGTTTCGCGCGAGCGCTTTCGGCGCATCCGCGATCTCCCCCGCGAAATAGAGAGCTGCGAGGCATTGCTGCATGCGCTCAACCCTCTGCTGCACGACATGGAGCGTTTCCTGCGTGCGCGACAGGCGGGGATCACTGTCGTGGAATGCCGCTTCCGGCATCGCCACGCAGTGCCCACTCCCTGTGTGTTGAGGTTGGCAGCGCCCGCAATGGATGCGCGGCGCCTCGGCATGCTGCTAGGCGAGAAATTATCGAAGATGGCTTTGCCCGAACCGGCGCTCGCCTGCGAGCTGCGCACGAGCGTGATCGTGCCGCGCAGCCAGATCTGCGAATCGCTATGGCAACCCGGAGAGCATGGCGGGGTGGCAGAAGTCGAAGCCGTGCAGCTCATCGAGCATCTGCGTGCGCGTCTGCCCGCAGAAGCGGTCCATGGCCTCGAAGTGGCAGACGATCACTGGCCGGAGAACGCTTCACTGGCAGTGGAGCCGTCCGTTTCGCGCTCCTCGCCCGTGCCATATCACACGGAGTCCGTCCGCCCGCTATGGCTGTTCGCGGAGCCCCTGCGCCTCACGGAGCGCGAGGGAAAGCCGTGGTATCGCGGGCCCGTGCGGCTTTGCAGCCAGATCCAAAAGGAACGCCTCGAGAGGGGCGAGGGCGAGAGGGATTATTACCTGGCCGTCGATGCACGTTCCGTCCGGCTGTGGATTTTCAGGGAGCGGACGGGCAGCCATCGCTGGTTCCTGCATGGTATGTTTGGTTGAGAAGCGAGTGCCGCGGGCAGCGGGCCGGCGGGTGCGGATTCGGGGAACGCAATGCGTGCGGCGAGGCGCGGACGTGGTGCGCACACGGATGGCGACAAGCAGGTGGCGCTTACGGATGGCACAACCCAGCGAATCGGCGGGCCGGCACGCAGAAGGGAGCATCTGAATCTTCGTGCGTGACCGATGAGCCTCCGACGGCCCGCTGCCCGGGGCGCTCGCTTCGATGAACGGCTCCGCGACGGCCGGTTATGCCGAGCTGCACTGCCTCAGCAACTTCACTTTCCTGCGGGGTGCTTCCCGCCCTGAAGAGCTCGTCGACCGCGCGTGCCAGCTGGGGTATGCCGCGCTTGCGATCACCGACGAATGCTCCGTCGCAGGGGTGGTGCGTGCCCGCACGAGACTCAAGCAACTCGGCAACCCCCTCAAGCTCATCGTCGGCGCCGAATTCCGGCTCGCCTGCGGGCTGCGCTTCGCCGCCCTGGCCGCGGACAGGCGGGCTTACGCATCCCTCTGTCGCCTCATCACCCGGGGGCGTCGTGCGGCGCAGAAGGGCAGCTACCGGCTCGAGCGCCCGGACGTCGCGGGCTCGCTCGAAGGCTGCCTCATCCTCTGGCTCCCCCGCTTCCCGGCCGATGAATCCGAGCTCCACTGGCTGAAAGGTCGATTCGACGGCCGGCTGTGGACTGCGGTCGAGCGCCATCTCGGGGGCGCGGACGACCGCAAGCTCGCCGCACTCTCGCGCATCGGTCATTCCCTCGAGGTGCCGCTGGTCGCGAGCGGCGACGTGCACATGCACGTGCGTGCCCGCCGCAAGCTCCAGGATGCGGTCACCGCCATCCGGCTCAACGTTCCGCTCGCGAAGGCCGGCATGCGCCTTTACCCGAACGGCGAGCGCCATCTGCGCGAGCGTGAGCGCCTGGTAAAGCTTTATCCGCACCGTCTGCTGGAAGAGACCCTGTGCATCGCCGAGCGCTGCTCGGTTCGATCTCGGCGAGCTGCGTCAAGGACATCCGCGGGAGCTGGTGCCGGAGGGGGAGACGCCGACGACGCATCTGCGCAAGCTCACGGAATCGGGTGCTGCCCGCCGCTGGCCGAAAGGCGTGCCGGAGCATATCCGCGGGACGATCGAAGAGGAGCTGCAGCTCATTGCCGAGCTGCGATACGAAGCGTATTTCCTCACTGTCCGCGACATCGTGAAAGAGGCGGAGCGGCTGAGAATCCTGTGCCAGGGGCGCGGCTCGGCCGCGAATTCCGTCGTGTGCTATTGCCTTGGGGTCACCGCTGTGAATCCCGCAAAGATGAAGCTGCTCACGGGTCGCTTCATCTCGAAGGAGCGCGGTGAGCGGGGCGAGCCTCCGGACATCGACATCGACTTCGAGCACGAGCGACGCGAGGAGATCATCCAGTACATCTACCAGAAATACGGGCGCGAGCGCTCCGCGCTGGCCGCCACGGTGATCTGCTATCGCCCGCGCAGCGCTCTGCGAGATCTCGCCAGGGCTCTCGGATTCGAGCCACAGGAGATCGACTCTCTGGCAGGCGCGCTGCAATGGTGGGATGACATGAAGGAGCTGGGCCGGCGTATCCGCGAACTGGGTCTGGACCCGGATCGGCCTGCAGTGCGGCACATCTTCGAGCTCACCCCACAGCTCGTGGGATTTCCGCGGCATCTGTCCCAACACGTGGGCGGCTTCGTCATCTCCGAAGGCCCGATCGACGAGCTGGTGCCCATCGAGAACGCTGCGATGAAGGACCGCACCGTCGTGCAATGGGACAAGGACGACCTCAACGACCTCGGCCTGCTCAAGGTGGACGTGCTCGGGCTGGGCATGCTGTCGGCCCTGCGTCGCGGCTTCGAGCTGGTGAACGACTATCGCGGGCGTGACCGCTACGTTCCCGGAGGGCTCGCTCTGGGGCATCTGCCCAACGAGGATCCCGCGGTGTACCGCATGATCCAGGATGCCGACACCATCGGCGTATTCCAGGTGGAATCGCGCGCGCAGATGTCGATGCTGCCGCGCCTCAAGCCCAAGACTTTCTACGACCTCGTGGTCGAAGTGGCCATCGTGAGGCCCGGGCCGATCCAGGGCGATATGGTGCATCCCTATCTCAAGCGTCGGGAGGATCCCAGTCTCGTCGACTATCCGCGGCCGGAGGTGCAGGCGGTTCTTAAGCGCACGCTCGGCGTGCCGATCTTCCAGGAGCAGGTGATGGAGCTGGCGATCGTGGCGGCGGGTTTCACGCCTGGAGAGGCTGATGCATTGCGCCGGTCCATGGGAGGCTGGGAACGGCACGGCAGCATCAATACGTTCCGGGACAAGCTGATCGACGGCATGCGCGCGCGCGAATACAGCGAGGAATTCGCGCAACGCATCTTCAGGCAGATCGAAGGATTCGGCGAATACGGCTTCCCTGAGGCGCACGCGATAAGCTTCGCCCTGCTGGTGTACGACTCCGCGTGGCTCAAGTACTACGAGCCTGCTGCCTTCGCCTGCGCTCTGCTCAACAGCCAGCCCATGGGCTTTTATGCACCCGCGCAACTCGTGCGCGATGCGCGGGACCACGGAGTCGAGGTCCGGCCGGCGCGCGTCGAGCATAGCAGGTATCACTGCACCCTCGAACGCCGCCTGGACGGCGAGCCCGCGCTGCGCCTGGGGCTCTGCATGGTGAAATCGTTGTCGAAGGCGGGCGCACAGCGCATTCCCGAAGCGCGGGCCATGCGTTCGTATTCCAGCGTGCAGGATCTCGCCGAGCGGGCTGCGCTCGATCGCGGCGATCTCGAAGCACTGGCTGCCGCCGGCGCACTCACGGACCTGAGTGGGCATCGGCACAAGGCGTTCTGGGAAGTGGCGGGCACCGAGAAGCCTTTGCCGCTTGCGCCGGCGGCCTGCGAGCCCGGCGACCGGGAGGAAGGCACGCCGCTGCTGCATGCGCCTACGCCTTGGGAGACGGTGCTGGCGGACTATCGGTCGCTCAGCCTCACGCTCGGCACACATCCGATGAAGCTGTTGCGCGACCAGCTGGAGGAAGAGGGATGGTCTCGCGCCGCGGATCTGGCGTACATGCCGGGCGGCACCCGGGTGATCGTGGCCGGCATCGTGCTCATGCGTCAGCATCCGGGCAGTGCCAAGGGCGTCACGTTCGTCACGGTGGAGGACGAGACCGGCCCGGTGAACGTCATCGTGTGGCAACGCCTCGGTGACCGGGAGCGCCGGCCGCTGGTCGCGTCACGGCTGCTCGAGGTGCACGGCGAGCTGCAGAGGGAGAGCGGGGTGACGCACGTGATCGCCCATCATCTGAGCGACCGTACTTCGCTGCTGCGGGAGCTGATGACGCGCTCCCGCGACTTCCATTGAGAGGCGCACCCGAGACGCCGGGCTGGTCCTCGATGTCGAAGTCCTCGCTCACCAGCTCGGCGAAGCGTTTGTCCTCGCGCAACCGCTCGAGGCGGCGCAAATGCGGGATCTCCGGCTGCGCGGGCATGACGATTGGCGAGGTCGAGGTCCTTGTTGACGCGGTCGAGGTCGACGTCCTCGCCGCCATCGAGCAGCTCGTCGACGTCCTCGTCGTCAATTCATCCGCTTCGGTCTTCTCGCTCATGTTCCGCCGAACGTGTCGCGCAGGAAGAAGATGGGAAAAAATAGTGAGACGCCGTTGCAGAGTTCAATGAATGAGCTGGTTCATCTCATCGGCACGGGTATTGCAAAACGATGCCCATGACGAAGACGCCCATCACGATAATGAGCAGCGGGCCGAGCAGGCCGACCAGGGCGGCCAGCAGGCCATCGAGCTCGCGCTCCTGGCTGATCGCTGCGCGCTCGAGCATGTTCTCGAGCTCGCCGCTCGACTCGCCGCTCGAAATAAAGGTGAATAGTGGAGAACAGCTTGCTCACTGCAGTGAGCGTCAGGCGCGCCTTCACGCACGCGTTGCGCGCTTCCATTGACGGCGTCCACATCGACAGGTCGATTGCCTCGAGCACGGGTACGGCGCTCGCGGTGAGGATGCTGAGCGTGCGCGTGAACCGCGCAGTGTTGAAGCCGCGAGCCAGCTTGCCGATGACTGGCAACCGCAATACGAAGTGATGGTAGCGCCTGCGGGCCGCCGGATTGCGCAGCCACCGCAGGAACAGCACCACGGCGGCCACGATGCCCAACAACAGCCAGATGCCGTGCTCACGGAGGAAATCGCTGGTTCCGATGAGCGCCCGGGTGATGAACGGCAGCTTGGCGCGGCTCGACTCGAACACCTCCACCACCTTGGGCACCACGTACACCAGCAGGCCCGAGACGATGCCGAAGCACATGATGGTGAGGACGATCGGGTAGATCATCGCCCCGAGCACCTTCTGGCGGATCTGCTCGCGCCCCTCGGTGTAGTCCGCCAGGCGCTCGAGAACCCCATCGAGATGACCGGACTGCTCGCCCGCCGATACGGTGGACCGGTAGATTTCGGGGAACACGCGCGGGAACTCGGTGAAGGCGTCCGCGAGCGTATGGCCTTCCATCACTCGGGAGCGCACCCCCAGGATGATGCTCTGCACGCGAGGCTTCTCGGTCTGCTGGGAAACCGCGAGCAGGGATTCCTCGAGCGGCAGGCCGGCGCGCACCAGCGTGGCGAGCTGGCGTGTGAAGAGGGAAAGGTCCGCCGGCGAGACGCGGCGCCCGAAGGAGAACGAGGCTTGTGCCTTGGCCTCCTTCTGCGCCACCTCGGTGACGGTGACGGGCAACAGCTGCTGCTCGCGCAGCTGCTGCCTCACCTGGCGAGCGCCGTCGCCCTCGAGGATGCCCTTGCGCTCGCGGCCGGCCGAGTCCAGTGCGGTGTATTCGAAGGCGCCCAACTAATCCCCCATGAAGCAGGCCGCAGAAACCGCGTTTTTTGCGGCCGGAAACGAAGCCGTGGTCCGGAAAAAGCGCCGCAGGCGACTTTTTCCCAGTCAATCAGTCTTCACGAGTGACCCGCAATACCTCTTCGATCGTCGTCTCGCCGCGCAGCACCTTGGCGCGCCCGTCCTCGCGGATGGACGGCGTGAGCGTGCGAGCATACCGCTCGAGCTCGTGTTCGGCGGCGCCGTCGTGGATCATGGTGCGCATCTGGTCGTCGACCATGACCAGCTCGTAGATGCCGGAGCGTCCCCGATAGCCGCCGCCCGCATCGCGCCCCGGATGATAGAGCGTGGGCGAGGGCTCTTCCGGCCCGATGTTCAGCAGCCTGCGCTCATACTCGCCGGCCTCGAAGCCCTGGCGGGTGTCCGCGTTCAACACGCGCACCAGGCGCTGGGCGATGACACCGATGAGGCTGGAGGAGAGCAGGAACGGCTCGATGCCCATGTCCCGCAGGCGCGTGACTGCGCCCACCGCCGTGTTGGTGTGCAACGTGGACAGCACGAGGTGGCCGGTCAAGCTCGCCTGTACGGCGATCTGCGCGGTCTCGAGGTCACGGATCTCACCGACCATCACGACGTCGGGGTCCTGGCGCAGGATGGCGCGCAGGCCGCGCGCAAAGGTCATCTCGACCTTGGTGTTCACCTGCGTCTGGCCGATGCCGTCGATGTAGTACTCGATCGGGTCCTCGACCGTCATGATGTTGCGGGTGTTGTCGTTCAGCCGCTCGAGCGCCGCATACAGCGTAGTGGTCTTGCCCGAGCCCGTGGGGCCCGTGACCAGCAGGATGCCGTGCGGCTTGTGGATCAGCTCGTCGATGAGCTTCTCGGTGGTCGGGTCCATGCCGAGCGCGGTGAGATCGAGACGGCCGGCCTGCTTGTCCAGCAGACGCAGCACCACGCGCTCGCCGTGGCCGGAAGGAATGGTGGACACGCGAACGTCCACGGCACGGCCGGCGATGCGCAGCGAGATGCGCCCGTCCTGGGGCAGGCGCTTCTCCGCGATGTCGAGCTTCGACATCACCTTGATGCGGGAAACGACCAGGGGCGCGACGGCGCGCTTGGACTGCAACACCTCGCGCAGCACGCCGTCCACACGGAAGCGGATGACCAGACGGTTCTCGAAGGGCTCCACGTGGATGTCGGAGGCATTCTCCTTCACGGCCTGCGTGAGCACCGCATTGATCAGGCGGATGATCGGCGCATCGTCCTCGCTCTCGAGCAGATCGGCCTGCTCGGGCAGCTCCTGCGCGAGATGGGCTAGGTCGGTGGCATCGTCCAGACCTTCGGCCGCCTGCATGGCGTCCGAGCCTGCTTCATAGGCCTGCCGCAGCAGTGCGTCGAACGCGGCTTCGTTCACGCGCTCGAGCTTCATGGGCATGCGCAGGTACCGCCGTACCTCGGCCAGCGCCAGCGCGGAAGGGTTCTCGCGGCAGGCACATTCGGCCGCGCCGTTCTCGATCTTCATCACCAGCACGCCGTGGCGCTTGGCGAAGGCGAAAGGCAGCCGCCGGGCCGCGGCGGTGAGCTCGGGCGCGGTGACGACCGCGCTGCTCATTGCTTCGGTGTCTCGGCGGGCGCCGCCTGCTCAGCCGTTTTCTCGGCCTCGTCCGTCTCTTTAGCGGCCTTCTCCTTGTCGGTGCTCGAGGTGGGCGCCTTCGGAGTGGAGCTCGCGGGCGGGATCGGCGGCGCTTCGGGCAGCTTCGGCTCCGGCACGCCCGGCAGGATGGGCAGCAGCTCGCGCCGGTGCGTCTTTTTCTGCTCGTCGCGCATGTAGTTGTATTTCGAATTGGTCTCGATGGCCATCTGCGTGCCGTCACGCAGGATCTTCGGCTTGATGAAGACCATCAGGTTGCTCTTGGTGGAGCGCCCGTTGCGGGTCTTGAACGCGAGGCCGATGAGCGGGATGCGCCCGAGGAAGGGCACGCGCTGCTCGCCACGCGTCGAGTTGTCCGAGATCAGACCGCCGAGCACCACGACGCCGCCGTCTTCGATCATCACGGTGGTGTTGACGGTGCGGGTGTTGGTGATGAGATCCACGGCGCCCTGCGAGCTCTGCGCGATGTTCGAGCTCTCGAGCTCGATTTTCAGCATCACGGTGTCGCTGTCGTCGGCGCTGATCTGCGGCGTCACCTTGAGGATGGTGCCGACCTTCTCGCGCTGGATGGTCTGGAAGGGGTTGACGTTGCCGTTGTTGTTGCCACCGGTGTTGGTGTACTGGCCCGTGACGAACGGCACTTCCTGGGCGACCTCGAGCTTCGCCTCCTGGTTGTCCATGGTGAGCGTCGAAGGCGTCGCGATGACGTTGTTGTCGCTGTCACCGCGCAGGGCGCGCAGCATGGCCCCGAAGTTCACGCCGGAATCGGTGATGCGACCGATGCCGATGGTGGTTCCGAGGAGCTTGCTCGGATCGGCCTTGGACGGATTGTCGGCCGCATTGACCAGATCGACGAGCGTGCCACCGCCGACCGGGCTCAGGAAGCCACCCGCCGGGAAGCGGGCATCGTCGGAGTTGTCGAACGCGGCCCAGTTGACGCCGAGCTCCGCGCTCTTGTCCTGCGACACCTCGACGATGATCGCCTCGACGAGCACCGAGGCGCGGCGGATGTCGAGCTTGTCGATGATGGTAGTGAGCGAGCGCATCGCCTTCGGCGGCGCGGTGATGATGAGCGCATTCGTCTCGGGATCTGCCCAGATGATCACGTTCTTGTCGGCCTGGGCCGCTGGCCCGCCTTGCGCGGCAGCGCCCCCTGCCGCGGCCGCTTGCGCCACGCCCGTGATCTGCTCTTTGAGCTTGGTAGCGATCTTCTCGGCGTCCGCATAGCGGAGGTAGCGCACTTGAGTGTCGCCGCCGTTCTCCATGGGCGTGTCGAGGTGCGCGATGAGCGTCTTGATGCGCAGGCGCTGCGCCTGCTCGCCGCTCACCAGGATGCTGTTCGAGCGCTCGTCCGCCGCGATCTTGAAAGACTGCGCGCCGCCTTCGGCGCCCTGTTGCTGGTAGAGCGCGTTGATGATGCGCGACACTTCCGCGGCCGAGGCGTTCTGCAGCGGCACCACCTCCACCGCCGCGTCGCCTTCCTGATCGATGCGGCGGATGATGCGGATGAGCCGGTTCACGTTCGAGGCGCGGTCGGAGAGGATCAGCAGGTTCGAGCCCGGATGCGCCGCCATGT
>JBGAIL010000205.1:0-8251 GCA_044225565.1 Steroidobacteraceae bacterium | reverse complement strand
GTGCAGATCGCGCGGCGCCTGAAGGAGCAAGGGCTCGAGCTTTGGCTGCTCACCTCCGGCCTTGCGCTGGCTAAGCACTCGAGCCGCGTTCGCGAGCTGTTCGACACGGTCACCGTTTCGCTGGATGGAACGTGTGCGGCCACTTATGCGGCCATTCGCGGTCTCGATGCATTCGACAAGGTGTGCGAAGGCATCGCAGCGGCCACGTGCCTGGGCTCGAAAGTGGGTGTGCGCGTCACGGTGCAGCGCGCGAACTATCGCGAACTCTCGGGATTCGTCGATCTGGCCCGCGAGCTGGGCGCACGCCAGGTTTCGTTTCTCGCCGCGGACGTCAGCAACCCGCACGCCTTCGGCCGCGACGTCCCCGAGGGCTTCGCCGGCGATATCGCCTTGCGCGCCGAGGATCTCGCCGTATTCCGGGAGGTGCTCGAAACGCTGGAAGTCGAGCGCGTCGCCGACTTCCAGTCCGCCTTCATCGCGGAGAGCCCGCGAAAGCTGCGCCGTATCCTGAAGTACTACACCGCCGTGTGCGGTCTCGGCCCATTTCCAGAAGTGAGGTGCAACGCACCCGAGTTTTCGGCGGTGATCGAGGCGGACGGGCAATTGCGGCCGTGCTTTTTCATTCCGGCCCCGGGCGCCCGCGCCGGTGCGGATCTGCGCCGCGCCATCGATGGCCCGGCGATGCGCCTGGCGCGCGGCGATATCCGTGCAGGCCGAAAGGCGGAATGCCTGCGTTGTGTCTGCTCGATGTGGCGGGAGCCGGGCGCGGCCTGGGGAGAAAACTCATGAAGGCGGGTCGTGCACTCGCCAATCTCGAGGCCTACGATCTGTGGGCCGCAAGCTATCCGCCGGTTCCCCACAATCCGCTGATGCGCGCGGAGCAACGCGCCATGCAGCAGCTCTGGCCGGCCGCGGCGTCGCTGAACGGAGCCCGGGCCCTCGATCTGGCCTGTGGCAGTGGCCGTTATACAGCCCTTCTACGGCAGAGTGGTGCCTCGCACGTCGTGGCCATGGACCTTTCCCTGCCGATGCTTCAGCGCATCGAGGGGGGATCGCGCGTGCGCGGGGACATGGAGTGTCTGCCTTTCGGTCCCGCCACGTTCGACGCTGTCGTCAGCGGCCTCGCTGTCGGGCATGCCTCCAGCCTGGCTGATTGGGTCGGCGGGATCGTGCGGATCCTCGTGCCCGACGGCCTGCTGCTGTATTCCGATTTCCATCCCGACGGCGCGCAGGCTGGCATGACCCGCTCGTTCACCGATTCCCGGAACCGGCGGCACACGCTGCTGCACCACCGCCATGAAAAGGCCGATCACCACCGGGTGATGCGGGCGGCAGGCCTGGAGATCGAAGCGATGCGCGAAGTCCGGGTCGGACTCGAGTTGAACGAAGGATTCGCAGGCGCAGATGCGTTCTATCGCCGATGGCATGGCCTTCCCGTCGTGCTGGCTGTCCGGGCACGCAAGCTCCACCATGCATAAACCTTCCGGCCGCAGCCTCGCGCTCGAAAATGCAACGCTCGCCAGCGGGCAGCGCACCTGCATCCGGGTGGAGCACGGGCTCATCGCCAGCCTGGATGCCGCACCGAGACCCGCTGATCTCGTCATCGACCTGCGTGGAGGCCGGGTGCTACCGGGGCTGATCAACGCGCACGATCATCTGCAGCTCAATGGCCTGCCGCGCCTGAAATACCGCCCGCGCTACGGCAATGTCGTCGAGTGGATCGACGACATCCGTCCGCGGCTGCGGACCGAGGCGGTGCTCGTGGAGAACCACTCGGTGCCCCGGGAGGAGCGGCTGCTCATCGGCGGCATCAAGAATCTGTTGAGTGGCGTCACCACGGTGGCGCACCACGACCCGCTCCATCCCGCGCTGCTCGAGGACTCGTTTCCCGTGCGCGTCGTGACACGCTTCGGCTGGTCGCATTCGCTGGCGATGGACGGTGAGGACGCCATCCTGCAGTCCTTCAGACAAACCGCGCCCAGTCATCCCTGGATCATCCATGCGGCTGAGGGCACGGACGCCGCGGCCACATGCGAGTTCGAAAGGCTCGATGCAATCGGATGCCTTGCTTCGAACACCGTGCTCGTGCACGGCACTGGCCTGACTTCCGGGCAGCATGAGCGGCTGCTCAATGCCGGCGCTGGGCTGGTGTGGTGTCCCGCTTCGAATCTACACCTGTTCGACCGCACGGTGGATATCGGTTCATTGAAGGACCGCCGGCACGTTGCGTTGGGGAGTGACTCGCGCTTGAGCGGCTCACGTGATCTGCTCGAAGAGCTTCAGCGGGCACGCGAGTGCTCGGCTCTCGAGGATGCGGAGCTCGAGGCGATGGTGACGGAGCATCCTTCCCGGATACTCCGTTTGGCCGACCGCGGAGCACTCCGTGCTGGCACGCTGGCCGACATCGTGGCCATTCCGCGAGACCTGGCGCTTTGCCGCGCCGGGCGCGCCGACATCTCGTTGGTGCTCCTCGGAGGAGAGGTGAGCTACTCCGATCCGCGCCATGCGTCCGCATTCGGTGAAGCCGGTTGCGACAGAGTCTGGGTCGATGGCCGCCCGAAATGCCTGGCCCGCCCTCTCGTGTCGAGACTGAAGGTGGCCCGCATCCGTGAAGCAGGGCTCGACTGGCAGCCTCGTGCCTTGCCGTCGTCGTTGAGTGGAGTCGGGTCATGAGACGCCACCGTATCCTGCTGATCAATCCCACCATCGCCTCGAGCCGGACAGCGCGATTTCCGCTCGCGGTGCTGAATCTGTCCGCCGCGCTTCAGGACCGGTACGACGTCCGCATCATCGACGGGAACGTCGATGGGGAATTCGTCGCCACCTCCAGTGCCATGGCGCGTGATGATGGCGTCGATGCCATAGGCATCAGCGTGATGGGTGGGCCGCAGCTGCGATCGGCCATCGCGGTGTCGCGCGCCATCCGGAAAGCGGCTCCTGGAACTCCGATCGTCTGGGGAGGGCATTTCCCGACGATCTGCCCGGAGGAAGCCCTCGGCAGCGACTACGTCGACTACGCCATCCGCGGGCAAGGTGAAGCGACGCTTCGCGAACTGATGGATGCCCTGCTCGATGACTCGGGCGCGCAGGCCCGGCCTGAGGCGTTTGCGCGGATCACAGGGCTGTCCTGGCGGCGCGAAGGGCGGGTGGCACACAATCTCGACAGGCCCTTCTCGGCGGCAGGGATCACCGCAGCCTTGCCCTATCACCTGCTGCGCGACCCTGGTCAATACCTCAAGCGCACTTATCTCGGTCGCCGCACCGTCGCCTACCAGGCGGCGCTGGGATGCCGGTTCCGGTGCACCTTCTGCGGCGTCGCCGCGATGTTCCAGGGCAGGACCGCGCTGCCCGTCGCGGCGCGGCTTCGCGATGACCTGCATTTCCTGAAGGATCGCTTCGGAGCCGATGCCCTCCAGTTCTACGATCACAATTTCTTCGACCGCGAGGTCGACATGGTGCCGCTGCTGGAGGTGCTCGCAGACCTGGGCCTTCCCTGGTGGTGTTTCGCGCGCTCCGATGCGCTCCTCGGCCTGTCGGAGCGCTCCTGGGCGCTCGTACGCAAGAGCCGGCTGCGCATGGCCTACATCGGGGCCGAGTCGCCGAACGATCAGCTGCTGCACGACGTTCGCAAGGGAACGCGCTCCGATCAAACGCTCGCCGTCGTGGAGAAATGTCGCAGCAACGGCGTGATTCCCGAGCTGTCGTTCATGCTCGCGCCCCCACAGGATCCTGAGGGCGAGACCGAGCGCACGTTCGAGTTCATCCGGACGATCAAACGGATGCATCCAGCCACGGAGATCATGTTGTACATCTACACGCCGCTCCCGCCGCGGCGCCATGGCGGAGCGACGGCGCGAGCGCGCCCAGTGCCGGTGCCTTGTGACGGCGCTGGAAGTCCCATTCCGTTTCCGACCACCGCCGACGGATGGGCCGAGCCGCAATGGGTGGATTACTGGTGCCATCAGAATGCACCCTGGGTCAGCGCAGGCCTGCGCCAGCGCATCCTGGATTTCACGACCGTGCTGGGCTGCCGGTTCCCGACCGTGACGGACATCCGCTCGCCGCGATGGGGGAAATCCATACTGAGCGCGCTCGCATCGTGGCGGTATTGGAGCAGGCGTTACGACCGGCCGTGGGAGCTCGATTTTTCGAAGCGGTTCGTCAGGCTATGGGATCCGCGCGTCTCGAGCCTGTGAGCGGCCGCGTCGACGTGCGGCAGCTCCACGTTGCGCAGATCGGGTTCTTCAGGGATTCCCAGCGCCGTGCGCCACGTGAACTGCTCGAGGCTTGGCCTTCCCTGGTCGACGTTGCAGAGGCTGCCGCGGCTGGTGGTACGAGAGTTTCGGTCATCCAGGCTTGCGATTACGAGGATCGGCTCGTTCGCAACGGAGTTCACTATCACTTCCTGCCTTTCGGGCATCGGCATGCCACGCGTGCAGGGTGGCGAGCGTTTCAGGACCTGCTGTCGCACATCGGGCCCGACGCGCTGCACGTGCATGGCCTCGGCTTCTCAGGCGAGCTGCGTCGACTGTCACGAGCGGCACCTGCTTTGCCGATCCTGGTTCAGGATCATGCCAGTCGCCTGCCGCGCTTCTGGCGACGGCCCCACTGGCGCCGGGGCCTCGCAGTGGCGAGCGGGTTCGCCTTCTGCGCGCGCGGGCAGGCGGAACCGTTCGTCCAGGCATCACTGATCCCAGAGCGGGCGCGCCTGTTCGAGATCCCGGAGTCGACCAGCCGGTTCGGCTACGGCGACCGTACCGAGGCACGCCGTCTCACCGGCCTCGAGGGTGAGCCCGCGGTGCTGTGGGTGGGGCACCTGGATGAAAACAAGGATCCGCTCTCGGTGCTCCGCGGTGTGAGCGCCGCGACCTCCAGGTTGCCTGGCTTGCAACTGTGGTGCTGCTTCGGCAAGGGTGCCTTGCTGGCCGGCGTGCACTCCTGTATCGAAAAGGATTCACGGCTGTCCGGGCGGGTCCGGCTGCTCGGGTGCGTGCCTCACGAGCGCATCGAGCTCCTCATGCGCGCCGCCGATCTTTTCGTGCTGGGCAGCCATCGGGAAGGGAGCGGCTACTCGCTGATCGAGGCGCTGGCCTGCGGGCTTCCGCCCGCCGTCACGGACATTCCCTCGTTCAGGGCGCTCACCGGGAACGGGATCGTGGGGCGGCTCTGGCCTTGCGGAGATTCGGCCAGCCTCGCGGAAGCCCTGGTGGACCTCGCCATGCGTCCGACCCACGACTTGCGACGGCAGGTAAGGAGGCATTTCGAGGCGGAGCTGTCGTTCCCCGCCCTCGGCAGGAAGCTCGCCACGGCCTACTCGGCGATCAGCGCTTACGCAGGACGATGAGGAAATGATCCCCCATCGCCCGCAACAGCGGCCATCCGGCGGCGCACTGGTCGATTCGCCAGAGTCGCTTTTGCCCCCGGCGATGACGGTCGCGCCCCGCAGCGAGATAAGGTGGTGGGGCAAAGAGACACACGCCACGCATGTGCTCGAGCGTGAACAGGCTCTGAAAATCGCGGTAGAACTCGCGAGGCGTGAAGTATCGCGTCCAGATGGTGCGCCGGTTCAACCCGACCGCCACCATGCCGCGCCTGAACCGGATGGCTACGCGCCCCCAGCTACGCAGGCGTGCGTAATGCAATACCTCCCAGGGACAGATTCGTCCGATGACGGTGAACACGAGCCTGCCGCCGGGCTTGAGGAGCCTCGCGCATTCGCGGGAGACCGCATCGAGATCGGGGGCACAGTTGAGCGGCCCGAGGTTCGAGTACACACCGTCGAATGTGGAATCGCCTTCGAGCCGATGAAGGTCCTGCGCACCGAGGTGCCGTGCTACTACGTGGTCGGACAATCCCGACGCAGCCGCCCGGTGCTGCGTTCGCTCCACCATCCGCGGCGACCAGTCGAGCGCCGTGATTTCATGGCCGAGGCCGGCCATGCGGACCGCGTCGAGGCCGGTGCCGCATCCCAGGTCGATCAGGCGCGCAGGCGAAGGGAAACTGGCGTCCAGCCAGCGCCACATCTCGTGGCGCATCTCCCGGATCGCCTCGTTGTTGCCGCGGGGGCCGTCGTAATCCGCGGCGACGCTGTCGAAAGCGTCCTGGGTGTCCTGCAGCCTGGCGAGGATTCCGCGGTCGCTCATGCATGCATCCGCAAGGCGGCGATATGAAGATCGCGATGATCGTGCCCGGCGGCGTGGACAGGTCCGGCGAGCAGCGGGTCATCCCGGCATTGCTGTCGCTTTTGCGGAGGCTCGCGCCGCTGCATGAAGTGCATGTGTTCGCACTGGCGCAGGAGCGCTCCCCCGCTCGCTGGATGCTGGAGGGCGCCCACATCCACAACATTGGTGGCGGAGGGGGGCTGCCCAGGGTAGCGCGGACGATCGCAGCGGTGCTCCGCGAGAACAGGTCGGGTCGATTCGATCTCGTGCAATCGATCTGGTCCGGTGCGTGCGGGCTCGCGGCAACCTGCTCTGCAAGGCTCCTGAATGTTCCGAGCTCGATCCACTATGCGGGCGGTGAGCTCGAAGCCCTTCCCGGGATCGCGTATGGCGGGCGTTCGAACTGGAAGGGAAGGATGCGCGAATCCTTCGTGCTGCGTACCGCAACGGTCGTCACGGCAGCCAGTGCTCCCATGATCCAGCGAATCGCCGAACTCGGACGCCGCGCGGAGCTCGTGCCGCTCGGGGTGGATCTGCATGCCTGGCCGCCCCGATCACCGGTCCGAAGGACCGACGATGAAGAACTGCGTCTCGTGCACGTGGCCAGTCTCAATCTCGTGAAGGATCAGTCCACTCTGCTGCGCGCAATGGCTGTGCTGATGAAGAGCGGTGAACGCTTTCACCTGGATGTGGTTGGTGAAGATACCCTCGCGGGACGGATGCAGCTCCTTGCCGTGGAGCTTGGGCTCGGCCCCCGGGTGACGTTCCATGGGTTCGTGCCGCAGCGCCAGCTGCGGCCCTTGATCGAGCGTGCGCATCTCAACGTGATCTCGTCTCGCCACGAAGCGGGGCCGTTGGTGGTGCTGGAAGCGGCCGTCAGCGGAGTCCCAACCGCGGGAACGGTCGTGGGACACATGGCGGAATGGGATCCGGAAGCGGCGTCCTGCGTACCGGTCGGCGATGCTCCAGCACTTGCAGAAGCGATTCGCGCATTGGCACAGGACGAGGTGCTGCGGCTGCGTATCGCCACGGAAGCACAACGGCGAGCGCTTGCATGCGACGCGGATCGCACCTGCGAGCAGTTCATGGCGTTGCACCGATGTCTGGTCGTGCGAGATGCCGCAGCAGGGGATCATGGCGACTGAACTCCGAGCGCCACACGAACCGGATAGATCGCCTGAACCCGCGGCGGTGTCGCGAACAGCCACCGCAGGATGCGCCGGCCGTGCGACAGTCCATACCACGGCGTTCCGGTGGAGTAGGCATGCCTGGTCGCAACGGTCCGCAACGCGTGGCGCATCGCGCGATCCGGGAAGACCCTCCTCGCAATGAATGTCAGTGCTTCGGCTGGCGATCCACACCATTCGATGCCGGGAAAGGCCTGGATGGTGAGTCTCGACCAGGAGACGTCCGTCAGGATCTGGTCACGCATGGCGCGGCGCAGCCAGAGAGTGCATCCCGTTAATGCTGCATCGATCGGGTGAGCCGGGATCGCCGAGGGGTAGTATCGAGCCGCGAGTGCAAGCGGCGGTAATGCCCACCACGGGAGCCTGTTTCCACCGTCGAGTGCTGCGAGGGCATCCCAGTCCGCAAGACTCATCCTTCGTCCGACCACGGCGATGTCGTGCAGCTGGATGCCTCGCATGGCGCGTGCGCGCATGTTGGCGGCCGTGTGCAGTAACAGGTGATTCATCATAGCCGGCAGTGACGAATAAAAGCGCAGACCTGGCTTGCCATCTCCTGCAGGGATGAGCGAAGTGATGTCCACCTTCCGAACCGGGAGATGCTCCGAGATCCGCACATGCAGCTCTATCTTCACCGGATGGTCGATATGCTCGCCGAACGCGCGGACGGAGGCCGCATCGGACGGCTCGAATACCTGATGTCGGGCCGTTTCACCGGCATGCCGGTAGCCGAGTTTCGCCAGCACCGTGCAAGCGGCGGGGGCATCTGCAGGCTTCGTCAGCAGGTCGATGTCACTCATCGGCCGCCCGCCCTGCGGGTAAAGGCCCAGGCGGCAGAGCGCTGCGCCCTTCAGAGCGATGACGTGAATGGAAGCCTCGCGCGCCAATGCGTCTATGCGGTCGAGC
>JBGAIL010000204.1:0-8624 GCA_044225565.1 Steroidobacteraceae bacterium | reverse complement strand
CATGGACAAAGTGGGTTATCCGCGCGGGCTGATCCGGTACACGACGCAGAATGCGCTGGAACACAAGCCTACGCGAGTGCTCAGGCCGCGCATCGCCATATATGCGGTGATGCTGCTGGCCCTCGTGACGCTCTTTGCCGTGGGGCTGGCGCGGCGCATGCCGCTCGAAGTGGACGTGAGCCGGGATCGCAATGCGCTCTACCGGCTGCTCGATGATGGGCTCGTGGAGAACGTCTACAACGTGAAGATCCTGAACAAGACGGAGCAGGCGCACCGCTACGCGGTGAGCGTGCATGGCGCGGGCGAGTTGAGCCTGGATCCTGCGCCGGCGGTGTTCGAGGTGGGGAGCGGCGAAGTGTTCCCCGTGGCGTTGCGGGTGAGGCGGCCTGCGTATGAGCCCGAAGGCGGCCAGACCATCTCGTTCCACGTCGAAGCCACGGACGATGCGACCTTGCGGACCAGCACTTCGGCGCGCTTCCTGGCGCCGACACGGTGATGAGCGGATGTCCTCGAAAGCCCTGACCTTGCTGCGCAATCCCGCCCTGCTGCTGGCGGTGGCGTTGCCGGCCATCGCGGTGGTGGCGAGCTTTGCGACGCTTGGACTGACGCTGCTGCATCCGGAGAGCGAGCTGCCCGAGCAGTATCACTGGGAGGGGTTTCAGCTCGACCGGGATTTTTCCCGTGGCATGCGGGCTGGGAAGCTGGGCGTTTCCGCGAGCGTGACTGGCCTGCGTGAAGGTGGAACTTGTGCGCTTCGGTTGAGCACCCACGGCCAGGCACCGGAGACGCTGCACCTCATGCTGGCGCACGCGACGATGCCTTCGCTCGATCGGAAGATCGAGTTCCGCCGGCAGACGACGGAGCCGCGCGGCGCCCGCTATGTGGGCCAGTGTCCGGCAATGCCTTCAGCGAACTGGCGCATCGAGCTCATGGACGCGGACGGGAATTGGGCGCTACGCACCACGCATCGCGGCGAGCTCGATGGGCTGACGTTCGACGCGGGCGTGCCCGCGCCGCCGACCGCCGCTGCCTCGGCACCCTTGGCAAGCGGGCAACTGGCGCACTGACCCATGAGCACGATCAGCGCCACGGCGGATGCGTTCTGGGTACAGCAGCAGGGCGAGCGCGCTCGCGCCGTCTTTGCCGCACAGGGCATTCGTTGCGTCGCATGCTCCCGCTCCATCGAGAAGGCCGTCTCCACTCTGCCTGGCGTCGAACGGGTCGCCGTCAACGTAGCGACCGCGCGCGTCAGCGTCGACTTCGATCCCGCCCGAACCACGATCTCCGGCATTCTCGCCACCGTACAGGAAGCCGGCTTTCGCCCACTGCCGCTCGCCGGCGAACGCTCGACGCAGGATTTCCAGCGCGAGCGCCGCATGGCGCTGAAGCGCATCGGCCTCGCCGGCATCGGCATGATGCAGGTGATGATGTACGTGCTCGGCGTCTACGTCGCCACGCCGGAATCGATCGATCCCGCGATAGCGAGCTATCTGCGCTACACGGGTCTGCTGATCACGACGCCGGTTCTTTTCTACTCCGGCGCCCCCTACCTGCTCGGCGCCCTGCGCGATTTGAGGCAGCGCTCGCTCGGCATGGACGTACCCGTCGCGCTCGCTCTGTGCCTTGCCTACGCCGCCAGCGTCTTCAACACCGTCCGCGGTCATGGCGAGACCTACTTCGACTCGGTGACGATGTTCATCTTCTTCCTGGGCGCCGGGCGCTACGTGGAGATGGTCGTCCGCCAGCGCAGCCTCTCGCTGGGCGAGGCCGTGAGCCGTTCGCTTCCGGCGCATGCCACGCGCATCGGGGCGGACGGCACCAGCGAGCGCATCGCGGTGGACCTCATCCGGGCTGGCGACCTCCTGTCGATTCCCAAGGGCGGCGTCATCCCGGTGGACTCGCGGCTCGAAACCGGAACGGCGCGCGTCGATGAGTCGCTGGTGACGGGTGAGTCGACGCCGCGGCACAAGCGATCCGGGGAGCCGCTGCTCGGTGGGTCACTCAATCTGCAGGGGCCGATCCAGGTGATCGCCGCCCAGGACTGCGCCGGCTCGACGCTCGCTTCGATCGTCGCCCTGCTCGAGCGGGCACAATCGACGCGACCGGCCGTCGCGCGTACGGCGGATCGACTGGCGAATGTCTTCATTGCAGTGATCCTCGTGCTCGCAGCGGGAGTAGCGGCTGCCTGGATGCTCGTGGACCCGGCGCGGGCCTTTCCCGCTGCGCTGGCAGTTCTCGTGGTCACCTGTCCTTGTGCGTTGTCGCTCGCCACGCCGGTTGCCGTGGCGGCAGCTTCGATGCGGCTGGCACGAAGCGGGTTGCTGGTAACGCGGGCGGATGCGCTCGAGCGACTCGCACGCATCGACACAGTCGTGTTCGACAAGACGGGGACGCTGACTTCCGGGCAACCTGCATTGGTACGCGTGATCTCGACCGGCGCCCTGCGGCAAGCGGATGCGCTCGCGATCGCAGCGGCTCTCGAGCGCGGCTCGAGCCATCCTCTGGCCGCGGCCTTCGCGGGTCACTCGCGCACGGACGTGGTTGCGAGCGACATCGAGGAGGAGCCGGGCTGCGGCCTGTCCGGCAAAGTGGCCGGCCGCCTCTGGCATACCTCGGCCGCCCTGGAATGGGTCGCTGAGCTGGCGGCCGGCGCGAAGGCGCCCTTCACCGCCGGGCGGCATCACGCTCGGTAACGCACGCGGCTGGATCGCGAGCTTCGAGATCGCCGAGACCCTGCGCCCTCGGGTCCGCGAGGCCATCGCCTCCTTGCGGGAACCAGCGTCGCTCCGTCCTCGCGAGCGGCGACCAGGGCGACCGCCGTATCACAGATCGCCCGCACGCTCGACATCGGCCAGGCCTGCGCGCGCCAGTCGCCGGCCCAGAAAATCGAAGTCGTCCCGCAGCTGCAACGCGAAGGCCGCCGCGTGCTCATGATGGGCGACGGCATCAACGACGGCCCCGTGCTCGCCGCCGCGAACGTCTCCTGCGCGATGGGCGAAGGCTCGGCCATCGCGCAAGCCGCATCGGATTTGCTGTTGCTCAACGACTCCATGCAGGCCGTTTCGGATGGCGTAGCGGTCGCCCGCCGCATGCTGGGCGTGATCCGGACGAATCTGTGGTGGGCGCTCGCCTACAACGCCGTGGCGATCCCGCTCGCCGCGCTGAACCTCGTGTCACCGTGGCTTGCCGCCATCGGCATGTCGGCAAGCTCGCTGCTGGTAGTGCTCAATGCGCAACGGCTGGCGAGGCAGGCCGCGACATGAGCATCCTGTTCATTCTCATCCCGCTCTCGCTCGCCCTCATGGGTGTGGCGGTGTGGGCGCTGTTCTGGGCCATCGACCACGGCCAGTTCGATGACCTCGACGCCGCAGCCCGCTCCGTCATCGACGACGATACCCCGCGCCCGCCAGGCGGATCCTAGTAGTACCCCATCCCCGGATCCTGCGTCATGAGCTTCATGCCGCGACGCTTCGCCCGGATGCCACTCGAGAATTCCCGCGGCTTCACCACCAGAATGTCGCACCCGATCTGCGCGAACGCGCCCTCGGCCGTGTTCCCGATGAAAATGCGCTTCAACCCCGAACGCGACACGGCGCCCATCACCACGATCTGCGCTTTCACCCTGCGCGCCGTCATGGGAATCGCCTCAGTCGGATATCGCGCCACCAGATGACCCCGCGTGCGGGCCACGCCATGCTGCTTCAGCAGGCGCACGAACCTCGCCCGCGCCTCCTTGCGAGCGCGCTCGTTCAGCGATTCCACCGCCTCGCTCGAAAGAGACTCCAGCGGCAGCGCACTCTCCGGCATCGGCACGTAGGCATGCACGACGTGCAAGGCGCCGCGCAAGGCACCTGCGACATTCGTTGCAGCCGCGAGAATGTCATCGTCCAGCCTGCTGGGCTTGGCAAACATATGCCCTGGATCCACCGCCGCGAGCACCGGCGGATTCCGGTAGGTGCCCCGGCTCTTCACCAGCAGCACCGGCACCGGGCTGTGCCGCAACAGCTCCCAATCCGTGAGCCGCGTGATCCACGGGAAGCGACGAGGCCCCGCGTGAGCCTCCGCGACGATGAGATCGGCGCGCATGGCGAGCGCGCGCCGCACGATCGCCTCGTGCGGCGGATAGTCCCAATGAGCGGATGTCCCGACGGTGACGTCCTCGGGCACCCGGCTGCGCACCGCGAGCTTCTCGAGCCGCCTGCACACTTCGGCCTTGCGCAGCTGCCGCAGCTCCTCGAGGCTGCCGGCGCGAAGCTCGAACTCGAGGAACACCGGCTGCCCGATCGCGTGGAACAGCTCGATGCCGGCGCCGCAAGCCTGCGCGAGCTGCGCGGCCTTCTCGAGCGCCGGCGAGCGGCGGGCCCCGGGCTCCTTGATGGCGACCAGGATGCGGCGAATGGGCTTCATGATGGCGTCTCCTTGGTCGGACTCTCGAGCAGCGAGCGGATCAGCAGCCGCAGCTCGTCGGGATTGATCGGTTTGCTCGTCACGCGCAGCGCGCCCTTTTGCTCCAGTCCCCGCACGGCCGAAGAGGTATCCCCCGTCACAAGGATGGCGGGCACCGCGGCCCCCAGGATCTCCCGCAACTCGCCTATCACCTGCATGCCCGTGGTGTCCTCGCCCAGGTGATAGTCCGATATGACTAGATCCACCGCCTCGCCCGACCGTGCGCACTTCACCGCTCTGCCTTCGACCCGGCCGCCGTCACGCGAAAGCCTTCCGTCCTGAGGAAAAGCCGCGTCGCATTGCGCACGCCCGGGTCGTCTTCGACCACCAGCAAGTGGTGCGGCGCCATCGGCGGAGCCGCGCGCTTGCGGGCCTCCTGCGAAGGCGCAGGCGCCTGCACCGCAGCGCCGGCCGGAAGCACCAGCGAGAACGTGGAGCCCGCGCCAGGCGCGGACTCCACGTGAATCTTCAGATCCAGCAGCTGCACGAGCCGCCGCACGATGGCGAGGCCGAGGCCATACCCGTCCCGCGAGCTGTTGGCCCGCACCCCGACCTGATAGAACTCCTCGTAAATGTGCGCCAGATCCCGCGGAGAGATCCCGATCCCGCTGTCCCGCACGTCGATGCGCACCGCATCGGCCTCGCGATGGCAGGCGAGCAGGACGTAGCCGCTCTCGGTGTACTTGAGCGCGTTGGCGAGCAGGTTGCGCAGGATCTGCCCCAGCAGCGAAGGATCCGAGCGAACGGTGTCGATGCACGGTTCCACCGTGAGGCGCAGTCCCTTGCTCCGGGCCACGCTGGCGAACTCCGCTCGCAGCTCTTCCAGCAGCGTGGCCACCCCGAAGTCGCTGATGTCGGGCTTGATGGCGCCGGACTCGAGCTTGCTGATGTCCAGCAGCGCGTTGAGCAGCCGGGACATCGCGCCGATCGCCTGCTCCTGCTGGGCCAGCGTCTCCGCGCCCTCTCCTTCGGGAAGGAACGCCTGCAGCGTGCCGTTGAGCAGCGCCATGGTCTGCAGGGGTTGCCGCAGATCGTGGCTGGCGGTGGCGAGGAAGCGGCTCTTGGCGAGGTTGGCCCGCTCCGCTTCGGCGCGCGCCTCCTTGAGCGCGCGCTCGGCGGCCACGCGGTCCGAGACATCGCGGATGGCTGCGGCGACCAGAACCTGCCGTCCGTCGTGGATGGGACTCAAGGAAATCTCGACGGGAAACTCGGTGCCGTCGGCGCGCAGCGCGTAGAGGTCCAGCCCTGCGCCCATGGGGCGGGCATGGCCGGTCTCGGCGTATCGACGGCGATGGCCGAGATGCCGGCCGCGAAAGCGCTCGGGCATGAGGCGCTCGATGTCCCAGCCCACGACGCGCGCCACGGGATGTCCGAAAAGCGCTACAACCTGGTGGTTGGCAAAGACGATGGTGCCGGCGGCGTCGATGATCACCATCGCATCCGGCGCCGAGTCGAGCACGCTTCGGACCAGCTCCGCCGACAACATCGGGAATTCCTCCAGCGCCTAGCGTCGCATCGCCTGCAGGGCCTTGCAAGGAGCGGGCATCTGCGCGGCGCGCGACGAGACGGCATCCCGCGCATCGCATGCTCGGCGCCTGGCGGCGCCGCGACCGATCGCCGAAGGCCCCTCGCCGACTACGCAGAATTGCGTAGCCCGGTGTGCCTCTTCCCGAAGCCGAGTGGCGCGCCGAATGCGAGGCTTGCCCCATGAGCTCGCTACGAGTGCATGCGGATCTCATCCGTCGCTACGACGTGGCGGGACCGCGCTATACGTCGTACCCCACCGCCGTCCAGTTTCATCCCTCTTTCACGGACAAGGAGTACAGGGAAGTCGCGATGCGGGCCCGGGGCCCCCTTTCCCCGGGCCCGCTATCGCTGTACGTCCACGTCCCGTTCTGCGCGAGCCCCTGCTTCTACTGCGGTTGCAATCGCGTCATCACGCGAAGCTACGACCGGGCCCAGGCCTACCTGCATCGCCTGTACCGCGAGATCGGGCTGCAGGCGGCGCTGTTCGACCGTGCCCGCACGGTGGAGCAGCTGCATTTCGGCGGCGGCACGCCCACGTTCCTGCACCCGAACGAGCTCACAGCGCTCATGGGGCAGCTGCGCACGCACTTCACCCTTTCGGATTCGCCCGCTCGCGAGTACTCCATCGAGATCGACCCGCGCACCGTCACGCCGGATTACGTGCACGCGCTCGCCGCGATGGGTTTCAATCGCATGAGCCTCGGCATCCAGGATTTCGATCGCGCCGTGCAGGTGGCGATCAACCGCATCCAGCCGGTCGAGGACACCTTGCGCGTCATCGAGTCCGCGCGCGAGGCGGGAATCGGCTCGCTGAGCTTCGATCTCATCTACGGCCTGCCGCGCCAGACGCTCGAAGGCTTTTCGCGAACGCTGGACGTGGTGATCGCATCGCGCCCCGACCGGCTCGCCGTCTATGGCTACGCCCACATGCCACAGGTGTTCAAGGCGCAGCGACGGCTGGAGCGCTCGGAGCTGCCTTCCCCGGCGCTGCGGCTCGAGCTCCTGAGAATGAGCATCGAGCGGCTCACCGGAGCGGGCTACGAATACATCGGCCTGGATCACTTCGCGCTCCCCACGGACGAGCTGGTGAAAGCCAAGCGGGCCGGCGCGCTTCACCGGAACTTCCAGGGCTACTCCACCCGCGCGAACCTGGATCTCGTCGCCGTCGGGGTGAGCGCCATCGGACACGTCGGCGATGCGTACGCACAGAACGAGAAGCAGCTGCCCGAGTATTACCGCGCTCTGGATGCGGGACGGCTCCCCATCCAGCGCGGCGTGCGGCTCACACCTGACGACACGCTGCGCGCGGCGGTCATCCAATCCCTCATGTGCCACGAGCAAGTCGACTTCGACATCGTCGAGCGCACGTTCGGAATCGACTTCGCAGAGTATTTCGGCGCGGAGCTCGCGCGTCTGGAGACGCTCGAGCTGGACGGGCTCGTCGAGCGCCGCCCGCGCGGGCTTCTCGTGACGCCAGCCGGACGGCTGCTGGTGCGCCACGTGGCGATGGTCTTCGACGCCTACCTGGCTGCGCAGCAGGCGCAGCAGCGCTATTCCAAGGTCATCTGAGCAGCATCGGGATCGGGCCGTCATGAGTGGGAAAGACTCTCTCCAGCATCGCCCGCAGACTCGCGAGTCCGCGGCGGCTTCTCCTCGCTGGGTGCCGTTCGCCTATGGGTTCCGGCCTTTCTTCCTTGCAGCGCTGCTGTATGCCGCCATCGGCATCGCTGCCTGGCTGTGGGTGCGTGCCACCGGCGCGATGCCCCTGGCCGCGCTGCCACCCGCGCTCTGGCACGGTCACGAGATGCTGTTCGGCTTCATCGGCGCGGCCATCGCCGGGTTCCTGCTGACGGCCGTGCCGAGCTGGACTGGATCCCGCGGCTTCGCAGGGGCTCCGCTGGTGGCCCTGTGTTCGCTGTGGCTGCTCGGGCGGATCGGCTTCTGCTTCGCGGCCCATATTCCGGTGACGGTGCTCGCCTGGAGCGAGCTGCTCTTCCTGCCTGCGCTCGCGATCCTGATCGCACCGCCCCTGGTTCGCGCGCGCAACCGCAACACGCCGTTGCTCGGAGTGCTCCTTTCGTTGTGGCTGGTGGATGCCGTCTTCCTGCGTGCGCTCGCATTGCAGGACCTGGCTCTTGCGAGCAGGACGCTGCTCGTCGGCGTCGACATCGTGCTCGTGCTGATCACGGTGATCGGCGGCCGCATCGTGCCTGCGTTCACCGCCAACGCGTTGCGACGTCGAGGCATCGACGCGAGAGTGCGCTCGTACCCGGCGCTGGACGCAGCCGTCGCGATCTCGATGATCGGCATCGTCGCACTCGATGCGACGATGCCTGGCGAGCGGTGGAGCGGAATCCTTGCAGGAGTCGCAGCGTGCCTCCATCTCGTGCGGCTCGCCGGTTGGCAGGGCCACCGCTCGCTCGGAGAGCCGATCGTCTGGGTGCTGCATGCCTCCTACCTGTGGCTCCCGATCGGCCTCGCGCTGAAGGCGGCTTTCCTGCTCCAGGATGCACACTGGGCCTCGCAATGGCTGCACGCGCTCACGGTTGGCGTCGCCGCCTCGATGATCGTCGCAGTGATCACACGCGCGTCCCTCGGGCATACCGGACGGCCATTGACGGTCTCCAGCCGCGTCGCCGTTGCCTATGGCC
>JBGAIL010000203.1:0-8312 GCA_044225565.1 Steroidobacteraceae bacterium | reverse complement strand
CGAAGGCGTAAGCCGGCAGATTTACAGTCTGCTCCCGTTGGCCGCTTGGGTACCCCTCCGGGAAAAACGAGCCGCGTATTGTGATTTCGGGGGTCGGGAGTGTCAATCGCTTCTGGCGCGAGATTTGCTGGGCACCCGTGAAAAATCCGCTCGATCCGGCCTCACGAGCTGGCCGGCCTTGACGACCGTCCGGCAGGGATTGAAGCCGGACCAGTAGCCGAGCTCTTCGGTGCCGCCGATGGCCCATATGGCGAAGTCGGCGGCCAGGCCTGGGGCCAGTACGCCGCGGCAGGCCTGTTCGCCGAGCGCACGGGCGGCGTGGCGGGTGACGCCAGCCAGGACCTCGTCCGAGTTCAGGGCGAAGAGCCGGCAGGCCATGTTCATGGCGAGTAGCAGCGAAGCGCCCGGCGCAGACCCGGGATTGCAATCGCTGGCGACGGCAACGGAGACTCCCGCCCGCCTCAATTCCTCCACCGGCGGCTTGCGGGTCTCGGCCAGGCTGTAGAACGCTATCGGCAACAGCACGGCGACGGTTCCCGCCCGCACCATGGCGGCCACGTCATCCGCGGTGGTGTATTCGAGGTGGTCGCACGAAAGGGCGCCATGTTTCGCCGCCAGCGCCGACCCGCCGATATTCGACAACTGCTCCGCGTGCATCTTCACCGGCAACCCCAGCTTTCCGGCCGCGTCGAACAGCCTTCCGCTCTGAGCCGCACTGAATGCAATGTTTTCGCAGAAGATGTCGACTGCATCGACCAGCTTCTCGGCATGGAGCGCTGGCAACCACTCCCGGGCGAGGAGGTCGATGTAATCGTCGGACCGTCCCTTGAACTCCGGCGGCACGGCGTGGGCTCCGAGGAAGGTCGTCTTCACCGTCACCGGATACGCCTCGCCCAGGCGGCGCGCCACCCGAAGCATCTTCCGCTCGTCGGCCAGCGTCAGCCCATAGCCGGACTTGATCTCGACCGTGCCGACACCCTCGGCCAGGAGCGATTCGAGTCGCGGCGCGCTCTCCTCGAACAGCTGCTGCTCGCTGGCGGCGCGGGTCGCCTTCATGGTGGAAGCGATACCGCCACCGCGGCGGGAGATCTCCTCGTAGGACACCCCCCGGATACGGGCCGCGAATTCTGCCGCCCGGGTTCCCGCATATATAAGGTGGGTGTGGCAGTCCACCAGAGCCGGCGTCACCCACCGACCGGCGAGATCCTGCGTTTCGCCGATGCCCGCACGCAGCGCCTGCGGAAGCATCGCCTCCTCCCCGACCCATTCGATGCGACTGCCTCGCGTGACGAGCGCGCCACTTTCGAATACCTGCATACCGGCATCGCAAGTCGCGAAGCGCGCGTTCCGCCAAAGTTTGAGCACCTGAGACATGCCAGCGAATTATAGGCGGCGCGCCGGCCGGGCAGTGCTCAATGGCCGCGTCATCAGCCAATGAGCTGCGCAATATCCTTGTCGGAGGCTTCGCGCCACTTCCCCGCGGAAAGATCGCGCGGCAGCTCGATGGGCCCGTAGCGCAGCCGCGCGAGCTTGATCACCTCGTGCCCGACGGCCGACCAGATTCGCCGCACCTCGCGATTGCGGCCTTCGTGCAGCACTACCCTGAACGAGCTGGAGACCCCATCCGCTCCTTCCGCCCGCAGCTCGTCGAACCGCGCGGGACCGTCCTCCAGCTGCACGCCTTCGCACAGGCGCACCAGCGTTTCCGGTGCGGGGACGCCCTGCACTTTCACCCAGTACTCGCGCTCCACTTCGCTGGAGGGATGCATCAGCCGGTGCGCCAGCTCCCCATCCGTGGTGAACAGCAGCAAGCCCGACGTCATGACGTCCAGGCGGCCCACCGAGATCCAGCGCCCGGCGTCGAGCTTCGGCAGGCTTTCGAACACCGTGGGCCGGCGCTGCGGATCGCTGCGGGTCGTCACTTCGCCGATGGGCTTGTGATAGATCAATACCCGCCGAGGTGAGCTGGCGCCCGCACCCAGCCGGAGAGGCCGGCCATCCACGCATACTTCGTCGCCCGACGCCGCCCGATCCCCGAGCCTGGCGGGGCGGCCGTTCACCGTGACCCGCCCTTCGTGAATCCATTGCTCCACGGCGCGCCGCGAGCCGAGGCCCGCCGCCGCGATGAGCTTCTGCAGGCGCTGCGGCCCCGCGGCCGCTTCGGCTTCCGGCGCAGGGTGAGCGGATGGAGCGGTAGGTCGGGATGCGGTCACCGCCGCGATTATAACGGCGGGTTATCAGCTCCCATGTCTACCTTCTACGGGCTTCGCGCCGCCGCAAGGACGCCGTAAAGTAGCGCCCCCGCCGAGCAACCCCTATCCCGGGAGGTCAGCCCATGATCCACGACAGCATTCTCGGCACTATCGGCAACACGCCGGTCGTGCGCATCCAGCGGCTCGCGCCGAAGAACGTCACGATGTACGTGAAGTGCGAGTTCTTCAATCCGTTGAGCTCGGTGAAAGACCGCCTCGCCATAGCGATCATCGAGGACGCGGAGCGCAGCGGCGCGCTCAAGCCTGGGCAGACGGTGGTGGAAGCCACTTCCGGCAACACCGGCATCGCGCTCGCGATGGTGTGCGCGGCGAAGGGCTATCCGTTCGTTGCGGTGATGGCGGAACCGTTCTCCGTCGAGCGGCGCAAGATCATGCGCATGCTCGGGGCGAAGGTCCTCCTCACGCCGGCCGCGGAGCGCGGCACGGGCATGGTGCGCAAGGCCGAGGAGCTCGCGAAGAAGCACGGCTGGTTCCTCGCGAGACAGTTCGAGAACCCGGCGAATCCGTCCTATCACCGCAACACCACCGGGCCGGAGATCCTCCGCGACTTCGCCGGCAGGCGACTGGATTTCTTCGTCACCGGCTGGGGCACCGGCGGCACACTGACGGGCGCAGGCGAAGTCATCCGCCTCGCGCGGCCGGAAGTGAAGGTCATCGCCGCCGAGCCGGCCGGCGCCTCGCTCCTGGACGGCAAGCCCTGGGCGCCGCACAAGATCCAGGGATGGACGCCGGACTTCGTGCCCGCCGTGCTGAATCGCGAAGTGCCGCACCGCATCCTTCCCGTGACGGACGTGGAAGCGATCGAAGCTGCGCGCTCGCTCGCGAAGAGCGAAGGCATCTTCTGCGGCATCTCATCGGGCGGCACCTTCGCCGCGGCGCGCAAGGTGGCGGAAGAAGCACCCGCCGGCTCGGTGATCCTCGCCATGCTGCCGGACACGGGCGAGCGCTACCTGTCCACGCCGCTGTTCGAAGGCATCGCGGAAGGCGGAGATCCGGAGCCTTGAATGCCGCTGCCGCCACGCCCGGTGACGCGCGGCGCTATGCCGCGCTCCCCGATCCATTCCGGATGCATCGGGGCGGCGAGCTGCGCGGCGGTCGTATCGCTTTCGAGACCTGGGGCGAGCTGAACGCGGATCGCAGCAACGCCATCCTGCTGTTCACGGGGCTCTCGCCTTCGGCGCACGCGGCGTCCTCCGCTGCGGACCCGAGCGAGGGCTGGTGGGAAGCGATGATCGGGGCCGGCAAGGCGCTCGACACGCGCCGCTACTTCGTGATCTGCGTGAACTCGCTGGGCAGCTACTTCGGGTCCACCGGCCCGGCGTCCATCGATCCAGCGACCGGCAAGGCCTATCGTCTCGGTTTCCCCGACCTGTCGGTGGAGGACATCGCGCGTGGCGGCTACGAGGTGGCCCGCTCGCTCGGCATCGAGCGCGTGGACACCGTGATGGGTCCATCGCTCGGTGGCATGACGGTGCTGGCCTATGCAGCGCAATTTCCCGGTGCTGCGCGCAAGCTCGTCAGCATCTCCGGTACGGCAGCGGCCTCGCCGTTCGCCATCGCACTGCGCACCATCCAGCGCGAGGCCATCCTGCTCGATCCGCAATGGCGCGGCGGCAACTACGCGCCCGACAAACTGCCTGAGACCGGCATGCGCATCGCGCGCATGCTCGGCATGATGACGTATCGCTCCGCCGCGGAATGGAAGCAGCGCTTCGCGCGCCAGCCGATCGCGGACGAGCTGCGGCGCAACGAGCCCTTCGCGCCGGAGTTCGCGATCCAGGGCTACCTGGAAGCGCATGCTCAGAAGTTCGTCCGCGCTTTCGACCCCAGCTGCTACATCTACATTTCCCGCGGCATGGACCGCTTCGATCTCGCGGCCCATGGCGGCTCGCACGTGGCGGCGCTGCGCAGGGCGAAACTCGAGCGCGCGCTGATCATCGGCGTGGAATCGGACCTGCTGTTCGCCATCGAGGAGCAGTATCGCCTGTCGCAGGCCTGTCGCGACGCCGGGATCGACACGCAGTTCGCGCCGCTCGACTGCATCGAGGGCCACGATTCCTTCCTCATCGACTTCGACCGCTTCGGCCGGGAGATCGGGCCGTTCCTCGCCTGAGCGGCGAGCTCAAGGCTCTTGGCCGCGCCGCGCGGTCGTCATCAAACCACTGGTCGGGCGCGTAGCCGCCCACTAGCCGCGTGCGCGGCCCGACGTCAGGCCACCGGCGGCACGAGTGGCGGCAGCGGGCAATGCAGGATGGCGCACACCGTGCGCAGCAGTTCCGCTTCGGAAACATTCAACATGGCATCGTGCGCAACGGTCTTCACCAGGGCTTCGACCACAGCCCGCTTCGCGAGCGGCTGCAGCTGATCGAGACGCTCCAGTGCACGGTCGAGGAGTCGCGGCCAGGCCGCCGATGGCGCGTACGTCGAGCGGCGTTCGAGCCTCAAGGATTGCATTCCGGCGTCGTATGCCGCGCGCGCCCGCTCTTCGCTCGATGAGCCGGCCTGGGCCAGCGTGGCGAACAGGAGTTGCAGCTCGGCAGTGACGTCCTGGAGAGAAAGCGGGCCATGCGGCTGGCGTGCGCCGATCTCGTCGCGCAACAACGTCTCGAGCAAACGCGCGAGACAGAACTCAAACACCTCGATCTGCGCGTCGGCCAGGATCAGCGCGTCTGCGAGCGAGCACAGCGCCTGCCGCTCCGTGAGCGGCAACCGTCGCAACATCGGAAACACCTGAAGGAGCGCGGGAAGCCGCAGCATCGGCGCGAGCCGCTCCGTGAGGGCAGTGCATTGCTGCACGGCCGCAAGCTCCTTCGGCTCCAGCACATTGGCGATGCGCGTGAGTTGCCGGTTGCGAACGGCTTCATCGCGGCTCAGCAACAGCGCGGCCACCAGGATGCGCGCGCGGGACGGCGAAACCGCGAATGTCCGCAAGGATTCCGGCAAGGCGAGGCGCAGCTTGTGCGCATACTCGATGTGCAGCGTGTCCAGCTGCCCGACCTGCTCCGCAATGCCTTGCGCGTCCGCCGCCACGCTCCCGCCCGGAGCGAGATGCGACACGATCGAGCTCGCATGCAGCGGCTCTTCGAGATCGCTCTCCTCGGCCATCGCCTCTGCCGCGAGACGCGGCAACATGCGCTCGTTGAAGCCGGGATCCAGCGCGCGAATGCGCTCCGCGAGCGGCGGGTGAGTCGTGAACAGGCGCTTCAACCCCGGTGCGAACAGCATGTGCGCCACCTGCTCCGCCCCGACCGAGCCCAGTTTCGAGCCTTCCGGCCAGCCGGCGATCTTGAGCAGGGCGTCCTTCAAACCGCCGGGATTGCGGGTGAACTGCACCGCGGACGCATCCGCCAGCCGCTCCCTCTGACGGCTCACGGCCGCCTGCAGGATGCGTCCGGCAAGCAACCCGACGTACCCCAGCACCACGAACGCCAGGGCCGCGATGAGAACGGCGCCCCCTCCCTTGCGCCCGCCACGCGGAGCAATGCGCAGGATGGTGCGGCCGATCAACGCGACGACGAACAGCCCGAACAGCCAGCCCATGAGCTGCACGTTGAGCCGCATGTCCCCGTTCACGACGTGGCTGAACTCGTGCGCGATCACGCCCTGCAGCTGCTCACGGTTCAGGCGATCCAGCGCGCCTTGCGTCACCGCGACGGCGGCATTGGCCGGCGTGTGCCCCGCCGCAAAGGCATTGATGCCCGATTCGTGCTCGAGCACGTAGATCTCCGGCACCGCGACACCCGAAGCGATCGCCATCTCCTCCACGACGTTGCGGAGCCGGCGCAGCTTGGGATCCTGCGTTGCAGGGTCCACCCGCACACCGCCGAGCGAAGTGGCGACCGTGCCGCCGCCGGATCGCAGCTGCAGCGACTTGAACAGGCTCGACAGACCGATGACGCCGAGCACGAAGAGGGTACAGACGAAGGCCGTTCCGGGATTGCGGGCCGCGAACTCGAGCGGCGCGAGCATCGGCCGATCCGCCTCACCGGAGGCGAGCAGGGTGAACAACACCAGATCGAGCGCGAAGGCGACTGCCGCCACCGCGAGCAGGAACGCCAGCACCAGCCCCCGCGTCTGGCGGCGCGCTCGATGCTGACGGGAGTAGAAGTCCATCCGGAGTGATGCAGTGACCTGTGCCGGCCTCGAGGCGACGAGGCGCCGTCGCCACGCTGCGCGGCTAGCCGAAGCTCACCTTCGGCGCCTCGCGTGCTTCGGGCTTCGCGATGTCCAGCAGCTGCGCGGGAGCGAAGCTGAACATGCCCGCCACGATGCTGCTGGGGAAGGTCTCCCGCGCGTTGTTGTAGCTCATCACCGAGTCGTTGTAGGCCTGGCGCGCGAAGGCGACCTTGTTTTCCGTGGAGGTGAGCTCCTCGGAGAGCTGCATCATGTTCTGGTTGGCCTTGAGGTCCGGGTAGGCCTCGGCCACCGCGAACAGCCGGCCGAGCAGTCCGTTCAGCTGCGCATCCGCGCCGGAGAGCTGCTGCACGGCAGCGGCGTTCCCCGGGTTCGAAGCCGCCTGCCTGAGGCCGGCGACGGCCGTGTTCCGCGCGCTGATGACCGCCTCGAGGGTCTCCCGCTCGTGCTTGAGATAGCCCTTGGCCGTCTCGACCAGGTTCGGGATGAGGTCGTAGCGGCGGGTGAGCTGCACGTCGATCTGGGCGAAGGCGTTCTTGAAGGCGTTCCGCGCCGTGACCAGGCGGTTGTACAGGCCGATGGAGAAGAAGGCGAGGACGACGACGATCCCCAGCAGAATGAGCATTCCCATGGAGTCTCCCCAGGCGCAAGGCCGAACGAAGGGCCCACCCTACGCGGCACCGCGCTTAAGTCAACCGCAAAGCGTGAGCCCGCTCACACTCGCCGACCGGTGATCCCGGCCGGCGGCCCATTCGTCGGAAGCGCGCGCGGGGAGCTCGACGAACGGGGAACATGCGGACCCATGAAAAGCAGGTCTCGTGGCTTCACCATCGTGGAGCTGATGGTCACCCTCTCGATCGCCGCGCTGATCCTGGCGATCGGGGCGCCGAGCTTCAACGAGTTCCGGCGCAACAACCGGCTGACCGGCACCGCGAACGATTTCCTGGGGGCCGTCCAGACGGCGCGGACCGAGGCGATCAAGCGGCAGCTGCAGGTCTCGGTATGCCCTTCCGCCAATCCGAACGACGCCAGTCCGACCTGCACGAACGGCGCCTTCACGGGCTGGATCGCCTTCGTCGACCCGGACGGCAACTGTGTCCGCAATGGCGCCGCGGTGCCCGATCCCATGGGGGGAGCGGCCACGCGCGAGACGGATGACATCAACCTGGTCAGGGCGGGTGGCCCCATTGAAACACAGGTGACGGTGGTGTCTGCGGGCACCTGCGTCTCCTTTGCCCCGACGGGCTTCCTTCAGGCCGTACCCGGTCGTGTGAGCTCGACGCGCACCATGTTCTGTGACGAGCGGGGCACGGCGCTGCAGGGCGGCACCAACCTGTCCTTCGCCCGAGAGATCCAGGTGACCAACGTGGGACGTTCCCGCATCACGCGATTACCGGCGGAATTGGCCGATGCCTCGCTCGGTGCCGCGCTCGACTGCCCGTGAAAGCCGGAACGCATATGCCCCGGAACATCAAATCCAGTGGATCCCTGCGTCAGCGCGGCATGAGCCTCATCGAAGCGCTGGTCGCCTTGCTCGTGCTGTCCATCGGAATGCTGGGCATCGCCGCCCTGTACGTGGAGACGACCCGGGCCAATCGCACGGCCACCATCCGCACGCAGGCCGTCGCTTTCGTGCAGGACATGGCCGACCGTATCCGCGCCAACCCCGTCGCGCGGGGGGACTACAACATGGCCACCTACGGCGGTGCGCCGGCCAAGCACAACTGCGTCGGCCAGACGGGCGCCGCCGCCAACTGCACCGAGGTGGAGCTGGCCGAGGACGACCTGGCCTGGTGGCGGGAAGCCGTGCTCGCAGCGCTGCCCGGCAGCACTCCCGACGTGCAGTACTTCGCGAGCGCGGGAGGTGGCAGGCCGGACCGATACCTGATCTCCGTGCAGTGGACC
>JBGAIL010000202.1:0-8232 GCA_044225565.1 Steroidobacteraceae bacterium | reverse complement strand
TTCATTCGGACACAGAGGATCTGGGCAAATACCCAATATGGGTATGGTCCTACCCAATCTATGTAGGAAACGACCGTAGCGCCTCTGCAGTCTCCCGCCAGCCTGGCGGACGCCTTGTTTTCGCGGACCCAGCAGGGCGTCCTGGGACTTTTATTCGGCCAGCCTGATCGCAGCTTTTACGTGTCCGAGGTCATCAACCTCGTCGGCGCAGGCTACTGTACGGTGCAGCGCGAGTTGGCTCGCTTGCAGGAGAGTGGCCTCGTCTCGGTTCATCGGGTCGGGGCCCAAAAGCACTACCGGGCCAATGCCGAGTCGCCCCTGTTCGAAGAGCTGCGAAGCATCGTCGTGAAGACGGTCGGGTTGACCGAACCGCTGCGCTCGGCACTTGCTCCTCTGGCGTCCCGCATCGCCGCTGCGTTCGTCTACGGTTCGGTGGCGAAGCGCAAGGACCATGCAGCCAGCGATATCGATCTGCTCATCATCAGCGATGAGCTGGCCTATGCCGAGCTCCATTTCGCGCTTGAGCCCTTGCAGGGCCGGCTTGGGGGAGCCATTAACCCTACCGTGTACACACACACACACAAGGAGCTGGCCAAGAGGTGTAAGGTCGGGAATGCTTTCGTGGAGCGCGTGCTGGGCCAGCCGAAACTCTGGATCCTCGGAGCTGAGCGTGATCTCGCCGCTTGAGCAGCTGTGAAAACGCCGGGGAAAACGCCGGGGAAAACGCAGAGGAAACGCCGGGGAAAATGTCGGGGGAAAATGCCCGCGGTGATACTACGGCTCCTGAAGGACGAGCCGGGTTTGACGATTCCGCAGCTGGCAGCCTGCCGGGGCAAGTCGGGCAGCGCGATCAAACGTACGGTAAGAAAGTTGCGCGAATCTGGCCTCCTCGTGCGTGTGGGACCTGACAAAGGCGGGCACTGGCAAGTGAGCCAGGCCGTTCGCGAATTCACCCTCCACGGCTCTCCGCAGACAAACGTTCAGCGAAGTTGTAGGCTCTGTCGCGTCCCGAGTTCTGCATCGGAGTACTACGGCCCATGCGAACGGCATTCATTCTGGCAGCTGGGCTCTTCCTGCTTGCCGCGCTAGTCATTTTCGGCAGGCTTTTCACGGAGCATTTTCCGAACGCGACAGCATGGGCTGTCTACGCTTTCGTTGCTCTGTGGCTGCTGGCCACCGGCTTCAACATGTGGGTCGGGGTCAGCAAGGCGGGCTATTCATTCGCTGAAGAGCTGCCCATCATGCTGCTGCTCTTCGGCATCCCTGCAGCGGTTGCCATTTTCCTCAAGTGGAAAGTCTTGTGAAGGGCGCGCCAGGGTTCTGTCCGGCGTCCTGATCGTCGGGACAACCCTCTGGCAGGGCGCGTGATGCTGCGAAGCCTTCTTTAGCTGCCGTCAATCCGTCCGGCAGCTGCTCGGATTGGTTCCCGAAGGCCTTTCGGCCATCCATACGATCATTACCCCACCTCCGGCTTCATCGTCATGGAGTCCAAATTCCCGTTGGTATTATTAATGGGAATCATTATCATCTAGGCTCCCTTCTCCCAGAGAGCCGGTGAAATGCGAAAAGTCGATGTCTGGAGCGCCCTTGCGCTCGCCTGTCTGCCCGTGGTCCCCAGCCTGGCTCGTTCGTCCGAAGACGCCGAGGAGCTCTCCGAAGTGGTGGTGTCGGGCAGCTATACCGCCCAGTCCATGAACAGCGCCACCGGTCTCACGATGACGCTGCGCGAGACGCCCCAGACGGTCACCGTGATCACTCAGCAGATGATCGAGGACAAGGGGCTGGTGGACATGGGGCAGGTGCTGGAGCACGTGCCGGGCATCAGCCAGGTGGGCGACGCCTCCGAAGACGCCATCATCTACATCCGCGGCTTCCAGCTCGATAGCGCCGTGCAGGTGGACGGTCTCATCACCACGCCCGCGAACGTCACTTACTCCGGGGCGCTGAGTCAGGGCATCGATGCGGCGGTGGTCGAGCGCGTGGAAGTGCTGAAGGGCGCGGCGGGCATTCTCGGCGGGCTGGGCGAGCCGTCCGCCACCGTGAACATGATCCGCAAGCGTCCCACCGACGCCCTTCAGGGCACGCTCGGGCTGGACGGCGGCAGCTGGAACTACGTGCGCGCCGAGGCGGACGTGTCCGGCCCGATCAGCAGCGACGGCAGCCTGCGCGGTCGTTTCGTTGCGGCCTGGATGGATCGGGACTACTTCGTCGATCGCTATCATCGTCGCGGCGATGTGCTGTACGGCATCGTGGACAAGAGCTTTGGCGAGCGTACCCGGCTTTCACTGGCGGTCGACAACGTCCGCTCGCATTACACCGGCGTCTACAACTGGAGCTCCAATCCGGCGTACTACACCGATGGCACGCTCATCGATCACCCCGTGTCTTACTCCACGGGCCAGGACTGGGCGTATCGCAAGGTCTCCGAATGGAGCGTGACGCCGGAGATCGAGCACAACTTCGACAGCGGCTGGACGGTGCGCAGTTCGTACCGTTACGCGAAGGGCAAGATCAACGTGCTGAACGCGAGCCCGGGCTCGTACGTCGATCTCGCGACGCTGGAGCTGGTGGACCCCTGGAGCACTCCGTATGCGCTGCAGTCCGACCGCACGTCGGATACGCAGAGCTTCAACGTCGTGACCACCGGCAACTTCCCGCTGTTCGGTCGCAGCCATGATGTCGTGCTCGGCTACAACTACGCCCGCAACGAGTTCGTGCTGCGCGGGCGGTACCACGACCTTCCCGTCTCGACGCTGGACAACCCGCTGGTGCCAAAGCCCGATCCTTCCCTGCCTTCGTCACCGTATGGCGCCTACGCCAACGAGGACGTTTCGGCACAGGGCGGTTTCTACGGCACGCTGCGTTTCAGCCTGATGGATCGCCTCAAGCTGATGGCGGGCGGGCGCATCAGCCACTGGAAGCTCGACTCCTCCGACGCTGACACGGGCGTGCAGACCGCCACGGCGAAGGAGAGCCGCGTGGTGACGCCATACTTCGGCGTGGTGTTCGACCTGAACGGTTTCGCGTCGCTGTATGCGAGCCACACCGGCATCTTCCTGCCGAACAGCTACTACGGCGCCGACGGCAACATCCTGCCGCCGACGAAAGGCACGAACAACGAGCTCGGCGTGAAGCTGGCCTTCCACGACAATCGTCTGAACGTCACCGCGGCGGTGTACGAGGCGAACAAGGATCACGTCGCGGAATGGGCCAACCAGGGCATGCTCCCGAACGGCGAGTGGATCTACAAGAGCGTGGACGGCATCAAGACGCGCGGCTATGAGGTGGAGGCCGCTGGCGCGTTGACGCCCGACTGGGAGGTCAGCGGCGGCTATACCCACAACACGGCCAACGACGCCGACGGCAACAAGCGCACGACGTACATCCCGGACGACGTCTTCAAGCTCACCACCAGCTACCGGTTCAGCCGCGGCCTGCCGGGACTTCGCGTGGGTGGCACGGTTCGCTGGCAAAGCGAGAGCTACTACGATCTGACCGTATCCTCACCCACCACGCCCGACGTCGACGTGCGCCAGGAGCAGCCCGCCTACTGGCTGGTCGATCTGATGGCGCGCTACCCAGTCACGGATGCGGTGTCCTTGTCGGCCAACGTCGACAACATCCTGGACAAGCGCTACAACCGCTCGATGTGGGGTTACGCGGATTACGGTGAGCCACGCAGCTACAGTGTAGCCGTCCGCTGGCGCTTCTGAGGCCGGCGGCGCTTCGCGTGACGCCGTTCTGTTCGTGTCCTGCGCGCGCGAGCTCGTGCGCCGGGCGCATCTGACGCGCGAGCCGCTTTTGCGCAGGCGCAGGAACGGCGAGTGCTCCTGGTCTCCTTGACATTAACGCTCTGGGCGTTAACGTCATTAACGCCATGGACGTTAATAAACGTAACTCACTGTTCTCAAAGGGTGAAATAGACCGGGACGATCTGTGGCCCAAGATCACCGAATATCGCGATCAGCCTTGCACCTTTCGATTCAATTTCGGGCTCGATGAGCTGCCGACGGAACCCGGGATCATCCTCATTCGCGGGCCGCGCCAGTTTGGCAAGAGCACGTGGCTCGAACTCGAGCTCAGGCACACCCTGGAAGAGCATGGCGCAGGCTCGGCCTATTTCCTGAACGGTGACGACATCACCGATGCGGACGAACTCGAAATGCGGGTGCTCGAGGTGGTCTCGCTGTTTCGCCCCGAAGCTTCCGTGCGGCGGCTGTTCATCGACGAGATATCGGCGGTGCCGAGTTGGGAGCGGGCGCTGAAGCGCATCGCCGACCGCGGTCAACTCCGCAACGTGCTCGTGATCACCACTGGTTCCAGAGCAGCGGACATCCGTCGTGGCTCCGAGCGGCTTCCCGGCAGGAAAGGAAAGCTGGCTCGGACGGAATACCTGTTCACGGGAGTCTCCTACAAGGATTTCCACGCCCAGTTTCGCGACGAGCTGGGCGAGGATGCGTGGAAGGCCTATCTGTTGAGCGGAGGATCGCCGCTCGCCGCAATGGAGATCCGGCAACGGGAACGAGTGCCGGAGTACTTCTTCGAGCTGATTCGTGACTGGATCGTCGGCGAGATCGTCAGGAGCGGGCGCTTGAGGCAGTTTCTGCTCGCGCTGATGAGAACGCTCTTCGCCCAGGCGGGATCGAGGACGGGATATCTCAAACTCGCGCGCGAGTCCGGTCTCGCCAACAATACGATCGCCTCCGAGTACATCGAGCAGCTGTCGGATCTGCTGGCCGTCATCCCGTCCCACCAATGGGATGCCGACAAACGAGTGCCGCTCCAGCGCAGGCCCGCGAAGTTCCATTTCGTGAACTTGTCCGTCGCGCTCGCATTCAGCCCGAACAGGATGACCCATGTCGGCGAATTCGACGCCCTCCCGCCCCAGGAGAGGGCGAAGTGGATCGAATGGCTCGTCGCGCAGGAGCTCTTTCGGCGGCAGTGCATCGCCGGTGCCGAGGATCCAGAGGCTCTCTGGTACTGGGCTTCGAAGGAGCATGAGATCGATTTCGTCGATGCCTGCGAGAACCTGTACGAAGTGAAGGCGAGCCGGTCAGGTCCGTTGGACTTCGTGTGGTTCCCGAAGGCGCTTCCGAAGCGGAAGCTGCTCGTCATCGGCAGCGGGGAGTTTCAGTCGGCCGTCGTCAAAGGAATCACGGTCGAGCAATTCCTGCTCGCTGATGGATTTCCGCATCCTTACCCGGGGCAAGTCGACGACCCCGATATCCACAACGACCACGGACGCTTCGTCTGACGGTCCCTTCGTCGATATGAACCGAGATTCTTCGCCGCCTACGGGTAGGCCAAGGGTTATGGATCGCAGCTTCATGCCTCCGAGACCGCGGAGTCCGCGAGGACTCCGCCGTTCTCTTTCGGATGCGCGTCAAGCCGCTTTCCGCGGCTCCCGATCGGGCGCATTCGACGGGTTCACCATACGCACCCCGCCGGCCCGCGCCAATGAGATATTGACCAGCGCCCCTGTCACGACCGGCGTCGGTGCGGATCGTCTTGGGGGCTGCCGACCGCGCACCGCGGTCTCATCGGCCGCTGCCGCCATCAACAACGCGATCGTCGCACTCAAACTCGTTAGAAACAGAAACGTCAACATGATGCTCTCCTCGAGCGCAAGGCGACTCGCGTCGCCGTGCGCCATCACAACGAACACCCACTCCGGGTGCGCGAAAACTGGAACTGATTTAGATGACGCCGATTTCCGGCGTCGACAGCCGTGTGTTCAACAACGCCAGAAGCGTTGGGATTTCGAACCGGGCTGAATGATGTGAAGTGTATTCATAAGCGGCTCGCCTCCATCAGAGACGAGGCGCGCATTATAGCGGAAGGCAATCAAAACTCAAAATGAAGACCAGGGAAGCCGGTCTGGAAAAGCCGCCGATCCGGCATCGCCACTGGCAGAAGGCGTTCGCGCACTGCACCGGATGGGTATCGATGGCTGAAAGGAAATTTGCGCAGCGTTGCGAGTATCAATGCGGTAGGATACCGGCCCCCGGCGCCTTGTCAGGCACCTGCCTCCCCACTGCGCCATCAGGCCTCGCGCCCGCTCGCGCGAACCTGAGTTCCCCCGAAGCATGAAGACTCCACCAGGCTTGCAACCGCTGATCGAGGACGGCGTCATCGACGAAGTCGTCCGCGCGCTGAAGAGCGGCAAGGAGGCGACCGTTTATCTCGTGCGCTCCGGCGCGCATACGCGGTGCGCCAAGGTCTACCGGGATGCCGTCCATCGCAGCTTCAAGAATCGGGCGCAATACCAGGAAGGGCGCAAGATTCGCGGCAGCCGGCACGCCCGTGCGATCGCCAAGCGCACGCGCTTCGGTCGCCGGGAGCAGGAGTCCACCTGGAAGAATGTCGAGGTCGACGCGCTATATAAGCTCATGGCGGCAGGCGTGCGCGTGCCGCGGCCCATCGGCTATTTCAACGATGTCCTGATCATGGAGCTGGTGACGGATGAGGCGGGGCTCCCGGCGCCACGGCTGGGTGAAGTGGAGCTTTCGGCCGAGACCGCACGGGAGTATCACGATGCCTTGATGCGGGAGGTGGTGCGCATGTTGAGCATCGGCCTCATCCACGGCGACCTTTCCGAGTTCAATGTCCTGGTGGATGCCCAAGGACCGGTCATCATCGATTTGCCGCAGGTCGCCAATGCGCCCGGCAACAACGGTGCGTTCGAGATGCTGCAGAGGGATGTGAACAACATCCGCGGCACGCTCGGCCGCTTTGCGCCGGAGCTGCTCGCCACCGAGTACGCACGAGAGATGTGGGCGCTGTACGAAAAGGGCGACCTGCATCCGCAGAGCAAGCTCACGGGCATATTCATCCGCGATGCGTCCGAAACCGACCCGGCGGACGTCATGATGGTGATCGAGGATGCGCGTGAAGAGGCGATCAGGCGGCAATTGGGTCGGGAGAGTTGAATGAAGTATCCGGGCAGAAACTGAGGGAGCATGCACATGGGTAAACCCAATTATTCCCAGCAGAGAAAGCAACGCGAGCAGTTGCAGCGGAAGAAGAAAGAAGAGAAGGCCCTGCGCAAGGCGGAAAGGGCGAATGCGCCGCCGGCGCCAACGGAACCCGGACAGGAGCCCTCTGCGGGCTGACGAGGCTCGATGGCGCGACCCCCGGATCGTCACCGGGTGCGAAAGTGCCGAAATCCGTGGCTGATCCCCTCCGCCCGGCGCATTCTCCGCTATGCTCGCGGCCGCCCGGTCATCTCCCGCGTCGAGCGCCCAACGCATGATCAAGTTCTACTTCCACACCGCTCCGAACCCCATGAAGGTCGCGCTGTTCCTCGAAGAGACGGGCCTGCCTTACGAGGTGGTGCCGGTCGACATCCTGGGCGGCGAGCAGCTGAAGCCGGAATTCCTCGCCATCAATCCCAACGGCAAGACGCCGGTGATCGTGGATGGCGATGCGATGGACGGTGCCGTCAACGTCTTCGACAGCAATGCGATCCTGCTGTACCTCGCCGAGAAGACCGGCCGCTTCATTCCGCCGCACACGCCGAAGGGGCGGGCGCAGCTGCTCTCCTGGATGATGTTCATCGCGAGCGGCATCGGCCCTTATTCGGGGCAGGCCGTGCATTTCGGCCGCTACGCGCCCGAGAAGCTGCCCTACGCGATCGAGCGATATCGCTTCGAGACCGAGCGGCATTGGAAGATCGTCGATGCGCAACTCGCCGGGCACCGCTACGTGCTGGGCGATACCTACACCATCGCGGACATGGCGGCCTGGGGCTGGGCGCGGGCGATTCCCGTCGCGCTCGGAGATGGCGCATTCGATGGCCTCGCCAACGTCAAGCGCTGGCTGGATGAGATCAATGCGCGGCCGGCGGCAGGACGCGCCGAAGCCTTGAAGAACAAATACACGTTCAAGAAGGACATGGACGAGGAAGCGCGGCGGCACATGTTCCGGCACATTGCGAAGGCGTGAGGAGCGTCCGGTAGCCCGCATCGAGTCGGCGCGCTGCGCCGCATCGCACCGGCAAAGAGCCCCGTGCGGAACTCGATCAGCCGCCGGGTGCCTTGCCCGCATTGACCGCCAACTGCGCAGCGAAAGCCCTCTTGTACGCAGCCCGCGCCTCGCCGCGGGCGACATACGTAGCCAGTTTCGGAAACTCGTCCAGGATGCCCGATGCTCTCAGCCTCAGCAGCACGGACACCATCATCAGGTCGCCCGCGCTGAACGCGCCATCCAGCCATTCCGCATCGCCCAGGCGGG
>JBGAIL010000201.1:0-8333 GCA_044225565.1 Steroidobacteraceae bacterium | reverse complement strand
TCGATTGTCTGCTGGTTGTGCCCGAGTGCGCGCAGGTAGTCAGTGGCGGGAATGTCCCATTTCTCGAACTCGGGCGTGAGCCAGGCGTCAAGGGAACGGCCGCGCAAGGGGGCATCGCGGTACATCAGTGTCTGCAGCAACTGATGAGGCAGGATCTTGCGGTCGTCCCCCGACAGGGGATTCATGGTGCTCGACTGCCACTCGTCCTTGAGGATGAACTTGCCGCCGAGGTAGTACGCCCAGTCCCCGGGAGGCGCGAGGGGCTTCAGCGGCGCGACCTCGAGCTTGAGTCGGCGTGCCGTATCGAGCATGCGCGCATAGGCCGGCCCGATCACTTCGCCCCCCGCCTCGACGCTGCCGGGCACCATCTTCAGGGTGTACACGCGACCGCCGACCCGCTGCCTGCCTTCGAGCACCTGCACGCTGAGCCCCTGCTCCTCGAGCAGCAAGGCGGCGTACAGGCCCGACAGCCCGGCGCCTACGACTACGGCGTCCAGTGGGCGGTCCGCACTTGCATAAAGCGGGCGTGGCAGCGTGCCGACCGCGCCTCCAAGCAGCGCGAGAGCCGTACGTCGATTGACGGTGGTCATGGTGACTCCACGAGATGGATCCGCAAGCCGGCGGGGGTCGTCAACGTGGCCATGCGTGCTCGACCGTAGATGCTTGCGACCCGGCCCAGATCGCTCACATGACCAGCCGCCCGGGAGACTATCCGGGCGAGATCGTCAACGAAGTACGTGACGGACAACTGGCCGCGCGCTGGCGCAACGGCTCGCGGGTAGCGGTTTTCGCTTGCCACTCCCTCGTACTGCACGAGCTCAATGCGCCCGAACACACGCGATCGGGCGCCCAGAATGCGCACATCCAGGCTTGCCCCAGGCGGCAGCCCGATGGTGCGCTCGACGGAGGGCACGCCGAAGCGGTTATGCATCAACTCCTCGAGTCCCAGCACGTGCTGGAGGAACTCCGCCTCGAGCCGGTTGTCAGGCGAAATGGCCACAATGAGCGGCGCGACGCCATAACCCCTGGAACTTGCGGGTTCCAGCTGCCCGGGCTGCTCCACCAGCACCACATTGATGCCGTCGTGCCCGGTCATGTGCACTTCGAATACCTTCTGGCGCTGCTCGGTCTCGAACGCACCAACCTTCGACCGGAACTGGTAGCCCGCATCCTTGAGTTCCGCGTACCGGGCCTCGATGTCGCGCACGGCCACATCGATGCTCTTCGGCAGCAATGCGGTGGGCGACGCGCCGTCACGCACGGCGGGACCGGGATCGCGGAACTTCACGAGATGTATGCCGCCATCCTTGACGCCCGGTGTGCGCAACAGCGCCTGATCCACTATGCCGTCGCCGGGAAGATTCCAGGCGCGGGCGAGCTCAGGGTCGTCTCCTGACTGGCGCACCACCACTTCCATGCCGAAGCGCCCGACCCACAGGTCGAGCGCCTCCTGCATGTCGCCGACACCTATGACTGCATAGGCGATCGCGAGTGGCATCGTGGTTGCAAGCTCGAACACCTTTGCTTCCCCTGGCGCCTGGCTGGCGGAAAAATCAGCTGCGGGGCGAACCCATGCGTTCGCAGAACACGCTCAACCACCCGAGGTTGAATCCAATCAGTGTCGCGGCCGGATCGTGCAGCGAGTAGGCGAGGAATGGCTCATTGCCGCGACGCACGGACAGGAACATGAAATCCGGATTCTCTTCGAAGTACGGGTACTCCTTGTCACGCAGCCGAAAGACATACTCCTTCCGGTCGGATGCGCGCGTGACCTTTATGGTTCCACCCTGGCTGTGAATCTCCTGATCCAGGATCGCCTGGTCATCCGGATGCGGGCCCTGCAGGTAGTCGCCCGCATAGAAATTGATGTCACAGGAGAATTTTTTCGTCCGCACCATCTTGTGCGGCACTCCGGCCGGGTGTCCTTGATACAACCTGCCGGAATCCAGCAGAAAGGTGCGATCAACGCGCCAGTACTTGGTGGCCGACAGTATGAGATCGTGCTGCGAGTAGCGTCGTTCTGCCTTGTCACCGAAGACGCAGGCGCGCGGCTGCATGCCTCCAACGTACTGGTCGCCCTCGAGCACCCATAGCACGTCGCAGCCGGCAATCTCGGATACATCCGCGCGAGTGATCCCCGAGATTTTCGCTGCATCCTTTTGGGCACCCACTACGTTCGCCGGCTGCCTGAAGAACCACAGCCTCATCCGGACACCAGCCTCACGCGCGCTTTCGAAGGTTACGAGGCGTTGGCGAAAAATCCTGGCGGGATCGTCGTCGAGATACTCCTCGACGTAGAACACGTACTGGCCAAAGGCGGGGAGATTCACCCGGCTGTGCGTGGCGTGCACTCGCTCATGGCGTTCGCCGACCGCAACACGGGACCGCCGCTCATTCTCAAACCAGACCTGTTCCTGGTTGTCGAAGTCACCCTCGAACCACGCGACCAGTCGCTGCAGATCGCGCGCGCTCGGGTCATCCTGGACCGGTGCGGCCGAGGTCACGACCGGTGATGCGGCGCTCGCCACGGCGCCGATCAGCGCAATTGCGAGTTGCCGAACAGGGACCATGGCAGTGGCACGAGTCCACCAATCACTGGAACGAGGCATGCTTAACGTATAACTTCAGTGATCACAGCGCTCAAACAAGTTTTTCTAATCAGCTGCTCGGGAATCCCGATCGCCTTCCGGGCCGTTCAGGCTGCTTTCGTTGCGCGAAGCGACGCAAAGGCCAGGATTCCACCGATCACGCCCGGATGCGTCGTGACCGCATGACCCGAACTAGTCGCGCAGCAGGGCGTCGATCAGCAGGCCGTGGAAGTAGTTGGAAGTCAGAGACCTCGCGGACTCGAGGAACTTCCTGACTTCGGCCTTGCTGGGCTCACCGGGACACCCCTTGAACCTTCCCTCGAGCGCATACGCGGGATAGCCCAGCACGGCAGACATCCGACCGTACTCGGCCGACTCCCGGAGCAACTCCGCGGCCCGGCAAGGGTCTTTTGGTGCGCCCGCGAATCCCTCCAGGTACAGGTAGCCGGTGACGAAGAGCGCCTGCGGATAGTGGAGAGCGACAGCCTTCTCTATGAGCGGGAGCGCTTCCTTGACCTGCCCGGCGTACGTCAGTGCGCGCGCGGTCTGGTAAAGAATGCGCGGGTTTCCCGGATCCTGCGTGAGTGCTACGCGACAAGCAGCAATTGCGGCCAGGAAATCCACTGATTCCGTCGGAAGGCCGGGCGTTACCTTGAAGGGATCCTCGGGATGTGCGGCCAGCCGGTCGCATCCGGTCACGGCCTGGGAAAACGGGGAGCTGTCAAATGTCCTGGACCCCGGCTCGCCCGCCAGGGCGGCGGCTGAAGAAAACAGGAGTGCAAGAACAGAGGCGAACTTCGGCATGGCTTTCCTTCAAGAAATCGAACCCCGGGTCCGCTGCCCCAGGGTCAATTGAATATGGAACGTCTTACGTATAACTTTATGCCACCCTCGCCTCAATCCAGTTTTTCTAATGAGCCTACCCGCCCGATCGACCCGGTTCAGGCAACGCAAGCTCCCACCCCTGGGGTCGGTGCGAGCTTTTGAGGCTGCCGTCCGTCACATGAGTTTCAGCGAGGCCGCCCGGGAGCTCTGTGTCACGACGTCTGCAATCAGCCAGCAAATCAAGACGCTGGAAGAGTACCTGGACATCCAGCTCTTTCGACGCGACCCCTCGCAAGGGCTGTCCCTGACGGCAGCGGGCCATGTCTGCGCGCCTGGCCTTCACACGATTTTTGATTCCATCTCGCACGTGTTCGACCACGTGCATGTGGAGCGGGAGAAACATACCGTCACGATCATCTTGCCGCCTTCGCTGTTGAACACCTGGTTTCCGGCGCGCTTGCTGCGGTTCCAGGAAAGCTTCCCGAACGTGGAACTGCGCCTGTGGCTCAACCAGGGATTGCTGCAAACCCAGAACAGCATCGAGCATGACCTGGCCATCTACTTCGGAAACGGACCGTTCAATGACGTTCGCGTCGACCAGATGATGTCGGACGCCATATTCCCGGTTTGCAGCCCCGACCTGCTTGCCCGTGCGCCGATCAGTCGGGCATCGGACCTGTTGTCGCAGTGCCTGATTCATGACGACACGATGCTGCACAGTCGCGAGATCAGGACGCTTGGATTGCCCGACTGGCCCATCTGGCTGGCTCATGCCGGGGTCCGGGGCGCGCACGGATCACGCAGCCTGCGCATTCAGATGTCGAACAACGTCCTCGCCGCAGCCGCCTGCGGCGCAGGAATAGCGCTAGCCCGCAGCAGCGTGGCGGAGTCCTATCTCAGCCAGGGAACCCTGGTGCAACCGCTTGCCATCGAGTATCCCCGACGCTTCGCCTACTACCTCGTGTGCAGCCCCAGCGCCCTCGCACGGCAGTCGGTCTCTCAAGTGCACGAGTGGTTGTTGAACGAGGGTCGAAGCACGAAGTGAGGATGCACGAGGTGGTTGCATCCGCCGTCCGGCGCGATCGCCTGCGGCCGCCCCGTCAGGCGACCGAAAGCAGCTCGAGTGCCGCCCGCTCTCCCGATTCGAGCGCGCCTTCCATGCCGCGGGCGAGCGTGGACGTGTGTTCGCCACACATGAACATGCGCTGATGGGGACGTCGCATCGCATCCGCGAATCGGGTTATCTGGCCAGGCATCCAGGACGCGTACGCCCCGCCTGAAAACGGCGTCTGCTGCCACGACACCGTCTTCAGCACCCGAAGCGCGCCCTTGGCCGCCGGTCGAATTCGCTCGACTTCGCCGAGGATGAACTGCGCGGCGGCGTTGGGATCCATGCGATCGAAACGCTCCGTGCTGTCCCCATTCGAGTAGTGCAGGAAGGATGAAATCGAGCCTCCCGGCCCGTAGTCCAGTGCATTGAAGCGCTCGATCGGCCCATCCGACCAGAAGGAAGGCGGCAAGCCGTCCTTTTCCCAGAACGGCTTCTCGATTGCGTAGTGAACCTGGAAAGCATGGTGGTAAGGCAGTGTCGCGATTGCCTCGGCCTGCAGCCCGCTGAACGCCGGCTCGATGGACAGCAGCCGCAATGCCGAGAAGGGCAGCGACATCACCACGTGCTTGCTGCAATGACGCGTCCCGTCGAGGCATCGGACTTCCACGCCATCGCGACCCATGTGCACGGCGGCAACATGTCGCCCCGCCAGCACGTCACCCTTGAGCGCACCGGCCATCGCCTCCGGCATCCTCTGGTTGCCACCCTCGACACTCATCGACGACTTGCCATGCGCCAACTGCATCGATACACGCATGAAGCTGAATACATGCGCAAACTGAAGCAATGACGACTGCCAGAGATTGGTGCCGTAGGAACTGAATTTGTCGGCCAGGCGAATGGTCTCGTCGTTCAGCCCCTGCGAAGCGAGGTAGCCGGCAACAGGTATGTCGAGGTGCGCGTTCGCAACACTCCGCCATCCATCGAGATCCATCTCCGGCAACCGCGAATTGAGGAAGCTGAAAATGATCTGCCACGGAGTCAGGTGTCGCAGTCCATCGGGATGGGGATTCGACGAATGGCCTTCCCATTTGTCCAGCGGGATGAATTCCCCGTTGATGTGCAGCGAACTCCTGTCCTTTGGTTCGGTTCGCAAGCGCTCGGGGACGAGCCGGACATCGAGACGCCGCGCCAGGTCAAGGAATCTTGCGTAGGAGTGTCCAATGCCGTTCCCGCCTGCCTCGGGCCTGCCGGGAACGTCGGCAAGCGTATACAGGCGCCCGCCAATGCGGTCTCGACCCTCCAGCACGGTGACGGACAACCCCTGCTCTTCCAGCAGCAGCGCCGCATTGAGGCCTGACAAGCCCGCGCCGATCACCAATACATCGCTGCGCGTCGCCGGCAGCGGCGCACCACGCGCGGCACCGGCCATGCCGATCGCCGCACACCCGCCGACCGCAAGCTGCAACAGCTCGCGACGACTGATGCCAGATTCCACTTGACGCCCCGGGCAGGGCGTTTCGATCTGATTAGATTTCATCAATTGCCATGTTCGGAGAACTATCGCAGCCTTGCAAGCCTGAAAGCCACGTAGATCAGGAGTCACGGGTGAAACTGATATCCCGTCGCGAGAGCCTCGCTTCCATCGGCGCGATGAGCGGCTTGCTGACATTGTCAGCCGCAGCGAGTGACAAGACGGCTGCAGATGCCTCGGCTGCCCCCGCTTCACTGCCGATTCACGACCCGCGCTTCAACGTGAAGACACTGGGGCGCCTGCAAGGCGATCTGTCGGGCAAGACGGTCTATGCGTTCAAGCACGGCCGTGTGTTCGGGCTCGACCCGCAGAAGGGCCCAGCCCTGGCGGACTACGGCCGCCTGATGTACCTCATCGAGGGCGTGAGCGTGCGCAGCTCGAGCCTGCGCGGAGACGGCGCGGTGGTCGAGCGCAATCGCAACTGGCTCTTCTACAAGGATGCGCAAACCCACCGCTATCTCTCGACTTACGCCAATCCATACACCGGCGAGGAAGTCCCCGTACCGACTTTCCGGGCTGGCATCTCCGGCGCGGTGATCGGCCTGCGCGGGCCCGAATTTTCGGCGAACTTCCCCATGGAGAGCACGGTATTCGACCGACCGATGCTGCTCGACTGGCAATTCCTCGGCGATCAAGCATGGATCTACCGGCATGCATTCACGCGCTGGCGCGAGCCGTCGAGCGGCCAGTTCCGCACCGAGATGACGCTCGATTGCTGGATCTGCAAGATCGCGGATGTCCTGAATGAAGGACTTCAGCACATCCCGAACACTTACTCGTGGGTCAGCCAGACCGAATGGCAATCCTGGCTCAAGATGGGCGAGCGGCCCGGGGCGATGCTGTGGCGAACGGACGGAATCCTGTTCAGTCGAATCGACCAGCTGCCCCGCGAGTTCGTCGAGCATTCGGAAAAGGAAATGCCGGGCCAGCTGTCGGCACCACTGTAGTTCAAGCGCAGTGGCGCGGGCCGCAGCCCGGATCTTGCGCCAGCACCTTGGCAGCGCGAACCCTACGCCCTGGGTTCGCGCTCGCCCACCGGCCGCACCCCGTAGCGGAATTTCGCCTTGCCGATCGTCACCTGGTCGCCATCGGCGAGCGTCTCGCGCGTCACGCGCCGGCCGTTGACGTAGACGCCGTTGGTGCTGTTCAGGTCCTCGACGATGGTCAAGGTGGGCCCGGCGAGGATCACGGCATGGTGGCGGCTGATGAATTTCGCATTGATCTGCACATCGTTGTCCGGCGTGCGCCCGATGGTCGTCTTGCGGCCGAGGACATGCACGACTTCGCCGTGGCCGTCGATACGCGTCAGTAGCCGGGCGAGGCCATCGTGCGCCGCCTCGTTGCCGGTGGCCGCGAGGGGATCGATGCGCTGCATGCTCTCGCGGATGCTGCCGAGCACGGCCGCGCTGTTCGCGGCCTCCGCCTCGATGCGCCCGATCAGCGCATCGCGTTCCTCGAGCTTGCGGCGCGTGCCGGTGAGCTGCGCGCGCACGTCGGCGCCAATGGCCGCGAGTTCGTCGATGCGCAGTTGCCGGTCGCGCAACTCGGCCTCGTGCCGGTTCAACTGCTCTTCGGCGGCCTGCAGGTCCTGTTGCAATTCGGCGGCGCGCGCGGCCGCCTCCTGCAGCCGGGCGTGCGACTCGGCGAGCAGGCGGTCCCGTTCCGCGAGCTGCGCGGTCAGTTCGCCTTCACGCCGCTCGAGTCCGAGCGAGCGTTCGCTGTGCGAGCGCAGGGCCTCGTTGGCGCTCGAGGCGTGCGCATCCCGCTCCGCGAAGGCCTTGCGCGCGGCCGCCAGATCCGCGGCCAGTGCCTCGGCGCGCGCCTTCTCGGCGGCCAGCAGGGCCTCCAGCTCGTCGTGCAACGCCGTCGCGGCGCGCATTGTTGCCTCGTGGTCGGCATCGCGGGCGTCGGCGGCCCGCACCAGCCGGTCGAGCTCGGCCAGGCGCTCGTCCTGACGGCCGACGCTGTCGCGTTGCGAGCTGTACGAAGAGCGCGCCGCCTGCAATTCCTGCGTCAGGTTGACCACCACGGCGCCAAGCCGCGCGGTCTCCGCCTCGAGCCCCTCGACCTGCTGCTTGCGCCTCTCGAGTGTCGCCTCGAGCGAAGCAACCGCTGCGCGCAGCGTGTCGCGCTCCGTCTCGCCCCGTGCCAGCTCGCGGGCCCGCTCCGCGATCACCTCGGACTGCCGATCCTTTTCTGCGCCGAGCGCGGCGATCGCCTCCTCGCGCGCGGCCAGCTCCCGTTGCAGCACCCCGGCTTCGCGCGCATGCCCCGCGAGCGCCGTCGTACGGTCCGCGATCTCGGACTCGGACTCCCGCAGTTTCGCGAGGCCGCC
>JBGAIL010000200.1:0-8374 GCA_044225565.1 Steroidobacteraceae bacterium | reverse complement strand
GGGATCGGGACATCGGTCTTCAGTGGGCCAAAGGCAGGATTCTAGACCGCGAGATTCCGAAACGGGTTCCACTGCGCGCCCCGCCCTCCCGCTCAGACGGTGCCCCGGCACTGCTCGCAGCACGGGGGCAGGAGGGAGAGCGGGTCGACGACGACGAGGCCGTTGCACTGCGCGCATTCGGCGGTGCGCAGCTCTTCGCCGATGATCAGGGCGACGAGCAGGAGCTCGGCGTGCTCCAGGGTGAACGCGCTGGCCGGCAGCATCGCGACGAAGGCCTCGAAGGCGTCACAGAGCGACCCGCCGCGGCCGACGCTCCTCAGGGTATTGGGCGATTCCTCGCCGTGCTTCGGCGGTAGCACTTCGAATATCGACAGCAGGCTCGCCATCACGCCCGTCTCGAACTTGCGGCGATGCGAGTGCAGGAAGAAGGAGGTGCGCTGTGGGGACTTGCCACGGCGCCTGTGCACGCGCTCGGTCGGCGGATACGTGCGGTACAACTTGCGGATGCGATCCGGCGTGAGACCGGTCCACGCGCGGATGGTGCGCGTGCGCGCCTGATGGCGGATGAGGCGCCGCGCGACCTCGTAGCGGAGGAGGTCGCGGGAATAACGGTCGTCGGAGATTCGCATCGGGCGTCCTTTCGTGCTGCGTCGGGATTTCCGCCTCAAAAAAAGTCCTGCGGAAATTTCGCAAAAATCTCCCAGATCTGAGTTAGCATTACAAGCCTCAAACGGACGTTTGACTCGGGGAGCGTACAGGAATGACGTTGCAGCGCGGCATGGAAGGCGGACTCGACACCTGGCTGCGCTCGAAGCTGCTGCCCTCGCTCGCCGAGCTCAATGGCCAGTTCATCGACCTGCTGATCCTTCAGGCCGTCGCGCACCCCACGGCAGGCGATCATCCACTGCCCGCAGAGTTGCTGCCGCTGCTGCTCGATCTCGATCCAGGCGCGCGGCGTCGCGTGGCAGCATGCCCATATCTGCTGATGGACGCTGGCTTCGCCGATCCGCAGCGCTGGCTGTGGGCGCATGGGTACGCGGTACGCGACGCGCAGCCCATGCTGCGCGCGCCCATTGCTGGCGTGCCGCAAGGTGTCGCACTCGCGCGCCACGTGTTTGCTTTCGCGTGGCACCTCGCCAGTGCCCATCGCAACACCGCATCCATGTTGTTGGGAATGTCGGCCACCACTGCGCAGATCCTGTCGGGGTACACGGTGGTTCAAACAGTGAGCCTCGCGGAGACCTACCCGCATTGGCTGCAGCCGCGGTGGCCGCGGCACGTCCGCATGTGGAGCGAGCTGCTGAAGGCGGCCGTGCGGGGTGAGAGCGCTTCCCTCGAGCGGGCACGGTTGCGTGGAGTGCAGCTCATGGCGACCGAGCGCCGCTCGTCAGCTTAGCCGTGAAGGCGTACCATCGCGGCCTTCTGTCCGCCAGACGGGGTCGTCCATCATGAGAATGTCAAATAGCGTCACCGCTCGCAGCCTGCTCGCGGTGGGGTTGGCTCTGGTCGCCACCGGGGCCATGGGCCAGGTCACGGGTTACAAGCAGGGCAAGGGCGCGAGCCCGGTGACGGGTGCCGCGGGCACTGCCGGCTCCACCGGCGATTCAGGCCTGCAGCATTGTGACAAGCCCATGGGCGCGCTCGCCGTGGTCGAGCCGCAGGATTACGTCATGTCATCGCTGGCGCGGTACAACCTGCAGTCGCCCACCAGCCTCATCCGGCTCATGGTGCAGCAGTCGAACTGCTTCATCGTCGTGGAGCGCGGGCAGGGCCTGCAGAACGTCATGCAGGAGCGCGAGCTCAACAAGTCGGGTGAGCTGCGCCAGGGCTCGAACATGGGCGGCGGCCAGATGGTCAGTGCGGACTTCGTGCTGACGCCGGCGGTGGTGTTCTCGGAAGGCAACGCGGGCGGCATCGGTGGCGCGGTCGGCGGCCTGCTGAGCCGCAAGAATCCGCTGGTCGGCGCGGTGGCCGGAGGCCTCAAGTTCAAGGAGGCGCAGACCAGCATGCTCCTCGCGGACGCGCGCAGCGGCATCCAGGTGGCGGCTGCCGAAGGCAGCACCAAGAAGGCGGATCTCGCGCTCGGCGGCGCCCTGTTCGGAGGGGGCGGCGGTGCGGCCGTCGGCGGCTACGGCAACACGAACGAGGGCAAGATCATTGCCGCGGCGCTGCTAGACAATTACAACAAGGTGGTCGGCGTGGTGCGCGGCGATCCGAGCCTGCAGCGCGACGTCGGCACGCTGCGCGAGGAGGCCGGCAAGAAGACCAAGGGCGGCGCGGTGTTCAACGAAGGCGACGTCGTCATGCCGAAGATCGCCAACGTGAAGCTGCTCGCCTCACCGGCCGACGGCGCCAAGGCGCTCGCCACCCTGCCCAAGGGCGAGGAGCTGGTCGTGGTCGGCGAGGAGAAGGACGGCTTCATCAACGTGCAGAGCGGCTCGGCCACCGGCTGGGTCAAGAAGGTGCTGGTGGTGCGGCCGTAAGCGCCCCATGCATTTCCTCCTGCTCTACGAGTTCGTGCCGGATTACCTGGAGCGCCGCGGGCCGTTCCGCAACGAGCATCTGAAGCTCGCGTGGGAGTCCAGCGAGCGCGGCGAGATGGTGCTGGGCGGTGCTTTCGCCGATCCGGCGGACGGCGCGGCGATCCTCTTCCGGAGCGAGACGGCCGCGGCGGCGGAGCAATTCGCCGCCGCGGATCCTTACGTGCGGAACGGGCTCGTGAAGAGCTGGCGTGTGCGTAAGTGGACCACTGTGGTGGGCGCGGATGCGGCAGCGCCTGTTCGCCCTGGTGCCTGACACCCGCGTCTTTCCCTCTTGGCGACTCACGATGGCCGCATCGGTTTGCGGCATCACGCTCTGCGCCTGCGGCAAGCGCGAGGATGTGGTCGGTTGCCTGGTTCACGACGGCTCGGTTCAGTATTGCCTGGAGCAGGGACCTCCGCTTCCAGGTGACGCGCGGCTCCATGCGCTCGATGAATGCAAGAGCGTGGGTGGCGTGCTCGTCGATCAGTGCCCAGCCGAGAGAAGGCTGGGGCGATGTGACTGGGCGTCGGCGCCGGCGTCTTCTGCGCGCCCTGTGGTCGCAGCCCGGCGCACTTACTATTACGCCGATGCGGGCGGCCTGAAGATGTTTACGCCGGAGATGGCGCAGGCCGCCTGTCGCGCGGGCCGGTGGGTGCCCGAAGCGTCAGAAGGCGAAGCGCGGGAAGAGTCGCCATGATGTCCTCGTTGCCGCGTCCGTCGTCGCTCGCCTGGGGTATCGCGCTGCTCGCAATGGTGTTCGGCGGGTGTTCCTCCGGTGGTGGATCCAGCAAGGCGCTCGACCCGCTCGAGTCGGCTCAGGTGGTGGCCGGGGTGGGCCTGGGCGAGCTGCGAATCGGCGATCCGCTGCGCTCGGTGACACGGCGCTTCGGTGTCGGCGCACCGGCCGCCATCGTCACCGACGACTACTGGGTCGAGCTGCGTTATCGCGGAGGCCAGCTCGTCCTGCTCTTTCCGCTCCGGGACGGCTGCCTGCGCTCGCTCCAGGCGGCAGGCCGGGTCGTGGAGCAGATCGGGAGAATCCCGGATCCGGACGCCTTCTTCTCCAGCCATGCGCCGTGCGGGGAGGCGCCTCTGGCCAGCCTCGCCCTGACCACCGACGATCCTGCGGATCCCGTTTTCGGCGGCGCGACGGATCGCGGCATCCGACTGGGCTCGGATCGGGATGCGGTGCTCGCTGCTTATGGCCCGCCCGGCGAGCGAGCGCCCGGAATGCTCTATGCGGCGGACAGCCCGGGCGACGATCGCCTGGATGCCGCCTTCTATCCTTCGGGACTCGCGCTGTACCTCGCCCCTCCCGACGATGCGGGTCCCTGGCAGGTTCGCAAGATCCTGCTGTTCAGGCCCCAAGCCTCATAGAAGCGGGCGCGGCGACCGACCGCGCCCGCTCACCTGTCTAGGACGCTGCTGTTGCGGCCGGCTTGCGGAACTTGAGCGTCATGCGGTCGGATTCGCCGATCGCCTCCATCTTCGCCTTCAGCTCCGGGTCCTTCTCGCTGGTGGCGAGCGTGGGCGGCAGGCGCCACACGAAGTCCTTCTCGGTCGGCTGGTCCTTCGGATTGGCGTTGATCTCGCTCGAGCCCACGAACTCGAAGCCCGCCTTCTGGAAGGCTGCGATCACCGCGGACTGCTTCACGTAGCCCGCCTCACCGGCGGCCCACTTGTCCGAGCTGCCTTCGGGCGCGCGGTGCGCTTCCACGCCGACGATTCCGCCGGGCTTCAGCAGCTTGTTCATGTCCGCGAGCGCCTGCGTCATGTAGCCGCCCTTGCCCTCCAGGCGCATGAGGTGATGGATGGCGCGCATGAGCAGCACGGCATCCGCGGTGCCGGCCATGTCGTCCGGAACGGCGCCGTATTGCACTGCGGCGATGGCGGCATCTTCCGGCCCGCGCTGGGGTTGCATCTTCGCCACGAAATCGGTGGTCCAGTTCGCCTTCTCCTTGGGATCGGGTGAGTAATCCCCGAACAGCGTCCACATCTTCGGCGAGTAGTCCGCGCCGATCACCTTGCCGCTCGGGCCCAGGTAGTCGAGCAGCATGCCCGTGTACCACACGTCCCCGGGCAGGGTATCGACCACCGTCATGCCGGGCTCGATGCCGAAGAACTCCAGCGTTTCCTTCGGGTGGCGCTGCGCATAGCGCGCCTTGGTCTCATCGGACTGCGCTGCGAGCACGGCGTCGAGGCGCTCGCTCGGCGTCGGCTGCGTTGCGGCCGTGGGCGTGTCGCTTGGCTTCGCCTCCGGGGGCGGCGGGGCCTGCTTTGCACAAGAGGCGAGTGCGAACGTGGCAGCGGCAAGGATCAGAAACTTTCTCATGGGATCTCTCCTGCGAGCTCCGGGGCGGTGGCGCGCGCCACTTTAGCAAAGTCACATGGCGCCGGGGATGGGCGCAGACCCGGTATCATTCACGCCATGTTCCGCTGGTTCGAAAAGCTGGTGCATCCGTATCCGGATGCCGCTCCGCTCACGCCTCCCAAGGATTTCATGGCGTTCGTGTGGGCATGCACGCGTGGGTTACGCGGCTACATCGTCGCCATGACGCTGCTCACGGCCGTCATCGGCGCGTTCGAGGCGTTGCTTTTCGCGATGATGGGTCACATCGTCGATTCGCTCGCGGCGGTCTCGGTCACGCAGTGGTTCACGCAGGCCCGCGGCACGCTGCTGCTGCTCTGCGGCGCTCTGGCGGCGAGCATCTTCGTGGCAGGTTTCCAGACGCTGTACAAGCACCAGGCGCTCGCGGGCAATTTCCCCATGCGGCTGCGCTGGAACTTCCATCGCCTGATGCTCGACCAGAGCATGAGCTTCTACCAGGACGAGTTCGCCGGCCGCATCGCCACCAAGGTCATGCAGTCCGCGCTCGCGGTGCGCGATTTCTGCATGATCATCGCGGACATCCTGGTCTACGTCGTCATCTATTTCGTGACGATGACGGCGGTACTCGGCGGGTTCGATCTCTGGCTGCTGGTGCCTTTCGCCGCGTGGGCCGTGTTGTACGGAATCTCGATGCGCTACTTCGTTCCGCGGCTCGGCCAGACGGGCAAACAGCAGGCGGACGCGCGCTCGCTGATGACGGGTCGCATCACGGATGCCTACACGAACATCGCCACCGTGAAGCTCTTCTCGCACTCCAACCGTGAAGCGGACTACGCCCGCTCGGCGATGCAGGACTTCCTCGGCACCGTGCATCGCCAGATGCGCCTGGTGAGCGCGTTCGAGATCTGCAACCAGGTGCTGTCCGTCATCCTGATCACCAGCACGGTCGGCATCGCGTTGTGGGCGTGGAGCCAGGGCCAGGTGGGCGTCGGAGCGGTCGCCGCATCCACTGCCATGGCGCTGCGGCTCAACGGCATCTCACACTGGATCATGTGGGAGCTGGCCAGCCTGTTCGAGCAGGTGGGCACGGTGCAGGACGGCATCGGCACGCTGTCCCGCCAGCGCACGGTGGTGGACCGCCCGGATGCCGCGCCGCTGCAGGTCACTCGGGGCGAGGTGCGGTTCGAGAAAGTGAGCTTTGCCTACGGCGCCGCGGGCCGTCAGGTGATCGAGGATTTCTCGTTGCGCATCCGGCCGGGCGAGAAGATCGGGCTGGTGGGGCGCTCGGGCGCGGGCAAGAGCACCATCGTCAATCTGCTGCTGCGGTTCTACGACCTGTCCGGCGGGCGCATCCTGATCGACGGGCAGGACATCGCGCTCTGCACGCAGGAGAGTCTGCGCGCGCAGATCGGCATGGTGACGCAGGATACTTCGCTGTTGCACCGCTCTGTGCGGGACAACATCGTTTATGGAAGGCCGGAGGCCAGCGACGAGCAGATGGTGCGCGCGGCGCAGCGGGCGGAGGCTTCCGAGTTCATCGCGACGCTCGTCGATCCGAAGGGCCGCCGCGGATACGACGCACACGTCGGCGAGCGCGGCGTGAAGCTTTCCGGCGGCCAGCGCCAGCGCATCGCCATTGCGCGCGTGATGCTGAAGGATGCCCCCATCCTGCTGCTGGACGAGGCGACCAGCGCGCTTGACAGCGAGGTGGAAGTGGCGATCCAGCAGAGCCTCTATCGCCTGATGGAAGGCAAGACGGTGGTGGCCATCGCGCACCGGCTTTCCACCATCGCGGCGATGGATCGCCTGATCGTCATGGATCACGGCCGCATCGTGGAAGAAGGCGACCACAAGAGCCTGCTCGCGCACGGGGGCATCTATGCGCGGCTGTGGGCGCATCAGAGTGGTGGGTTCCTCGGCGATGAAGAGGAGGAGGGCGAGGAGGAGCGCGCGGCGGGTGGCGGCGCAGGGTGAGGCGAGGCCCACTACCGACCCTTTCGCGGGAGGACGCGCTGCGCAAAGCCTACGAGTCTTCCGTCGAAGACATGGCCATGGCGGCCTGCCGGCAGCTTCTCATCGAGCTCTAGGACTATCGACTGCGACTGTTTCTTCGGGCAGCACGTAGCGAGCACTGCGCCCCGCGCCCGTCAGCGTCAGGCATCCATTCGCGACGAGCTGCGCGAGATCGCGTTGCGCGGTCGCCGGACTCGTATGGTTCAGATGCGCATACTTCCGATTCGTCATGCCGCCGATGAAACCTGCCGGGCCGGCATCGAACATGGCATTGAGCGCCTTGCGTTGCCGTGCATTGAACGTGCCCTGGGCATGTTGCATCCAGAAGCCCGCCTTGCGCAGTACGTGCCTGACGGTCCCCTCCGAAGTCCGGGCGGCGGCTTCCACCTGCACGAGAAACCAGCGCAGCCAGTCCGTGACGTCGAGGCTGCCTCGGGATAATTGCTCGAGGGCACGGTAGTAATCATTGCGCACGGCCATGAGTCTCGCCGACATGCTGTACAGGCGCACCGCTCGCTGCTCGTCCTGCGCCAGCGCACGGTCGAGCAAAGCACGCCCCACCCGGCCGTTTCCGTCTTCGAACGGATGAATGAGCTCGAACCAGCCATGAGCCAGTCCTGCCCGCAGCAATCCGTCGAGATCCCGGTGCGGTGAGTTGAACCACGACAGGAAGGCCTTCATCTCGTCGGGCAATCGATCGCAGGGTGGTGCCTCGTAGTGGACGTGCTCGCGCCCGATGGGTCCGGAAACGACCCGCATCGGGGTCTTCCCCCGCAGCTTGCCGACGCGGATCCGGTGGAGGCCGGATCGGCCGGTCGGAAAAAGCGCGGCTTGCCAGGAGCAAAGGCGTTTGAGCGTCAATGGCTTGGCATAGTGCGTGGTGGCATCGAGCAGCATGTCGGTCAATCCATCGACAGAGCGTGACGGCATCGGGAGGCCAGCCGCCGATAGCCCCAGTTTCCGGGCCAGCGAGCTGCGCAGGGCATTGGGATCGAATGTCTCGCCTTCTATGGCGCTGGTGGCGACGCCTTCCTGAGCGAGCACTTCCAGCTGCGCATTCAGATCCGCGTCCGAGCCGAGGAGCCGCGCCATTCCGGCGACCTCCCCTTGGGCACGGCGCGCAGCCGCCAGTGGCGCGGCCAGTTTCGCCCGGCTCCAGGTGAAATCGGGCCACCGGGCGTAGTTCCAGATCCAGGTGCCGAGGCCTTTGGCTGCCATAATCACCTCAAATAATGAGGTGATTATGGCAGCGAATCACCTCGTCGGCGAGCGCCGGCCGAAGATGTTGCTATCGCGTCACGCTATCCGTACGCCGGCGCGTCCCGCAGCGATCGGGCTTCAGCGCGCGATCGCCACCACCCGCAGCCCGCTAGAGTCACGCGCCGCGCGCAGCATGCCGGAGGTGTTGAATTCCATGGCGATGCGGCCCTGGCCGTCGATGGCAATGACGCCGCCGTCGCCGCCGAGCTTCGCGAGCTTCCCGTAGATGAAGTCTCGCGCGGCCTGCTC
>JBGAIL010000199.1:0-8426 GCA_044225565.1 Steroidobacteraceae bacterium | reverse complement strand
TCGCAGATCGCGGAGCCCATCACCTGGGTCACGGCGTCGGTCGCCTACAAGGTCACCGAGAATCTTTCGGTCTCGCTGGAAGGGCGCAACCTCACCGACGAATACTACTTCGCGACGCTCGGCCGGCCGGACATCCTGGGTGGCGCGGGCAGCCAGGCCGCCGGATTCGAGACCTGGGGCCGCAGCTACCTGCTCGGGGTGAGCGCGCGGTTCTGACCATGAGTGCCTGGCTGCTGCACGCGCTGGTCACCATGCTGCTGTGGGGCGTCTGGGGAGCCTTCGCAGGGCTGCCGGGCGAGCACGGGTTTCCCGAGACGCTGAACTACGTGGCATGGGCGCTCACCATGATCCCGCCGGCGGTGTTCGTGCTGAGCCGGGGAGGGCAGCCGCTGATGCGGGATGCCCGCTCCGTCGGCCTGGGCCTCGCGATCGGGCTGCTGGGGGCGGGCGGGCAGCTGCTGTTGTTCCATGCGGTGCGCATCGGGCCTGCCTATCTCATCTTTCCGATCATCTCGCTGTCTCCCGCACTGACCATCGCGCTGTCGTTCGCTCTGTTGAAGGAGCGCACCGGCATGCTCGGCATGGTCGGCATCGCGCTCGCGCTGTCGTCGCTGCCACTTTTCGACTACAGGGCGAACGGCGAGGCGTCGGGTTACGGGCTCTGGTTCCTGTTCGCCCTCGGCATTCTCGCGGCGTGGGGCGTGCAGGCGTACGTCATCAAGCTCGCGAACGCCACGATGGATGCCGGCAGCATCTTCTTCTACATGATGCTGAGCGGGCTGCTGCTGGTGCCGGTGGCGCTGTGGATGACGGACTTCTCCCAGCCCATCAATTACGGGCTCGATGGTCCGGGGCTCGCGGCGGTGATCCAGATCCTCAACGCCGTGGGCGCGCTGACCCTGGTTTTCGCATTCCGGTACGGCAAGGCGATCATCGTTTCGCCGCTGGTGAATGCCGGCGCGCCGCTGCTGACCGCGATGCTCTCGCTGTTCCTGGCCGGCGTGATGCCGGGGCCGTTCAAACTGGCCGGCATCGGGCTCGCATTGCTGGCTGCACTGCTGCTGGCATTGCAGCCGGAGGATGCGGGCAGCGGCTCGCCCGGATCGGCCCCGGCCGGCGCGGGCGCGCACGATGCGCGCTCGAACACCCGGGGTGCCCGGCGATGAAAGGCCTTCTCGACATTGTCGCGCGTCACAGGCGTGGAGAGGCTGTCGGTGCCTACTCGCTGTGCTCGGCGCATCCTCAGGTCGTCGCTTCGGCAGTGCGTCTCGCGCTCGAGCACGGTGCGCCGCTGCTCATCGAGGCCACCTCGAATCAGGTGAACCAGTTCGGCGGCTACACCGGCATGACGCCGGCGGACTTCCGCGGCTTCGTATCCGGCATCGCCGTGCGGGCAGGGCTCGATGAAAGTCGCCTGTGGCTCGGCGGGGATCACCTCGGCCCGAACGCCTGGCGCAGCGAGCTGGCGGATGCTGCGATGGCCAGGTCCGCCGAAATGATCCGCCAGTACGTCGCCGCGGGGTTCCGCAAGATCCATCTGGATTGCTCCATGGCCTGCGCAGGCGATCCCGAACCGTTGCCCGAGGCTGTCGTCGCACTGCGCGCGGCGCAGCTGTGCGCGGTGGCGGAGCGCACCTGGAAAGAGGTGGGGGGCGAGCCGCCGGTGTATGTCATCGGCACGGAAGTCCCCGTGCCCGGCGGAGCGACGGAAGAGCTGCACGAGCTCGCGGTCACCGAGCCCACGGCGGCGGCGGCTACGATCGAGACGCATCGGAAGACTTTCGCGGAAGCGGGCCTCGAAGCGGCCTGGCCGCGCGTCATCGCGCTGGTCGTGCAGCCTGGGGTGGAATTCGATCATCACAAGGTCATCGACTACCAGTCGGGAAGAGCCAGCGCGCTCAGCGCGTTCGTCGCCGCCGACGCGCAGTTCGTGTTCGAGGCACACTCCACGGACTATCAGACGGCGGGGAATCTCGCGGCGCTGGTGCGCGACCACTTCGCGATCCTGAAGGTGGGGCCGGGAGCGACCTATGCGCTGCGCGAGACCTTGTGGGCGCTCGCGGCGCTCGCGCGCGAGCTGCCGGGAGATTCCGATGCACCGGACCTGCGCTCCGTGGTCGTCGAGACGATGCGGGCGGACCCGAAGCACTGGCGCAGTCACTATCACGACGCCGCCACGGAATCCCTCGACCTGCAGTTCAGCCTGAGCGATCGCGTGCGCTACTACTGGCCCTGCCCGCAAGTGCAGAAGGCCTGCGCGGAATTGCTGGAGCGGCTGAGGCGAGTGCCCATCCCACTGACGTTGCTCAGCCAGTATCTGCCGCTTCAATACGAGGCTGTGCGGGCCGGGCGCCTCGAGCCGGTGGTGGACGAAGTGCTGCACGAAGGCATCGCGCTGGCGCTGCGGCCCTATCTGCTCGCGTCGGGCTGGGGAGCTCGCTGATGCCGTTCGAGCTCACGGATCTTTCCGCCTCCGAGCTGAGGTCGCGCGGCGCCGAATGGACGGCGCTGGAGATCGGGCAGCAGCCCTCCGTATGGCGGGAGACCGAGCGACTGGTGACAGCCGGGCGTGCCAGGCTGGATGCATTCCTCGCTCCATTGCTGGCAAACCCTTCGCTGCGAATCGTGCTGAGCGGAGCCGGCACGTCGGCGTACATCGGGGACTGCCTGGCACCGGCTCTGTCTGCTCATCTGCAGAGGCGCGTCGATGCGGTGGCGACGACGGATCTCGTCAGCGGGCCGCATCTGCGGCTGCAGCGCGACGTTCCCACGCTCCTCGTCTCCTTCGCGAGATCGGGCAACAGCCCCGAGAGCGTTGCCGCCGTCGAGGTCGCGGAGCGAGCCCTCGAGCGCGTGCACCATCTGGTGATCACCTGCAACGGCGAAGGCGGACTCGCCTCGCGCGCGCGCAAGCAGGACAATGCATTCTCCATCGTGCTGCCCGATGCCACGTGCGACCGCAGCTTCGCGATGACTTCCAGCTTCAGCTCCATGCTGCTCACGGCGGCGCTGGCCTTCGGCCTCGTGCGCACCAATGCGGTGGAGCCGCTGGCCCGGTCCGCGGAAAGCCTGCTGGCGCGGTCATGGCCCCTGGCCCGGAAGCTCGTGTCCGGGAAGTTCCAGCGTGTCGTCTATCTCGGCAGCAACGAGCTTCGCGGGCTGGCTTCGGAAGCCGCGCTGAAGCTGCTCGAGCTGACGGACGGACGTGTGGTCGCGGTGGCCGATTCGACGCTCGGCTTCCGGCACGGGCCCAAGACCATCGTCGACACACGCACGCTGGTCGTGGTGATGCTCTCCAACGACCCCTACACGCGCGCCTACGATGTCGATCTGCTGCGGGAGCTGCGGCGCGATGCGCGGGCAGGTGCAATCCTCGCGCAGGGCGCCAGGGCCGAAGGCCTGGAAGGCGCAGAGCACGTGCTGTTCGACGGAATGGGCGGCGCTTCCGACATCGAAGTCGCCCTGCTGCACGTGATCGTCGCGCAGAGCTATGCTCTCGCGCAGTCCCTCGCGCTCGGGCTCGCTCCGGATCGGCCGAATGCCAGTGGAGTGGTCAATCGGGTGGTGCAGGGCGTCATCGTTCATCCGTGGCCAGGTCCTGCCACGAAGGAGCCGAGTGGCGATGTTCCTGGGCGTTGACGGCGGCGGCACGAAGACGGCTTACGCGCTGGTCGACGCTCACGGCAGCCTCCGCGCGAGTCACGCAGGGCCGAGCGTGAGCCATCTCTCCGAAGGCTTCGAGCGTGCCCGCGCACTGCTGGCCGAAGGTATGCGCGCCACACTTGCGGCTGCCGGTGCGACTGCCACAGACGTTTCCTTCGCATTCATCGGGCTTCCTTCCTATGGTGAGGACAGTGCCACCACGCCGCAGATGGATGCGATGCCGGCTGTGTTGCTCGACACTGCGCGCTATCGCTGCGGCAACGACATGGTGTGCAGCTGGGCGGGCTCGCTGGCTTGTACTGATGGCATCAGCGTCATCGCTGGCACGGGCTCCATGGCCTACGGCGAGTACGCCGGCCGCAATGCGCGAGCCGGAGGCTGGGGCGAGCTCGTCGGCGATGAGGGCTCCGCATATTGGGTCGCTCGCGAGGGCATGAATCTTTTCTCGCGGATGAGCGACGGTCGCGCGGCACGCGGGCCGTTGCATGCGCTCGTCCGTGCTCGTTTGGGCCTTCGATTCGACCTGGATCTGTGCGCGCGCATCTACGGCGACGGCGCGGACAAGCGCAACGCCTTCGCGCAGTTCGCGCGGCTGGTGCACGAAGCCGCCGAGGCAGGCGACTCGCAGGCGGCTGCCATTTTCCGACGCGCCGCGGATGAGCTGGTGCAATGCGTGCTGGCCGTCCGGAGAGGCCTGGGAGTGGAACCGGGTGTCGTGCTTCCCGTATCGCACACTGGCGGCGTCTTCGAAGGCGCGGCGCTCATGGCGCCTGCCTTCCGCTCACTCCTCGTGGCAGCGTCGCTGCCATTCGAGTATCGCGAGCCGCAATTTTCGCCCGTCATCGGCGCCGCGCTGCATGCCGCCCGGATCGCGGGCACGCCGCTCTCGGCACAGGCGTTGAGCTCGTTGAGGCGACACCGTGCCGCGAAGGCGTCCGGATGATCGTGGAGAAGATGGTATTCCGCGCAGCCTTGCTGACCGCAGCGATGGCCTGCGCTCAAGCGGTCGCGGACGAATCCACGCCTTATGCCGAACGGGACTTCGCGCGAGTCGAGAAAATCGATACGCACGTGCACCTCTACGGCGATCTGCCGTTGCTGATGCGCCGCGCACGGGAGGACAACTTCCGGCTGCTCACCATCAACGTCAACTACGCGGACTTTCCGCCGCTCGCGCGACAATTCAGGGACGCGATGGCGCTGCGGCGGGCCTACCCCGATCGTGTGGCCTTTGCGGCCACCTTCGATGCCTCCGGCAGCAACGAGCCCGGCTGGCTCGAGCGCACGCGACGCGAGTTGCAGTCTGAGCTCGACCAGGGCGCGGTCGCGGTGAAGGTCTGGAAAGACATCGGCATGCAGCACCGCGACCCCGATGGCCGCGCGGTGATGATCGACGACCCGCGCTTCGCGCCCCTGTTCGAAATGCTCGCCGCGCGCAAGGTGGTCGTGCTGGGCCATCAAGGCGAGCCGCGCAACGCGTGGCTGCCGCTGGACCGGATGACCATTCGCGGCGATCGCGAATACTTCGCCGCACACCCGCAATATCACATGTACGCGCGCGAGGAGTGGCCTTCCTACGAGCAGCAGCTCGCCGCGCGCGATCGCATGCTCGACTCCCATCCCGATCTCACCTTCGTCGGGGTGCATCTGGCATCGCTGGAATGGGACGTCGACCGGATCTCGGACTTCCTTCGTCGCTACCCCCGTGCATCCGTCGATCTCGCCGCGCGCCTCGTGCATCTCGAGCTGCAGGCCAGCCGCGATCGCGAGAAGGTCCGGAATTTCTTCATCGAGTTCGAGGACCGCATCCTCTATGGCAGCGATCTGGCCCGCGGACCGGATCAGGGCGACGCGGACTTCGCGCGCGAGCTCCATGAAGCCTGGCAGGCGGACTGGCGCTTCCTGGCGGGCGATGCGGATCTCGCTTCAGGCGAGTTCGACGGGAAGTTCCGCGGGCTGGCGCTGCCTCGCCACGTGGTGGACGCGGTGTATCACGGCAACGCCCGGCGGCTTTTCCCGACCGCCTGGCGCTAGGCGGGCTTACCTGATGGAGCCGCGCGTCGGCAAGACCTTCGACGCCGCCGAACCAGCGCGAGCGGCCTGGGGAGCGAGGATGCCCTGCATGGCGATGAGCGTGGAAGCGATGCAGAGCACGAACCATGCGAAGGCGATGGCGGAGACGATCGCTTCGAGCTCCAGCTCCTCAGCGCCGAACATGCCTGCGATGGCGATGGCGAGCGCCGCCCAGCCTGCCACGGAGAGTGTCATGAGCGCACGCTGCGATCCGAGCGCCTGCACGCAACCCGCCGTGAAACTGTGCCACACCTTCAGCACGCCGAGGATCACGAGCAACTCGACGAGCTCCGGCCCCAGCTGATAGCGGCCGTGGAAAAGCCATTGCGATACGGCAGGCGCGAGCAGGAAGCAGGCCGAGCCTGCGATCACCATCATCGAGAAGATGGCGAGGGCTTCGTTACGCAGCAGCTTCAGTGCGTGTGCCCGGCTCGTGCTGTTGCGAAGCTTGGGCAGCAGCGTGTACCGCGTGCCGGATTGAAGCAGGTTGAACGGTGACGCGCACAGCACGGCGGCAGCGGCATATTCGCCCAGCGCGCCCGGTGACAGCAGGCGAGGGATCAGCAGGCGGTCGAGCTGATTGAGGATCGCCGTGGAGGTCTGCGATGCGACGATCGTGAAGCCCTCCCGGGCGTAGGACCGCACCGAGTCCCGAAGCATGTGGCTGCTGAGCAGCCGGCGCCCGACCATCCAGCCGAACACCGTGGTGATGCCGTAGCCGATGGTGAGCAGCACCGCCACGGCCTCCACTTCGACGCGGTCGACCGCGATCAGGATCAGCGTGGCGCCGAGCAGCACGGCGTTGTGCGCCAGCATCAGCCCCAGCCCCCGGCGGTACTGCTCCAGGGACTGCATGAACGAGCAGCCCATCCGGTTCAGGGCGGAGAGGACCACGGCCACGATCAGCAGGCAGCACAACTGCGTGCTGAAGTCGAAGAAGACGAGGAGGGCGATTGCCGCGATACCGCCGAGGGCGGTGGCGGACGTCAGCACCTTCATGAAGAGATGGGCGCTCGGCCCGAGGCGATGCCTCACCGCGACGGTGTCCATCCCTGCCGGCCCGAGCGTCGCCCCGAGCTGGGTGAGCGCGACGAACAGCACCACCAGCCCGAACTCGCGAGGAGCCATCTGCCTCGCCAGCAGCACGTTCGCCAGCGCGAAGCCGCCGCCGCCCACGGCGAACGCGATGGCGGATCGCAGGGCACCGGACCTGAAAAGCTTGCCTGAGGGCATGCGCCCGTGACAGCAAGAACCATTCCGGAGCGGACGTCCACCCCTCCGGCGCAAGGCTCAGGCTGGCGACCGTCGCGACCAGTACAGGTAGAACGGCACGCCGATGACCATCATGACGAGCCCGATCATCGCCTGGCGAGGCGTGGCGACGAGGGCACTCACCAGCACCATCGCCGTCACCGCCAGGAACAGCAGCGGAACCGCCGGATAGCCCCAGACGCGATAGGGCCGGTGCGCATCCGGCATGGTGCGCCGGAACACGAACAGGGACGCGGTGGTGAGGCCGTAGAACAGCCAGGACGCGAAGATGACCGAGTCGGTGAGCGTGTCGAAGGTGCCGGAGAGCGCGAGGATGCTCGCCCAGAAGCCTTGCGCCAGCAGCGCGTTCACCGGCACGCGGGTGCGCGGCGACACTTCGCCCAGCTTGCGGAAGAAGAGGCCATCTCTCGCCATGGCGAAGGGGATGCGGGCATTCGCGATGACCGAGGCATGCAGCGCGCCGAAGGTGGAGGCCGCCAGCAGCACGGCCATGAGAGTGACGGCTCCCGGGCCCATGAACGTCTTCAGGACTTCGGTGCCGACCGAGGAATTGAGCGAGACGCTGGCCACCTCGCGCGGCGTGAGCACGTAGAAATAGCCGACGTTCACGAACACGTAGAGCGCGATGACGATGGCCGTGCCTGCGAAGAAGGCGCGCGGGATGTTCTTCTGCGGGTCACGGATCTCGCCGCACATCGCAGAGCAGTTGTTCCAGCCGTCGTAGGCCCACAGCGCGCCGAGCATCGCGGCGCCGAAGCCGGCGATGCCGCCCATGGCGCCGCTCGAGACGCCCTCGCAGGTGCCGCCGGTGGCACTCAGGCCGAGATGTGACCAATCGCCCTGACCGAGCGCCAGCGCCGCCGAGCCGACGCCTATCAGCATCAGGAGCTTGATGACCGTGAGAACGATGGCCGCATTCCCGCCCGCCGAGAGCGAAATGCAGTTCATGAGGGTGATCACCCAGATGGCGGGCCGGTGGCAGCGGCGCTTCGCTTTCGGGCGCGTCGTCCTGCGGATCGAGCGATGGCGCATCCTGGGCGGCGACCGTACCGGCAAGCAGGATGCACGCGGAGAGCAGCCACGGGGCGAGCGATCGGACGCGGAACAACATGCAGGACACCTTCGGGGGAAAAGGGAGCCGCAGTCTCCGACAAAAATGCACGGCGGCGACCGGACATCCATGTCGGCGTTCAGCGAGGCGATTGCTTCACTACCGCGATGGCATGGACGAGCCGCACTGCCATCGACCCGCCGAACACCCCCTGCGACACGGCCTGCCGCGGCGCCCTGCCGGCCCACGTCTTCTGCCGTGCCCGCATCGACGATCCGGCGTTTTCTTCTACAATCGACCGGCAAGGGGGGCGGACCATGACGGTCGATGAGGAGACGCAGCCGGACGGTGCCGGATTCGGCCCGTT
>JBGAIL010000198.1:0-8444 GCA_044225565.1 Steroidobacteraceae bacterium | reverse complement strand
GGCTTCATGGACTGGGCTTCCCCGGACCGCGTGGTGTTCAGCTCCTACCAGGACGGCTGGCAGCATCTGTATGCAGTGCCACTGGATGGAGGGGCTGCGGAGCTGCTCACGCCCGGCGATTACATGGTGGAGGAGGTGGCGATCGGGCCGGAGCGCTCTCGCATCGTGTTCAGCGCCAATGCGGGTACCGATCCGGACGACATCGATCGCCGACATCTCTACGAAGTTTCTCCGGGGAAGGCGCCGAAAGCGCTGACGCGCGGTGTCGGACTCGAGTACTCGCCCGTGCCGATGGCCGATGGAACCGTGGCCTTCCTGGGTGCGACGGCCCGGCAACCGCCTCGTCCGGCGATGCTTGCAGGCGACGGGAGCAGCCCGCGCTGGCTGCGCGGCGGCCGACTGCCCGCCGCGTTCCCCGAATCCCGAATGGTCATCCCCCGCCGGGTGCAATTCGAAGCCGAGGATGGCGTCAAGGTCAGCGGGCAGCTCTTTCTGCCCGGAGAAGGTGGCGCCAAAGGCCCGGCAGTGGTCTACCTGCACGGCGGGCCGCAGCGGCAGATGATGCTGGGCTGGCACTGGATGGAGTACTACGGCAACCATTACGCCATCAACCAGTATCTGGCGAGCCGCGGCTTCACGGTTCTGTCCGTGAATTACCGGCTGGGAGTGGGTTACGGCCACGACCTCAATTTCCCTCCTGCTGCCGGGGAGGCCGGGGCCGCCGAGCTGCGGGACGTGAGGGCGGCGGGCCGCTACCTGCAGTCGCTACCGGGCGTAGATGCCGCTCGAGTGGGTGTATATGGTGGATCCTACGGTGGTTATCTGACCGCGATGGCACTCGCGCACGATTCGAGGCTGTTCGCCGCCGGCGTAGACATCCACGGCGTGCACGACTGGATCATGCAATACGACCTGAAGGATCTCTTCTCCAGAACCCGCTACGAAATCGCCCCGGGCGCGGAGCGCGCGCTGGACATTGCGTGGCGCTCTTCCCCGGTGTCCGCGATATCCACGTGGAAATCACCGGTTCTGCTCGTGCACGGTGACGACGATCGCAATGTGAGATTCAGCCAGACTGTCGATCTGGCTCGGCGTCTGGCAAGCCAGGGCGTACACCATGAGCTCCTCGTGCTTCCGGACGAGACGCACGACATCAAGCGCTTCAGCAGCGAATTGCGCATGAACGTCGCGACGGTGGAGTTCCTGACGCGTTTCCTCGGAAATTGACGTCAGCGCACGCTCCCATCACCGCGACCTGCTGGTCGGCGGCGCTGTGCCTGGATTTGCGCTGCGTGCCGCATCGAGTGCCGCGCACAGATCTTCCGTGGCAGCGACTGCGCTGGGCCCGAGCCGCGACAGACGACTGTCATCGAAGACGAGGAGTCGCGCCGCCCGCACTGCCTTCATCCGTTTGAATCGCTGCCATTCGTGCAACCACTCCCGCGCAGTAGCTGCCGGCGCGACAGCCATGATCACGTCTGGGTCGCGCGCGATGACGGCTTCTACGTCGACTGCCGGTCCAACGCTCTCCAGATCTGCGAAAACGTTGCTCGTACCACAGATGCGCAATGCGTCCGACATCAGGTGCCGTCCGCCAACCGTATAGATGGGATGATTCCAGACTTGCAGCAAAACGCTGAGTCGCTCTCCCGTACCATGATGCTTCTCGAGCCGGTCGAGCCTCGCTTCGATATCGCTCGCCGCAGCTTCAGCGGCCCACTGTGTATTCGCCAAGGCGCCCAGCCTGCGCAAGGAGCGCGGGATGTCCGCAAGCGTATTCACCTGCTGGTGGTACAGCGGGAACCCCAGGGTAGCGAGCTTGGCAATCTGCGCAGGATTTCCACCGCCGGGCCATACGACCACCACATCGGGGCGCAGCGCGACCATACGTTCCATGTCGACCGCAATGCCATCGCCGATGCGTGGCACCGCTCGGGCTTCGGGTGGCTCGTCGGAATATTCGACGGTGGCGATGACGCGGCCTCCCGCCCCGGCTGCGAACAGCATCTCCGTCGCACCTGGTGCGATGCTGACGATACGCGTCACGGAATCCGGCACCGTTACCCGGCGCCCTTCGTCGTCCGTGACGGTGGTGCACCACGCGACCACAGGCAGCACGAGTAAAGCGCGGGAGAGGTAGGAAATCGTCGAGCGTCGCCGACCGCTCATGAGCGCTCCGGAATGCCGAGGGACGGCAGTCTACCCTGCGAGCTCTTGCCGGCAATCAGGCAAACGGCTCCAGGCGCGCTCCCGCCGCGCGAATATTAGATGACAGTCTTATTATTGACATTGTGTCAATCAACGCCTACAGTGCGCGCCCCCATGAGCTCCATAGCCGAACGCCGCCTGGAAGAGAAAGAGCGCCGCCGCGCCGAGATCCTCGACGCGGTGGAAGCGGTGGCTGCCGTTACCGGCTGGGATGCGATGACCATGGACGAGGTGGCGCGCAAGGCGCGCCTCTCGCGTGCGCTGGTGTACGTGTACTTCAAGGACAAGAACGACCTGCTGTTCGGCATCGGCGAACGCAGCCTGACCCTGCTGCACCGGATGTTCGAAGCCGCAGTGGCCGCGCACGAGACGGGCCTCGACCAGATCGCGGCCGTCGGCCGCGCCTACCTGGAGTTCTCGAAGAAATTCCCGGTGTATTTCGCCGTGCTCGTGCGGTGCGAGCTTTCCTCTCCCGATGCGGTGGCGTCCGGCACGAACGAATGGTCCTGCATGGTCGTCGGCGATGCCGTGCAGGACATGATGGTTGCCGTCATCGAGAAAGGGATGCGGGACGGCTCCATCGACGCGAAGGCAGGCGATGCGCGCGTGATCGCCGTGGTGCTCTGGGGTTTCCTCCACGGCGTCATCCAGCTGGCCACGAGCAAGGCGAACCTGCTCGCGCATCGCGGCCTCGATCTCGCCTTGCTCATGGGGCAAGCGATGGCACAGGCCACCCGCTCGATCGCCGCCAACCCGTCAACCTCGTCGAGGCCCGTATGAGAATGCGCGCCCTGCTCCCGGCTGCCCTGCCAATCCTGCTCGCTGCGTGCTCGAAGCCGGAAACGACGATCACGCCTGCGGTCACGGCTGTTCGCGTGCAGGCCGCGACGCTCGGTCCTGCGACGCCTCCCATCGCCACGAGCGGCATCGTGGCGACCAAGGACGAGATGCGGCTCTCATTCAAGGTGGGCGGCATGATCAAGGCCATCTACGTGGAAGAAGGCGACACGGTGCGCGCCGGCCAGAAGCTCGCCGAAATCGAGCTCACCGAGATCGATTCCCAGCTCGAGGAGGCACGCCAGCTCGCCGAGAAGGCGAAGCGCGACCTCGAGCGCGGAGAGCGCCTTTACGCGGACAACCACGTCATCAGCCTCGTGCAGCTCGAAGATCTGCGTACGGAAGCCGCGTTGCGCCAGGCCCAGCTCAAATCCACGCAGTTCAATCGCGGCTACGCGGTGATCACCGCGCGCAGCGACGGCAAGGTGCTGCGCAAGCTGGCCGAAGCGCGCGAGATGGTGCCCGCCGGGCAGCCCGTGCTGATGGTGGGCTCCCGCGACCGCGGATACATCGTGCGCGCGGCGCTTGCGGACCGCGAAGTCGTGCAGCTGAAGATGGGCGATCCCGCGGAAATCCGTATGGATGCCTACCCTGGCCAGGCGATCGCGGGCACGCTGAACATGATCGCGGGCGCCGCGGACGAGAAGAGCGGCCTGTTTCCCATCGAGGTGCGCTTCGATTCCGTGCCCGTCGCGCTCTCGAGCGGGCTGGTCGCGAAGCTGAACCTGTACCCGGCGTCCTCGCGCGAGAGCACGCTCACTTACGTTCCCATCAGCGCAGTGGTGGAAGGCGACGGCGACCGCGCCAGCGTGTTCGTGCTGAACGGCGATCGCGTGAAGCGCCGATCCGTGCGCGTCGCGTTCATCGCGCCGAGCGACGTCGCGCTTTCGAGTGGCATCGAGCCTGGCGAGCGCGTGGTGACGGATGGCGCGCTCTACCTGGAAGACGACGAGAAGGTCGAGATCGCCCCCCCGTCCCGACAGGTCGCGCAGAACACGGCGGACGGTCCGGGCTGAGCGCCCCGTCCCACGCGAGACCGCCATGTCGCTGCTCGAATTCCCGATCCGGCGGTACCCCTTCACGCTGGTCCTGTTCCTCTGCCTGGCCGCGCTCGGCTGGTTCGCGTTCACCAGCGTGCCGCGCGAGGAGGATCCCTCCTTCAAGATTCCCGTGTTCTTCATCACCACCATCTATCCCGGCGCGGACCCGAAGGACCTCGAACGCCTGGTGGTGAAGCCCGTCGAGGACCGCCTCGCCGAGCTCGACGACGTACGCAAGATGGAGACCACCGTGACCGACGGCGTCTCCATGATCGCGATCGAGTTCGAGGCCTACGTGGACGCGGACAAGAAGTACGACGAGGTGACGCGCGAGGTGAACGCGTTGCGGCCGGACCTTCCCGCCGACATCTCCCAGATCGAGATCCGCAAGGTGAGCCCCGGCCTGGTCAACATCGTGCAGCTGGCGCTGGTCTCGGAAGACGCCCCCTATCGCGAGCTCGAAGACTACGCCCGCGAGCTGAAGGACACGCTGAAGACCGTTGATGGCATCCGCACGGCGGAGAGCTGGGCCTTCCCCGCGCGCGAGCTGCGCGTCGAGATCGACCTCAAGCGCATGGCGGAGCTGGGCCTCACACCGGGCAAGGTCGCCGAGGCGCTGCAGAGCGAGAACGCGAACATTCCCGCCGGCCTGGTGGACCTCGGGTCCCGCAGCTTCAGCCTGAAGACTTCCGGCAGCTACACCTCGCTGGACGAGGTACGCGATACGGTGGTCACTGCGGTGGAAGGCCGGACGGTCCGTGTGCGCGACATCGCGCAGGTGAGCTGGAGCACGCAGCAGTGGAGCTACGTAGGCCGCTTCAACGGCAAGCGCGCCGTGTTCGTGACGGCCAACATGAAGGAAGGCCGGAACATCCTCGACGTGCAGCAGAGCATCGAAGCGACGCTCGAGCGCTTCGAGAGCGCGCTGCCGAAGCGCATCAAGCTGGAAAGAGGGTTCGAGCAGTCCCGCAACGTGAGCGCCCGGCTCTCGCGGCTCTATACCGACTTCAGCATCGCGATCGCGCTGGTGTTGCTCACGCTGCTGCCGCTCGGCTGGCGCGCCGCGAGCATCGTCATGATGTCGATCCCGCTCTCGATCGCGTTCGGCCTGATCGTGCTGTACTTCATGGGCTACTCGCTCAACCAGCTGTCGATCGCCGGCTTCGTCGTGGCGCTCGGGCTGCTCGTGGACGATTCCATCGTGGTCGTCGAGAACATCGCGAGGCATCTTCGCGAGGGGATGTCACGCGCACAGGCTGCTCTCGCGGGAACCCAGCAGATCTTCGTCGCGATCCTCGGGTGCACGGCCACGCTGATCTTCGCGTTCCTGCCCCTGCTCGCACTGCCTGGCACGCCGGGCAAGTTCATCCGGGTGCTGCCGATGACCGTGGTCGCCACCATCGTCGGCTCACTCCTGATCGCCCTGTTCATCATCCCCTTCCTCGCGAGCCGGGTGCTGAAGGAGCACGAAGACCCGCACGGCAATCGCATCCTGCAGCGCGTGATGGGCGTGATCCACCATTACTATCGCCCGGCACTGCACTACTGCCTGGCTCGCCCGAAGGCGACGGCGGTGGTGGCCATCGGCGGATCGCTCGCGCTCTCCGTGCTGCTGGTGCCGCTCATCGGCAGCAGCCTGTTCCCCAAGGCGGATACGCCGCAGTTCCTCATAAACATCGAGGCACCGAACGGCACCAGCTTCGCGGAGACCGACGCCGCACTGCGGTTCGTCGAGAAGGAGCTTCGGGCGCTGCCCGGGCTCAAGAGCTGGTACGCGAACCTCGGTCACGGCAACCCGCAGATCTACTACAACCACATCGTGCGCAAGGATTCGCCGAACTACGCGGAAGTGTTCGTGCAACTCGAGGAGTACGACACCCGCGAAACGCCACGGCAGCTCGACGCGCTGCGCGCAAAGCTCGATCGCTATCCCGGCGCTCGCATCTACGTGAAGGAGTTCGTGAACGGGCCGCCGATCACCGCTCCCATCGCGGTTCGGGTCGTGGGCCGCGACCTCGACGTGATCGAGAAGCTCGCCCACGACGTCGAGCAGCTGCTGGAAAGGACTCCGGGAACGCGCGACGTGCAGAATCCCCTGAAGGTCTCGAGGACCAATCTGCGGCTCGCCGTGGACTCGCAGAAGGCGAGCCTGCTGGGCGTGCCGACGGTGGAGTTCGACCGGGCGGTGCGGCTTTCGGTAGCCGGCCTGCCCGTGGGCACGTTCAAGGACACGAGCGGTGAGCAGTACGACATCGTCGTGCGCACGCCGGTGGGAACGCGGGCGAGCCTCGAGACGCTCGGCGAGGTGCGGGTGCCTTCGCTTTCGGGCGCCACACTGCCCCTCTCACAGCTCGCCACGCTGCGCTTCGAGAAAGCGCCGACGGTGATCCAGCGCTACAACCGCGAGCGCGCCATCACGATCGACTCGGACGTGCAGCGGGATTTCAACACCGCGAAGGTGACGGCCGAAGCCGTCAAGCGGCTGAATGCGATGAGCTGGCCGCGCGGCTATCACTACGTGCTGGGCGGTGAAGCCCAGTCCAGCGCGGAATCCTTCGGCGGCATCGGCACGGCGATCATCGTGGCGCTGTTCGGCATCTTCGCGATCCTGGTGCTCGAGTTCGGCAACTTCAAATCGACGCTGATCGTGCTCACCGTCGTGCCGCTCGGCGTGCTCGGCGGGCTCATGATGCTGCTCGTCACCGGCAACTCCATCTCATTCACCGCGAGCATCGGCTTCATCGCGCTGATCGGCATCGAGATCAAGAACTCGATCCTGCTGGTGGACTTCACCAACCAGCTGCGCGAGCAGGGGGTGGCGCTGGACGAAGCCATCGAGCAGGCGGGCGAGATCCGCTTCCTGCCCATCCTGCTCACCTCGGCCACCGCCATCGGCGGGCTGCTGCCGCTCGCCGTGCAGAACATCGGCCTCTACTCGCCGATGGCCTGGGTGATCATCGGCGGCCTCATCACCTCCACGCTGCTCGCGCGGCTGGTGACGCCGGTGATGTACAAGCTGATCCCGCCGGAAATCTATGCGCCGAGGGTGGCTTCCGCGAAGCCCAGCGTCTGAGCCGTCCATTCGAGGACGGGCACCAGCCTGGGCGAGGCGAGCTCCAGCGCATCTTCGTAGTCCAGCCAGCGGCTCTCGTGATGCTCCGGCCGGCCGAGCTCCGGTCGCACGGGCAGGGTGACCGCCTCGGTGCCGCTGCGTGCGAGGTAGTAGCGGGCGACCTTGTTGCGGTTGTAGGGTGCGGTCTCGATATAGCGATCGCCCCAGTCGAAATGCAGATCCTCGATCAGGGTCTCCTCCTGCACCTCGCGTCGCGCGGCGGCGAGCGGGTCCTCGCCCTCCTCGACCAGTCCCTTGGGAAAATCCCAGTTGCGATAGGCGCGCAGCATGAGGAACAGCCAGCCGGTCGAGCCTCGACGAACGACGATGACACCCGATGACAGTCGGGGGGTTGGAGGGGGCTTCATGAAGGAGCGAAGGATATCAGGCGATACCCCTCGCTCCAAAATGCGGGCCATGGTCCGATCACCAGCCGCCTGGCCGCCGCCAGCCAGCGCGTCGAACGGCTCGTGGCTCTGCGCTCACCCCCGGGTGAAAAAGCTTCGCCCGGGACTACACCACCGTGGATTCAAGCCGCCGCGGCGGCAGACTGCTCGAGCACGCCCGCCACGGCGTGGATGGTCGAGGCGATTCGCACGGCGCTCTGGATCGCCTCGCGCGACACCTCGTGCTTGCGCAGCTGCTTTTCGTGCGATGCCACGCACGTGCCGCAGCCGTTGATGGCGGACACCGCCAGCGAAAGCAGCTCGAAATCCAGCTTGTCGATGCCGGGATTGCCGATGACGTTCATGCGCAGGCGTGCCGGCATCTGCTGATAATCCGCGTCCCCGACGAGATGCAGGAAGCGATAGTAGATATTGTTCATGCCCATGATCGCCGCGGCGGAGCGCGACGCGTCGAGATGGGGCTCATCGAGATGCTCGCGCGCGAGCGCCTCGATATCGCGCGCGAACGGCACGTTGCGCGAAGCGATGGCCGAAGCCAGCGCCACCGCCCAGATCTGCTTCTCCGAGAGTCCCGGCGCGCCCGTGGTCGCAAGGACGCTCCCGAGATTGAGCTTGAGATCCCGCGCGTAGTCGGGAATCGAATCACGGATGCTGTCCAGAGTGGTCATGATGTTCCTCGATGAATGCGCTGCGCCCGCACCGGGACGCGATGGAAAGGTGGGCGGGCGTCTCACGGCGCCGCCCACCCGTTTATCGCAGGCTCAAGCGGCCTTCAGCGTGTCCTCGCCCTTCTTCCAGTTGCAGGGGCACAGCTCGTCGGTCTGCAGCGCGTCGAGCACG
>JBGAIL010000197.1:0-8470 GCA_044225565.1 Steroidobacteraceae bacterium | reverse complement strand
CCGATCCGCCTCGAACGCGAAGGCGATCTCCACGTTGTCCAAGCGCTTTCTTCCACCGAAATCCTCATGCAGAGGCCGCTCCGCGCCTCACTCCGTGAGCCTCGCGCTGCTCCTTCAGGAACGGCCGATCGATCTGCCGTGCCAGCGTGGCGACGTCCGCATCCGTCACCCCGCAACTCCTGAAATGATCCTTCCAGCGATCGACGGCGCGCACCACCTTGCGAACTTCCCGGGTCGCCTCGGCGGCCCGCAACTGGAACAGGCTCGACATCGACAAGGCATTCTCGAGCGTCGAATCGGCTTCGGCTTCCCCGACGCGCATCTGCTGGAACCCCAGCGCCTGTCCGGAAGGCAGAACGTCATAGGCAGGGGACAGCTCGTACTGCTGCCCGTCGTTCACGAGCAGCGCGTGGTTCTTTTCGTGATCGTCGGTGTTGTCCAGCAGGATGTTGAAAACCATGCGGCGAAAGAGCTCATGCATCTGCGCGACGTGATGGTCGCCCTCGGTTGCTGCGCGCCGCCGCAGCAGTTGCGCGAGCTCCGGATAGCCGAAGCGCTCGCCGGCCGCACGCAAAGCCACATGCGCGGTGAGGCAGTGGATTCGTTGCCCCCGTCTCCGGTCGAAACGCCTGATCGCCACCGCGTGACCGTGGGTCAGGCGGATTTCCCTGGTTTGTGCGGTGCGGATTCCGGCCTTGCGTGCGAGCGTCATCGACGCATGCTCCACGAGTGGTGAGTCGACCGGATCGCCCACCGAGAACTTCACCATCCACGGCTCGCCGTCGATATCCACCAGCGCTTTGGGGCGTGCGCCTCCCATCGTGACCCCGGGTGACAGCAGCCGATGCTCCGCTTTGGGGATGGGCTCATTCTCGAGAACCTTGCGAACGAGCTCGTGGATGTGACGCACGTCGGTGAGGCTCGGGAGAGGGCCGAGGCGTCGCGGCAGATACTCGTCGCCCGACGTCGAGACTCCCAGGGCACCAAAGCGATCGTCGCCCGCGAAGTAAAGATACTCGAGCAGCGAAAGCCTGGAAGGCTTGTCGATGAACCGGATGACGCGCTCGCCCCAGCGATCGGGCCGGGCGTCATCCACTGCGCCTGCCGCGGAATCCTTTTCCGCAGACAGGAAATCCTGTGCGATGAGCGGCAGGTCCTCGCTCAGCGGGAATCCACGCTCGAGCCATTGCTCATCGTAGGTGAGCGAGACGCCACGATTCGCGCGGACGAGCCTGAGCTCGCCGATGGGCACGGGCTGCTGCGGACGGGTCAACAGCCAGAGGTGAAGACGGTCGGCAGGTTGATGAGCCACGAGTGCCGACCATCAGGTGCGGCTGGGAGCCTTGCCGCGAAGCCGTGCTTCGTTCGAGACGGCCGCGCTGCCGGTGCGGCGACGCAGGGCTTTGCGAATGTCGCTTTCCAGCGCTCCGCGGTCTTCCGCGGGCGCAGCGAGATCCGGCAGCGCGGCGATGCGGCCCATGAGCCACAGGGCGGTCGCGTAAATCCCCACGCCCACGCCGGCATCACCGCGCTCGAGGCGGATCAAGGTGGGAACGGACACGCCCAGGCGCCTGGCCCAGGCGCGCTGCGATTCACGGCGCCGGACGCGCGCGATGGCCAGATTTTCCCCGAGCGTGGCCAGGGCCCTGGTGACGGCCGGGGGGAGGGATTCGAGGGCGAAGGGGCTCTTCGGCATAACATAGAATTTATCAAAAAGGCCATTTTGGTCAATTCTATTTTAGCTCAAGAGGCCGCAAGGTCGGGGCTTCCCGGCCCTGGGGCCCGATCGCCCCTCGGTCCCGGGCCCGCCCTCGTTGACAATTCTCCATACAGGCGCATGATTGCCTGATCAGGATAAAAGCTTTCCGGCGGCCGCCGTCACCATTCCGGAGGCTGGCCAGCCCGGGCAGCACCGAAGGGGCTCACGTGGCATCCATCCGGCTCGTCGCACTGCTTTGCGCTTCCCTTGCCCTTAACCTGGCCCTTGCCGCGCAGGCGCAGCAGCCGCCCGCGCCGCTCCCGGCTCCTCAAGCCGGCGTCGAAGCCGGCCTGCCCGCACCCGGCGCAGCGCGCGCGCTCACCGCAACCGATCTCGAATCCTGGCTCGACGGCCTCCTGCCGTATTCGCTCGAGCGGGGCGGGGTGCCTGGCGCCGTCGTCGCCGTCGTCAAGGACGGCGAGCTGCTCTTCGCCAAGGGCTATGGCTTCTCCGACGTCGGGAAGAAAGCGCCTGTGCTCGCGGATCGCACGCTGTTCAGGCCCGGCTCCGTCTCCAAGCTCTTCACGTGGACCGCCGTCATGCAGCTGGTCGACGAAGGCAAGGTCGATCTGGATCGCGACATCAATACGTACCTCGACTTCCGCATTCCCGCGCGCGACGACGGCCCGATCACGATGCGCCACCTCATGACGCACCGGCCGGGATTCGAGGAAGCCCTCAAGAACCTCATCGCCTTTCCACCCGCGAAGCTGCCTTCGCTCGGCGAAGCGGTGAAGCGCTGGACGCCCGCGCGCATCTATCCCGCCGGCAGCACGCCGGCCTACTCGAATTACGGCACCGCCGTGGCCGGCTACATCGTCGAGCGCGTGTCGGGCATGCCGTTCGAGCGCTACGTCGAGACCCACATCTTCCAGCCGCTCGGCATGACGCATTCCACGTTCGTCCAGCCGCTGCCGGAGAGCCTTGCGGCAGACATGTCGAAAGGCTATCCGCAGGCCACGGCGGAGCCCGGCCGTTTCGAGCTGATTCCCCACTCGCCCGCCGGCGGGCTTTCCTCCACGGCCACCGACATGGCGCGCTTCATGATCGCGCATCTGCAGAACGGCCGGCTCGGCGACGCGCGCCTGATGAGCGAGCGCACCGCTCAGTTGATGCACGACTGGCGCGCGCCCGGCATCGGCCCGCTGAACCGCATGGCGCTCGGGTTCTATGAGAGCAGCATCAACGGCCGCCGCGTCATATCGCATGGCGGCGACACCACGCTGTTCCACAGCGATCTGCACCTGTTCCTGGACGATGGCGTCGGCCTCTACATGTCGTTCAACAGCGGCGGCAAGGAGGGCGCCGTGCATCCCTTGCGCTCGGCGCTGTTCGAAGGCTTCGCGGACCGCTATCTGCCAGGCCCGATGCCGGAGGGTAGCGTCGACCCCGCGCTCGCCGAGAAGCACGCTGCGCTCATGACCGGCGTGTACGAGGTGTCGCGCCGCTCTGCAACGAGCTTCATCGCCGCGCTCGGCCTTTTCGGTCAGACGAAGGTCTCGGCAAAGCCCGATGGCTCGCTGGTCGTCTCCGGCTTCGACGATTTCAGCGGCGAGCCGCGCACCTGGCGCGAGATCGCACCCTTCGTCTGGCGCGATGTCGCTGGTGGCCAGCGCCTCGCTGCCGAGGTGAAAGACGGAAAAGTCGTGCGGATGAGCAGCGATGAGCTCGCGCCCATCATGGTGTACGACCCTGCGCCGTGGTGGCGATCCTCCGCGTGGCTGCTGCCGGCGCTGTTCGTTTCGCTCGGTGCATTGCTGCTCAGCACTCTCGCGTGGCCTGCAGGGGCGATTGCCCGTCGCCGCTATGGTGTGCGCGCTGAGTCAACGCGCGTCGGCCCGCGAAGCGGTGAGCGACCGCTGCGCTGGGTGAACCTCGCGACGCTGCTGGTGTTCGTCGGCCTTGCCGTGCTGGTCTCCACCATGCTGTCCAAGCTCGACATCATGGGCCCGGGGCTCGACCCGATCATCCTGCTGCTGAAGATTGCCGCGCTCGTGTGCTTCGTCGGTGGCCTGGTTCTCGCCGCGCGGCGTGCCATCGCCGTGTGGCGCACGCCTGGAAATGGTCTCTTCGCGAAGCTGTGGGCGCTCGTGCTGGTGGCGAGCTACACGGTCATTCTGTGGATCGCGGTGGCCTTCAGGCTCCTGAGCTTCGGCATGAATTACTGAGGGCCCGGCGGCAGGTCGTCCGCGTGCTCGATTTCTTCCACCGCCAATTGAGGAAACAGCCCCCAGCGGCATCTCTATATATGGATTAAGGACCTTCCCACGCCCATCCATCCGCCGTGACGCAGAACCTCGAGCCTCGCCCGGACCCCCGCGCCGCCCTGGAGCAGCACGCCGCGGCGCTGCGCCAGTATTTCCGGCGCCGGCTCGGCAGCGACCGCGCGGACGTCGACGACCTGGTGCAGGAAGTGTTCGTCCGGCTGCTCAACCGGCAGCCGCAGAGCCACATCGACAATCTGCCCGGCTACATCTTCCAGGTGGCCGCCAACCTGCTGCGAGAGCGGGGGCGGCGGCTCGCCCGGCACGGCGGCGTGGGCGCGCCGTTCCTGAGCGCGGGGCTGCTCGAGGGGGATGAGGATTTTTCCGCCGAGCGCGTGCACCTGGCCCGAGATGCCTGTGCCCAGATCGAAGTCTCCCTGCGGGAGCTGCCCAGCCGCGTTCGACACGTCTTCATCCTGAGCCGGTTCGAGGAGATGAGAGGCGCCGAGATCGCCCGCCACCTCGGCGTGTCGGTGAGCACGGTTGAAAAGGACATGATCCGCGCGCTGCTGCACCTCAAGGAACGACTGAAATGAGATGGTTCGCCCGAGCCGGGAAAGATGAATCGCGCGGTGCCGCGAGCGAATCGCCAGAGGCCGCCGCGGCCCGCTGGCTCGCGCGCCGGGAGCTCGGGCTCTTCCGCAGTGACGAGGCAGCGGAGTTCGAACGCTGGCGCGGCGATCCGCAGAACGAGGCGGCCCTGGCCGCTTTGCGTGAGCCGCTCGAGCGGATTCACGCCGCGGCGGCGCAGCCCGGCATCGTCAGGATGCGCGAGGAGGCGCTGGCGGAGAAGAGGCGGGGTCCGCTCCTGTTGGGCAACGTCCCCGCCGCGGTGGCAGCCGGAATCCTGCTCGCGGTGCTGACCATCGCACTCGTGTCCCACGATGCGGGGCAGCCGGGCTCTTCGAGTCCGGGAGAGCCTGTCGTCAAGGCCACATCTCGAATCGCCGCGGCGCATCCGAGTCCCAGGGCTCGCTACGAGACCCGCAAGGGCGAATTCCGCACGGTCCGTCTCTCCGACGGCTCGGCGCTCACTTTGAATACGGCGAGCCAGGTGGAAGTGGAGCTGACGCCGAAGAGCCGCAACGTGCGCCTGCTGAGCGGGCAGGCGCTGTTCGACGTCGCGAGCGACAAGGGCAGGCCTTTCACCGTGGCAGCCGGGCAGCTCATCGTCACCGCACTGGGCACGCAATTCGATGTGCGGGTGGAGCGCGAGCGGGCCAAGGTGGTGCTGCTGGAAGGGCGGGTGCGCGTGGACCCGCTGTCCCGCAACGGTATCGCGCGCTACATCCCCGCGCTGGACAGGCATTATCTCCAGGCAGGTGAGGAACTCATCGCCAAAGGGCAGGGCGAGATGTCCGTCGCCATCGCGGACACGGAGCAGTCCACCAGCTGGCAGCACGGCAGGCTCGTCTTCCGCGGCGAGCTGCTGCAGGACGCGGTGGCGGAGTTCAATCGATACAACGACCACCAGATCGCCATCGAGGATCCGGGGCTCGCCCGCCTGCCCGTCAGCGGCGTCTTCTCCACCACGCGCCCGGAGAATTTCCTCGCGGCCATCTCGAGCTTCTACGCGGTGCGCATCGAAGAGCGTGGGCCGCGCGTCACCGTGCTGCGCCAACGGCCGGAATGAGGAACCGCGGGACTTCGGCATCTTACGGGTAGGGGGCGGCACGGCGCCGGCTTCAGAACGGTGAGACGGGGAGTCCATGAGAACGAGTACCCGGCACGATCGTCGTTTCAATCACTGGAGCCTGTCGCTCCTGCTCGGCGGAGCACTGGCCACCGCGGCGTGGGCGCAGGCCGCCCTGTCCTTCGACATCCCTGCGCAGGATCTGGCGGTCGCGCTGGAATCGTTCGCCGCGCAGGCGGACAAGGAAGTGCTGTTCGATCGGGAGCAGGCGCTCGGGAAGCAGTCGGCCTCCATCAAGGGCCAGCTCGAGCCGGCGGCCGCACTCAAATTGCTCATCGCGCCCACCGGATTGCCGGTTCGGCAGGTGAACGACCGCACCTTCGTGGTGGGCAATGCGCGAACGGCTTCCGAAAGCGCCGTGCACCTGGCGCGGGCGCAACCTCCCGCCGGCGCGCCATCCCAGTCCGGCGCCCAGCCTGCGAGTGCCACCACGGACGGCGAGCTGGAAGAAGTGCTCGTGTTCGGTGGATTGAACGACAGGCTGAGCGTCGGCTCGAAGTCCGGCCTGTCGCTGCGCGAGGTGCCGAAGTCCGTCACCATCGTCACGCGCGAGCGCATCGAGGTGCAGAACCTCACTTCGCTGCTGGACGTGCTGCAGCAGACCACGGGCATCGCCGTGCAGACCTTCGGGCCCGTGGACAATTTCTATTACTCCCGCGGCTTCGAAGTGCAGGCGGTGCAGATCGACGGCGGTGCGCCCGGGAACCTCTATGGCTTCGGTTCCTATCTCACGCCGGACACCGCTCAATACGAGCGCGTGGAAATCCTGCGCGGCGTGGACGGCATGTATACCGGTGCGGGCGAGCCGGGCGGCGTCATCAATCTCGTTCGCAAGCGCGCCAGGCCGACGCGGGAGATCCAACTGTCGCTTTCGGGTGGGCGCTGGAACGACTATCGCGGCGAGCTGGACGTCACCGGGCCGCTGGCCCAGGACGGCCGTCTGCGCGGCCGGCTCGTGGGCGCGTACAACCAGAACGACTACTTCTACGATCGGGCCAGCGCGGAGCGAGCCATCCTGTTCGGCACCGCGGAATTCGATCTCACGCCGTCCACCCTGCTCATCGCCGGCGCGAGCTACGAGAAGCGCAAGGAGGACGGGTATCCCATCGGCGGCCTGCCGTTGTACGCCGATGGCACGGATCTCGGACTGCCGCGCAGTGCCTCGCTGGTGCCGGAATGGAACAGATGGCACTCCACGACGAAGGATGTCTTCGCACGCATCGAGCAGCAGCTCGGGGCGGGCAGCGTGATCAAGCTCAACGTCACGCGCATGCGGCAGGGAGGGCCGATCGGCGCGGTGTATCCCTATGGCGCCGTGGATCCGGTGAGCGGGACGGGGCCGGTGGGGTACTACTTCACCTCCGACTACCGCGGCATCCAGAAGATGGCGGACCTTTCCGCCAGCGGCAAGCTCGGCCTGTTCGGTCGCGAGCATTCCTACACGATGGGCATCGACTACACCTCGACCGACGGCAGCGGCTTCAAGGCCTATCAGCTGTTCGGCGCCGACGGCGAGCCGTTCCTCGACGGTGAGCCGTTCGACGTGATCGATTTCGATCCTTCCCGATATCCCGCGCCCAGCCGTCTGGAGCCTTCCTACGGCTATCCGCAGTGGAGGCAGGCGCAGCGCGGCTTCTACGCGACCTTCGGCGCGCAGCTGACCGGTACGCTGCGGCTGATCCTGGGCGGGCGCTACGGAAAGTTCTGGACCCGGTACGACGAGGCTCCCTTCAACGCGGACGGCAGCTTCGATGAGTCCTCGCTCTACACCTACGATCACAGCGAGGACACGGCTTTCATTCCGAGCGCCGCACTGTCCTGGGATTTCGCGGAGCACTGGACCGGCTACCTGAGCTACGGGGAAACATTCAAGGTGCAGGCCGGCATGCTGCAGGGGCCCCCGCCTGGCAGTCCGCTGAGCCCGATCACCGGCTCGAGCCTCGAGCTCGGCATGAAAGGAGAGGTGCTCACCGGCATCACTGCGGCCATCGCCGTGTATCGCGTGGCGCGCAACGGCGAAGGCCTGCTCGATCCGCGGTATCCGCCCACCGATCCCAACGGAAGAGGGGCCAGCTGCTGCTATCTGAGCCAGGCCAACGTCACGGTCGACGGGATGGATCTCGAGGCCAGTGGCACGGTGCTGCCGGGGTGGCAGCTCTTCGCCGGCTATACGTACGGCAGGAAGCAGTTCGACGGCGGCGAGACCTTCGCGACCTACAACCTCAACCTGACGCCGAAGCACATGCTCAAACTGTGGAGCACGTGGCAGCTGCCGGGCGAGCGCTCGCGATGGACGCTCAGCGCCGGCGTCGTGGCACAGTCGAAGATCTACGTCAGTGGGTTTGCGCTGGCTGCGCCGGGCAGTGAGGAATACGTGCCGTACGACTTCGCGCAAGGCCGCCACGCGTTGTGGAACGCCTCGGTGCAGTATCGCCTGGGCGGCGCCTGGACCCTGGGCCTGTACGGCGAGAATCTCTCCGACGAGAAGTACTACTCGGCCATCGGCGGCGCCGAAGGCTCCAACTACTACGGCGCTCCCCGCAGCTACGTGCTCACGTTACGCGGCAACTGGTGAGCCGCGCGCGCCGCAAGAGTACGCATGCGAACGAACCCGGGAGCGGTTTTCCGATGAAGCTGAAGATCGGTCGAGGGGCGCGGGCGGCCCGGGCCACCGCTGGTTCTTCGACGCGGGGCGCAGGCGCCGGCGCTGCGACCAGCGGGGCCGAAGACATGGCGAAAGCCTACGCACGCGCC
>JBGAIL010000196.1:0-9598 GCA_044225565.1 Steroidobacteraceae bacterium | reverse complement strand
AATGCGACCCCACGAAGGCCCTTTCTCCCACCACCGAACGCGCGCCAATGAAGGCCAGCGGGCCCACGTGCGCCGTCGGATGAATCGTTGCGCCGGCGCCGATGACGGCGGAAGGATGAATCCCCGCCTCCGCGACCGGCGCGGGATACAACGCGGCCGCGATGCGCGCATACGTAGCGTAAGGATTGCCGGTGATCAGCGCGGCGACGGGACAGGCTTTCGCGGAATCTTCATCGAGCACCACCACGGTGGCCCGGGTCGCGGCGAGCTGGGACTTGTAGAGCGGGTTCGCGAGGAAGGCCACCGCCCCGTCGGAAGCGCTGGCCAGCGGCGCGACGTTGCGAACCTCGAGAGCGGGATCGCCGCGCAGCTCGCAGCCGAAACGGACTGCGAGCTCTCCGAGGGAGAACGACATGGCCAAAGGCGGCGCGCGACCCGGACCCGGCGGCGAGCCCTGCCGGCTATTGCGCCGGCGGCTTGGCGGGTGCGGCGGCCGGCTTCGGCCCCTTGGCCTGCAGGGCCGAGAGGATGGCCGGCGTGATGTCGAGAGCCGGCGTGGAGTAGATGACCCCGTCGGCGATGATGAGATCGAAGTTCTGCGCCTTCGCGTAGGTGCGCACCTCCTCGATGAGCGTGCGCTGCAGGCGGGACATCTCCTCGTTGCGGCGGGCGTTGAAGTCGTCCTGCACCTCGCCCTGCTTGCGGGCGAGCTCGCGAGCCCCGTCGCGCAGATCCTTCTCCGCCCGGCCGCGCTGGTCCTGGGTCATGGTGGCCCCGTCCTTCTCGAGCTTGTCCTGCTTGGCCTTGAGCGCCTGCTGCTGGTTCTGCAGATCGCGCTGGCGGGGGTTGAACTCGTTGCGGATCGCCTCGAGGGCCGCCTTGGCCTGGGGGGACTCCTCCCCGAGCCGACCGTAGTCCACGTACCCAATCTTGATGTCCGCCCAGGCGGCGGGCGCTGCTGCGGCAAGCGCGAGGGCCAGCACGGTGCCGGAAAGGCCGGACTTGACGATGCTCTTCACGGGGCGATCCACCTCAAGGTTTAAAGGTGCCGCATGATAATCCAAAGGCTGCCGTCATTCGCGGGCGTCGTTGAAAGGCACCAGCTCGAGCTCCCCACCGGCGTTTTCGGCCAGGGCCAGCGTCTGGACGGTACCGTCCGCGAGATCGAGCGGTACCGGGCCCAGGAAAACCTCGGTCTCGCCGGAAACGGTGAAATAGGCGTCGTAACTGCCGCCATCGAGCACCAGCTGGCTGCTGGCCGAACGATAGGCCAGGCTCGCCACGTTGGGTGTCGGCGGAGACTCCCCGTCCAGATCCCCCAAAGCAGTGCCCCTCTTCGTCAGGTAGACACTTACGGTAGCCGCCTTGCTGGCATTGAGAAAGCGGAAGCGCGCCTCGCTGGGCACGGCCCGCCGGTCGTCCGTGAACAACAGGCCGCGCATCTCGGCAATCGTGCCCTGACCGTATTCGGTATAACTGCGGCCAACGGCAGTAGCCAGCGAGTTGACGAACAGGAAAACTCCCGCATTGCCGGCAGGCGTACCGATGGCATTGTAGGTAGCGGCAGGCAGCGGCGAATAGTCGGACGCTTCCCCATATGCGACGCTGGGGGCGAACACGTCTGTCGCACTGCTGCCGATGATGAGGTCGATGGGGCTCACTTCCGCGGAGACGTTGGCAAAGCGCACTTCGGAAGGGTCCTGGTAGTGCGGCAGAATCGACGCCGACCCGGCAGCGATGCCACCGAAGACCATCAGCTTGATGGGCGCAGACCCGGCGGCGCCATCGTTGTCGACGACCATGACCAGCAATCTGCTCTGTTCCGCCACGGTGAACGCCGCCGAACGATAGATCACGGCGCCCCCCTGGCGGATCGTGAAAGACATGGACGTCGAACGCGAGTCGTCCTCGTCGGCACCGCTCGCCACCTCGACGTCCAGCACGTTCTTCTCCGTGTAATCGCCCACCTCGAGATCGTCGACGTGCTGCGAGACATCGATGCCTGCCCCCGGTGCTGCGATGAGGACGTCGAGCGCGCCTCCGGCATCGGAACCGGGCGCCGCATTGATCACCTGGTACTCGATCTTGTTGTCCTCCACGTCCGTGCGCAACGTGTCGGTGATGAGGAACTGCCGGGGATTCGCCACGGTGCCCGCCGAAACCAGCGTGTAGTCCGTGGGCCCCTGGAAATCGTAGGTCTCGCTGTCACCGATGTCGGTGTAGCCGGGGTCGGCCGTCTCGAGCTTCGAAGCGTTGCGGATGGCGACCTTCAGTGGGCGCTCGCCCGTGTGGGCAGCCTTGTAGTCCGTCGCGGCGCCGTATTCCGCCGTCGCGACCGAAGTGTCGTCCACGTAGAACTGCACCTGCGGCGCATCCGAGATGGCGTTGATGCCGCGGAAGTGCCAGACCGACGGGTCGTTGCTGCTGCCGTCGTCGTCGCCGCCTCCACCACCGCAGGAGGCCAGCAGCAGCCCGGCCGCGACGACCGCGAGAGCACGCACGCTAGAACGCCTGACCGATGGAGAACTGGAACGATTCTGTTTCATCACCATAGAGCAACTCCGAGCCGCTGCGCTTCTTCAGCGGGATTGCGAAACTGAAACGGAACAGGCCGAGCGGTGCGAGCCACTGCACGGCGATGCCGGTCGAGGCCTTGAGGTTCGAGGCGTCGAAGCCGTAGTCGATCGGGAATCCACCCTTGTCGTAGAACTTGACCTTGTCGCTTTCGTAGAAGACGTTGCCGAGGTCGTAGAAGATGCTGGCGCGCGCGGTGGTCGCCCACTTCTCCGGCAGCGGGAAGATGAGCTCGCTTGCGCGCCACCACCAGCAGGTTGCCGCCGTAGGGCCGGCCGTTCTGGTCCTTCGGGCCGAGGCGGTTCTCGCGGAAGCCGCGCACGGAATCCGGGCCGCCGGCGAAGAACTGCCGGTACGGCGGCAGCGCGGTCGTGTCGCCGAGCGAGTCACCGTAGTCGGCCTCGAAATTCATCGAAAGCGCCCACTTGCGCCACAGCGGGATGTACTTGATCGCCTCCGTGCGCGCCGTCCAGTACTCCACCTCGCTTCCCGGAACCGTGCCGGACACGGAAAGGGAGACGCGGCTGCCGCGGTTCGCGAACAGCGTGCGGTTGCGCGAATCGTAGTTCCACCCGGCCACGAGCTCGGCGGCCTTGAACTTGGTGCCGTAGAAGTTCACCGGGCCGAAGATGGTGTCGGCGGTGCCGGAATAGGACTTGCCGTTGTTCTGCACCCAGTCGACCGCCTGGCGCGCGCTGCCGCTGCTCGTGAGGAGCTGCGAGCTCTGCAGGTTCACGCCGAACTGCAACCCCTGGTATTCCGTGATCTGGTAGCCGTAGGTGAGGCCCGCCGTGATCGTCTCGCTGTCGAAATCCGACGCCGCGGAAGTGAACTGGGTGGCGTCGCGGTAGCCCAGCGAGATGGTGCGCGAGACGTTGTCGATGGTGGTGTACGGGTCGGTGTGCGTGAAATTGTAGCTCTTGAAGTAGCGGCCCGAGTTGAGCTCGAGGCCGATGCGCTCGCCGCTGCCCATGAAGTTGGCGTCGACGTAACTGCCGTTCAGGATGAAGCTCTGCGACTCCGAATATCCGATGCCGCCCGAAAGCTGGGCGCTCGGGCCCTCTTCCACCTTGAACTCCACGTCGATCAGGTCCGGCGCGCCCGGCACCGGCGTGGTCTCGAAATCCACCTTCTTCACGTAGGGCAGGCGCTGCACGAGCTGCTTGGAGCGCTCGAGCAGCGTGTTGGACATCCAGCCTCCCTCGAGCTGGCGCATCTGCCGGCGCAGCACCTCGTCGTTGATGCCGTCGGTGCCGCTGAAGGTGATGTTGCGCACGTAGACGCGCAGGCCCGGATCGATGAAGAACGTGAGCGAGACTTCGTGCTTGTCGTTGTCCGGGGTGGGCACCGGGTCGACCTTCGCGAAGGCGTAGCCGTCCTGCCCCAGGCGGTTCTGCAGCAGCTCCTGCGTCGAGGTGATCTGCTTGCGGGAGAAGGTCTGGCCGGGCTTCACCAGCAGGTAGCGCTTGAGCTCCGCCTCCGGCACCACGAAGGTGCCCGCGAGCTTCACGTCCGAGAGCTTGAAGACCTCGCCCTCGTGGATGTTCATCGTGATGAAGATGTCGTCCTTCTCGGGCGAGATCGCCACCTGCGTGGACTCCACCTGGAAGTTCGCGTAGCCGCGGTCCATGTAGAACGAGCGCAGCTTCTCGAGGTCGCCCTGCAGCGACTCGCGCGAGTAGCGGTCGTTCTGCTTGTACCAGGAGAGCCACCCCGGCGTGGAGAGCTCGAAATCGTCGAGCACCTGCTTGTCCGGGAAGGCGTCGTTGCCGACGAGGTTGATCTGGCGGATCTTGGCGCGCTTGCCTTCCTTGATGTCGACCTTGACCTTCACGCGGTTGCCGGACTGCTCCTCGACGTTCACGTCGACCTTCACGCCGTACTTGCCGCGGCTGAAATACTGGTCCGTCATGTACTGCTGCAGCTCATCCAGCACCGAGCGGTCGAACGTCTTGCCCGCGACCAGGCCGATGTTGCGCAGGGTGCCCTGCAGATCCTCGGTCTTGATGTCCTTGTTGCCGGTGATCTCGAAGCTCTCGATGGAAGGCCGCTCGAGCACCACCACGACGAGAGTGGTGTCCTCGCGGCGCATCTGCACATCGCGGAAGAAACCGGTGGCGTAGAGCGCGCGGATGGCCTCGCGCACCCGCCGCGCGTTCAGCGCATCGCCGATGTTGACCGGCAGATAGTTGTAGACCGTGCCCTCGGACACGCGCTGCAGGCCTTCGACGCGGATATTGCCCACGGTGAAGCTCGACTCGTCCGCCGGCGCCTGCGCGAGCACGAATGGAGCCTCGAGCCCCAGCGCGAACAAAGCCAAAACCGCACGAGTCTGCATGCAGGACCGCCGCCGTTTACTTCAGAAGGACGTCAATGGAACTGGCGCGCGATGTCGTTGAACAGCGCGACGCCCATCAGCAGCACCAGGAGTGCGATGCCGACCTGCTGGCCGAAGATCTGCGCGCGCTCGGAGAGCGGCGTGCCTTTCAGCCATTCGACCAGCTGGAACACGATCTGCCCACCGTCGAGGATGGGGATGGGGAGCAGATTGAGGAACCCGAGGCTCAGCGAGATGAGCACCAGGAAGAACAGGAAGGACTGCACACCGTCGCGCGCGGAGTCGCCAGCGTATTCGGCGATCGACAGCGGACCGCTCAGGTTCTTGAACGAAACGTTGCCGGTGAGCATGCGCCATACGAGGCGGGCCTGCAGCGCCGTCATGTCCCAGGCCTTCACGGCGGCATGCTGCAGCGCGGCCAGAGGTCCGAGGTCCGTGTGCAGCCGCATGCTCTGCGGATAGCGCACGCCGCTCTCCGGGCCGATGCCCACCTGGATGCGGCCGATCGTCTTGCCGTCCACTTCGGTGGGAACCGGCGTGATGCGCACGGTGCTCTCGCTCGCGCCGCGCCGGTAGCGCAACAGCACGCTCTCACCCGCCTGTGCCGCCAACGCGGGGCCGAAATCACGATAGCCGTAGGCCTTGTCGTTCATGGAGAGCACGAGATCGCCCTCCTTCAGGCCCGCCTGGTCCGCGGGTCCGCCCGGCTCGACGCTGCTCAGGCGCGGCAGCGCGAAGGGTTCCCAGAAGTCGAAGCCGAGGCCCTTGAAGAGCTCGGTGGGCTCGGTGAGCTTGCGCCGTTCGCGGCTGTCGCTGACCTGGAGGACGGCGCTGCGCCGCTCGCCCTGCGCGTTGCGCAGCTCGAGCGCGGCACGCCCGTCGGTGCTCATGGCCTCGAGCAGGCCGAACACCACGTCGGGCTGACCGGTGACGCGCTCGCCGTTCAGCGAGACGATCTCGTCGCCGGATACGAGGCCGGCGCGCGCCGCGGGTGATTGCGGCTGCACGGTGCCGACCATGGCCTTCACGTCGGTGATGCCGCTCGCCCAGAGCATGCCCCACAGCACGAGGATGGCGAATGCGACGTTGAACGCGGGGCCCGCGAGCAGCACCGCGATGCGCTGCCAGGGCGGCTTGCGGGTGAAGGAGCGATGAAGGTCCTGTGGCGGGACCTCCCCCTCGCGCTCGTCCAGCATCTTCACGTAGCCGCCCAGGGGCAGCGAGGCGATGACGTATTCGGTGCGGTCCGCGCCCGCGACGCGCTTCCACAGGGGTTTGCCGAAACCCACGGAGAAGCGCAGCACCTTGAAGCCGAGCCTGCGGGCCACCCAGTAGTGCCCGAACTCGTGCACGGTGACGAGCAGGCTCACCGCGACGATGAACCACAACAGCTGCCAGAGGAAGCTCATGCGTGTGCGCTCCGCGCAACACGCGCGGCCACGAGCTCGCCGGCGCGACGCCTCGCCTCGGCGTCTGCGGCCAGCACATCTTCGAGGCTCTGAAGGCCCCCCGTGTTCATGCCCTTCAGCACGGCTTCAATGACCCCCGGTATCTCGGGAAAGTTCAACCGCCTGTCGAGGAAAGCCTGCACGGCAACCTCGTTGGCGGCATTGAGTATGGCGGGTGTGAGCCCGCCGGCCCGGGCCGCCGCCTGCGCCAGCGCGAGGCATCGGAACCGTTCACCATCCGGGGCGCAGAAGTCGAGCCGCGCCGTCCGGATCAGGTCGAGGAAGTCTACACCGGACGCGAGCCGTTGCGGCCACGCAAGCGCGTGGGCGATGGGCGTGCGCATGTCCGGCGAGCCGAGCTGGGCCAGCACCGAACCGTCCACGAACTCCACCAGCGAATGCACGATGCTCTGGCGATGGACCACGATGTCGACTTGCGAGGGCTCCAGGCCGAAGAGCAGGCAGGCCTCGATGAGCTCCAGGCCTTTGTTCATGAGCGTGGCGGAATCCACGGAGATCTTGCGGCCCATGACCCAGTTGGGGTGCGCGCAGGCCTGCTCCGGCGTCACGTGCTCGAGGGCTTCGGCGGGCCATCCGAGGAACGGCCCGCCGGACGCGGTCAGCAGCACGCGGCGGACGCCGGCAGGCGCTTCGCCGGCACGCGTGCCAGCCGGCAGGCATTGGAAAATGGCGCTGTGTTCGCTGTCCACCGGAATGAGAGTGGCGCCTCCGGCACGGACTGCGGCCAGCAGCAGCGGGCCGGCCATCACCAGGGATTCCTTGTTCGCGAGCAGCAACCGCTTGCCCGCGTGCGGCGGCCAGCGTGGATTCGAGGCCGGCCGAGCCGACGATGGCCGCGACGACGTGATCGACCTCCGGCAGCCCCGCGACGAATGCAAGCGAGTCGCGCCCGGCGAGCACGCGCGTGCGGTGGCCGGATTTCCCCAGGCGCTCGATGAGCTCGGCAGCGGCGCCGGCATCCGCGAGCACTGCATAGTCCGGCTTCCATTGCGCGACCTGCTGAGCCAGCTTCGCCGCGTTGCGGTTGGCGGCGAGCGCGACGACGCGAAAGCGTTCCGGATGCTGCGAGAGCACGTCCAGCGTGCTCGCCCCGATGGAGCCCGTGGAGCCGAGCACCGTCACGCCGATCACGCGAGCACCCCGAGCGTGGTGAGCCCGAAATAGAGCACGGGCGCCGCCGCCGTCACGCTGTCGATGCGGTCCATGATGCCACCATGACCGGGAAAGATGGTGCCGCTGTCCTTCACGCCGGCGTAGCGCTTCAACAGGCTCTCCGTGAGGTCACCGACCACGGAGAATGCGACCACCGCGAGGCACAGCGCCAGGAAGCGACCCAGGCCCGAGGCCGAACCAGAGGCTGCCGGCGATGGCGACCGCCGCGCTGAGCACGAATCCACCGAGCACGCCTTCCCACGTCTTGCCCGGCGAGACGTTCGGCGCAAGCATGGTACGGCCGAGGCGGCGGCCGAAGAAATATCCACCGATGTCCGCCATCCATACCAGCACGAACGCGAACAATATCCACTCGGCGCCGCGCGGCAAGTCCGCGCGCATACGGGCGAGCGCGACCCACGCCGGCACGAGGGCGATGACACCGGCGAGCGAAGCCGACCAGCGCGATGCGCGGCGGGGCGAGGAGGATCCACAGAGCGCGACGAACCACCACGCGACGACCGACATGAAAAAAGAGATCGCGATCGAGCGGCAGCGAAGTGGAAACGCCATGACATCGGCAGCAATGCAGCCACGACCGCGACATAGAGCGCGCGCGAGGAGCTCCGGGTGCGAAGGAACGCGGACCATTCCCACGCGCCCATCAGCACCGCGGCTGCGAGCACGAACACGATGGCTCGGGGCGGCAGCAGCAGCACCACCGCGAACAGCGCTCCACCGAGAATGATGGCCGTGACGATGCGCGTCTGGAGGTTGCTGGCCATGCGTCAGGCGTTGCGCGGCGAGGCCTGGCCGCCGGTGAGTTCCTCGAACCGCCGCTCGCGCGCTGGCGAAGAAGGCGAGCGCCGCATCCATCTCGCCCGCATCGAATTCGGGCCAGAGCCGGTTGGTGAAATAGAGCTCGGTGTAGGCGAGGTCCCAGAGCAGGAAGTTGCTGATGCGCCGCTCCCCACCCGTGCGGATGAAGAGATCGGGCTCGGGCAGGCCCGCGAGCTCAGGCGCCCGCGAACCGCTCTTCCGTGATCTCCTGAGGCCGCAGGGCGCCGCTCGCGCATTCCTCCGCGAGCTTGCGGGCGGCCTGCACCAGATCCCACCGCCCGCCGTAGCTCACCGCCACCTGCAGTTTGAGTCCGGTGCCCGCGGCCGTGCTGGCCTCGGCTTCGGCGATCTTCGACTGCAGGCGCACGCTCAAGCTCCTGCGGTCGCCGATGAAGCGCAGCCGCACGCCATTCTCCCGGAGCTCGGCGATCTCGCGATCGAGCGCATCGAGGAACAGGCCCATGAGGCTGGACACCTCCTCCTGCGGCCGCGCCCAGTTCTCGCTGGAAAACGCGAAGAGCGTGAGCGCCTCGATGCGGCGATTCGCGCATTCGCGGATGGACATGCGCACCGGCTCGATGCCCGCCCGGTGGCCCGCGACGCGCGGCTGCCCGCGGCCGGCGGCCCAGCGCCCGTTCCCGTCCATGATGATGGCGACGTGTCGGGGCAGACTCATCAGACCTGCATGATCTCTTTTTCTTTGACCGCCAGCAGCTGGTCGATGTCGGCGACGTGCTTGTCGGTGAGCTTCTGCACCTCGACCTCGGCGCGACGCTCGTCGTCCTGCGAGATCTCCTTCTCCTTCAGGAGCTCCTTGATGTCGCTCATCACGTCGCGGCGCACGTTGCGCACGGCGATGCGCGCATTCTCCGCATCGGCGCGCACGACCTTGGTGAACTCGCGGCGGCGCTCCTCGGTGAGCGGCGGCATGGGAATGCGGATGACGGCTCCCGCCGTCATGGGCGTGAGCCCGAGGTCCGACTTGTGGATCGCCTTCTCGATCGCCTGCACCATGGTCTTCTCGTAGGGCGACACGACGAGCGTGCGCCCGTCCTCGACGTTGATGCTGGCGACTTGCTGCAGCGGCGTGTCCGATCCGTAGTAGTCGACCTTCAGGTGCTCGAGCAGGCTCGGGTGAGCGCGCGCCCGGTGCGCATCTTCTTCAGGTCGGCCTGGAAGTTCTGGACGCACTTCGCCATGCTGAGACGGCGTCCTTCTTGAGGTC
>JBGAIL010000195.1:0-8580 GCA_044225565.1 Steroidobacteraceae bacterium | reverse complement strand
TGTACGTGCGTAACCTCACCGGCGAGGATGGCTACGTCACCGTCACCGGCGACAGCGCTTTCGACGAGGCGTACCGGCTGCGGCCCCGAACCCTGGGTATGAGCCTGCGCTACGCTTTCTGATCAGCGGGTCTGCACGCGGCATTCGAAGTCAGCGTGCGGACCCGCCTATCCTGCGGCTCAGTCGCGGAAATTGTTGAACTGCAGCGGCATCTCGATCTTCGCGCCGCGCAGGAACTGGATGGCCGACTGCAGGTCATCGCGCTGCTTGCCCTGCACCCGTACCTTGTCGCCCTGCAAGCTGCCCTGCACCTTGAGTCCGGAATCCTTGAGCACGCGCACGATGTGCCGGCCGGTGTCCGCATCGATGCCCTGCCGCAGCACCACTTCCTGCGTGGCGGCGGCGAGGTTGCTCCTGGGGTCCTTCACTTCGAGGCAGGCGAGGTCGATGCCGCGCTTGGAGAGCCGCAGCTTCAGGATCTCCAGCATCTGCTTCAGCTGGAATTCCACCTGGGCGTGCAGCGTCACCAGGAGCTCCTTCAGCTCGAAGCGCGCGCCGGTGTCCTTGAAGTCGAAGCGCTGGCCGAGCTCGCGGTTCGCCTGGTCGACGGCATTGGTGACTTCGTGGGCATTGAGCTCGGAGACGACGTCGAAAGAAGGCATGTCGATTCTCGATGAAGTGGGGGCGGGGAGTGCCCGAATGCCTGGCGGCCTGCGCCGCCGTGCCGGCATTCAGGCTTTGGCGCCCAGCGTAGTCGCAAAGGCCGGTGCCGGGAAGCCATCCGCTCCCTCTCGCCAGGGCATCCACACCAGTGCGATCTCTCCGACCGCGATGTCGGATTTCCGCGGGCTCACCTGCACGGCGCGCAAGGGCGCAGCGGCCGCGTCCGTGGTTCGCTCCAGGGCGGCGCTGTCCGCATCGAACTGCCGTTGCAGCTCGGCCTGCTGCTGGCGCACCGCTTCGAGGCTTTCTCCCGCGCGATCCACGTCTCCGCTTTCCCGCCCGATGCGACTCGCCTGCCGTGCAGCGCTCGCGGCACGGTTCACGTTCGTGGCGGACATCGCCTTGCGCCCGAAGATGGCGCCCAGCACCGAGGCACCGACGGAGAATGCGGTTTGCAGCTTCTGCTGCGAGAGCTGCGACTTCTCGCGCTCCACGCGATCCTGGGCACGCCGCTCACGATCCTGCAGGGAGGCGATCTTCGGCGCGTATTTCTTGCGAAGCGCTTCGACGGCAACGTCGCGCTGCTCGCGTGCGCGCTGCGCGAGCTGCGCACGGAATTCCCCTTCGGCCTGATCGGGCGTCGAGCTGGCTTTCAGGGCATCGCAGACCAGCACGGCCGCACGAGCCGTCTCGTAGAGTCGAGCGGAGAGCGCCTTGCCCCAGGCTGCGTAGGATTGCGCGCGCATCGCGGCCGCTGGCAGGTCGCCGAAGGCCGCGCCTTCGACGGGCATTCCGGAAAGCTGCTGCTTGAGATCGGGACCGGATTGCGCCTCGCTCCACAGCGGCTGCATCCCATCGTCCGACAACGGAGCGAGCCAGGCGAGTGTTCGCCACTGGTCGAGGGCGAGCGATGAGTCCACGAAATGCAGCTTGCTCAGGCCCAGCACCATGGGGCGATAGCTGATCGCACCCTGGCCGGGAGTCGCCGGTGCGAAGTACTCGGTGATTCCCGCTGGAAGCATGGGGCGGCTGCCCGCGCTCGACGCTGAGGCAGAGGACGTACCGCCAGCTCCGGTACCGCTCGTTGAGCCGGCCGTCGGTGCCGATTGTCCGGCTGTGCCCGTCCGGCCGGCGGGTTCCGCCATGGTCGCACCGGAGCTCGCGTCGCGGGCCACACGCTTCCGATCCGCCATCAGCCGCGAAATCTCCACTCCCGTCAGCGGCCCGCGCAGATAAGACAGCGCCCACCGGCTCTTGAACAGCACAGGCGCGTCTTCATGCACGTTGCGCATGAGGAACATGCGTTGCGTGATGCCGGAGAGCATCTTGTCGAGCGTGCCGCGGTCGTAATCGCTTGCGCCTGCGAGCGCGCTCTCGAGCCCTTCGAGCACACGCAGCTTGTCACGCTCGGTCTGCAACCTGCCGATGAGCCACGTTCCCGCGTTTGAAAGCCCTTTGTAGTCGAGATCCACCGGGTTCTGCGTAGCGAGCACGCAGCCGAGCCCGTAGGCGCGCGCCTGCTTGAGCAGCGTGAGCATCGGCGCCTTGGACGGCGGATTCGCGGTAGGCGGGAAGTAGCCGAAGATCTCGTCCATGTAGAGCAGCGCGCGCAGGCTCGAAGTGCCCGACTGCGTGCGCATCCACGCGATCATCTCGTTGAGAGCGAGCGTCACGATGAACATGCGCTCGCTGTCCGACAGATGCGCGATGGAAAGGATGGCGATCCGCGGCTTGCCTTCCGGCGTGAACAGCAGCCGCTGCATGTCCAGCGGCTCGCCGCTCAGCCACGCCGCGAAGCCCGGCGAGGCGAGCAGGTTGTTGATCGCCATGGCGAGCTCGGCCCGCTCCTTCGCCGGATAGAACGTCTCGAGATCGAGCGCGCCCACTTTCTGCAGCGGCGGCTTCTGCACGGTACCGATGAGCGCGGCCATGTCGAGGCTGGTGCCCTGGCGCCACGCCTGCTCCACGATGCTCGCGAGCAGGATGTGCTCGCGGCTCTTGAGCGGGTCCGCGTCCCGCCCGAGCAGGCCCAGCAGGCTGGATACCAATGTCCCGATGCGGTCGCGCAGTCCCGACGCATCTTCCAGCTGCTGCGGCGGCGGAGCGGCGAAGGAGCGCAGCACCGAGATGGACAGGCCGGATTCCGAGCCCGGCGTGAAGATGGCGACGTCCGCCGCGTCCTTGAATTTCCGGATGCGCTCCGGTGCCTCCCCCCATTCCGCGAGGCCCTTCTTCCACTGCTCGGCCGTCTGCTGCGCCAGCTGCTCCACGGAAATCCCTCGCCGCTGCGCTTCGGACGCGTCCACCCACGGCTGGAAATCCGTGGCGCCGAGATTGGGGAAGGTGAGCGCGAGGTTGCCGAGGTCTCCCTTGGGGTCGATGCACAGCGCCGGAATGCCGTCGATCGCCGCTTCCTCGAGCAGGGCCAGGCACAGGCCGGTCTTGCCGCTGCCCGTCATGCCCACGCAGACCGCGTGAGTGGTGAGGTCCTTCGAATCGTAGAGGATCAGGCCGTCGTCGGTGAGCTTGCCGGCCGCATCGCATTCGCGGCCGAGGTAGAAGACGCCGAGCTTTTCGTAGTCCTGCATGGCGCGGCTCCGCGGTGAGAGGAGTCGATTGTGCCGCACGGCAGGTGCCAGCGGCCATACTCGTCAGAAAGTGCTGAGGTAGTACTCGCGGGAACGGTCGTTCATGAACGAGAGCCTGCTGATCAGGTACCGGCTCGAGCCGTCGCTGCGGTGAAAGACGAAGAGCCCATGCTCGGCGAATCTCTCGTCGCCGAACGTGACCGGCGGAATCGAACGGAGCGCCGAGCGTGCGAGCGTGCCGCTGTCGTAGAAGGCGACGTGGGCGTAGCAATCCGCATAGTTCTGCTCCGAGAAGCAGTCCACCAGCGGCGTTTCGACCGTGACGATCTCGTGCGTCCCGGCCGAGTCGCTGAGCGACCGGATATGGAAGGAACCGTCGCCCGGCGCGATGTCGAGCGTGCCGATGTAAGCCATGTCCTGCGCCTGCGTCGCTGCCGCGGACACTGCTACGCCGCATCCGGTATAGAGAGCGTCGCCGGCCTCTCCCATCCACAGGCCGGTGCACATCCGGTGGGTATCGAAGGTCGTCGAGAAATAGGCGAGCGCGGGCGTGCCCGTGGCGACATCGATCTTCTGCAGCTCGCTGAACCCGTTGTCCTGGTCATACAGGAAGTTTCCCGAGGCATCGAGGCGTGCCTGGGCCCCGCGGTTGACCAGGCCGGGCACGAGCTGCTCGGTGTCCGTTGCAACTTCGACCGTATGCACCGCCGTCGATGCGTCGGTGTCCTCGGGAAACACGTGCACGTAGCCATGCCCGTCCAGCACGAGATCGTGGACCTTGGCGGAAACGTGCAGCAGGCGTGGCGCAGGCGCGCCGACCTGGTCGACGAGCGACAGGTCCGTCACGTGGGTTATCACGCTGTCGTGTCCGACCGCCGCGGAAAGTCCGTCAGGCGCGATCGAGATGGCCGCAGGCTCCAGGCCCAGATCCATCTCATGCTCGGTGCCGGTCGCCGTGTCGTAGACGTAGAGCGCATTACGCGGCCATGTCGCCACCATCACGATGGCATCCAGCGCCCGGCTGTATTCCGCGTCGACCACATCGTGAGTCAGGCCGATGCGAGTGGCGACCGTCAGCGGGTCCACGTCCGCCTCGATGGGCGCATCGTTCAGGACCGTCAGCCTGGTATGTACGGCGAGCGGACTGCCTTGCACTTCGCGAGTGCAGCCCGAGTCATAGCAGACCTGGATCGTCACGTCGTCCTCGTACACTCCGGCGCCGATGACGCTCGCTCTCCTGAAGGTGATGTCGATGGGCTGGCCGGTTGGCGCGCTGTCGGGAACGCTGACGTCGACGATGCCTACCTTCGTCGAAGCGACGCGGTAGAACGGGCCGTCGACGGGAGGGCCATCGAACAGGATCTGGGCCGACGCGAAAGGCTCGAACGTCTCCGTGGTCTTGCCGTCGATGTCCAGGTCCGCGTCGGCAAGCGACACCGAGAGCGGCGTGATGACCGTGAACGAGATGTCGACTTCGAGAGGGCTGCCGTCGACCGGGCGCTCGCAGGCTTCGTCGTAGCAGACATCGACCGTCACCGTATCCTCGTGCTCACCTTCGTCGAGCGCCGCGCCGGGCTTGAATTCGATGTCGATGTCCGTCCGCGTGTCCGACCGGCGGGTTTGCGTGAGGTGGTCGATCGTGTTCCCGGTATGGCGCGCCGTGATGAAGAGCGCCCCGGCCGGCGGATCCCGTACGTCGAGCCGCACCAGGCTCGAGTTGATGGCGCTGCTCGGCGTATCGGTGATGGAGATCGTCGCGCGGGAGAGCGAGACCGAGGTCTGCGAGCCCGGCGGAGTGACCGGTGGCGCCGGGGATTCGCCGCTCGAGCCGTCACCGCCACCCCCGCAGGCGCCGAGCAATGCGGCGAGCGCGAGACCCGAGCACAACCTGAGATGACCGCCCACTTCCGCCCCCCTGGATCGTTCGTCATCTTAACCGCTTTCTTGACGGGGTCCCGCCCCGGCAGCGATACTCCGCGCCCTATGTCGCAGCAGCTCCGCATCGCACGTTGGTGGTGGCGCCTCTCCTGAGGAGAAGGGCGCTGGGCTCGCTGATCTAAGACTCCACAAGTTTCCGAGAAACCAGAACCCATCTCCGGTCCGCAACCGGGATGGGTTTTTTGTTGGGCACATGAAATCACCATTCGATATATCGGGCGATCTGGACACACCGGTCTCGGCGTTCCTGAAGCTCGCCTCGTTCCGGCCCCGCTTCCTGCTCGAGAGCGTGGAAGGCGGGGAGCGTCTCGCGCGCTACTCCTTCATCGGCTTCGGGGATGGCCTCGAAGTGAAGCTGGACGCTGAAGGTCTGCGCATCGGGTCCGAGCTGCGGCCGGTACCGGAATCGGCTCCGCAGCTGCTGGCCGGCCTGCGCGATGCCATGGCCCGCGCGCCGCGGCCCTTGCCGGAAATTCCCGGCGTGCCACTCGCGGGCGGGCTCGTCGGCTATGCCGGCTACGACGTGGTGCGATTCTTCGAGCGTCTGCCGTCTTCCGGGCCGCCAGGGGGCACGCCGGTCCTGCACTACATCGCGCCGCGTTCGCTGCTGGTGTTCGACCATCTCACCCACGCCATCGCTCTGCTGCACGACGGGTCCGAGCTCGAACGGCAGTCCTTGCGCAGGGAAGTCGTTCGCGCGCTGCACGGTGCGCTACCCAATGGGCGCAAGGCAGGGAGCTATGCCCAGCCCACCGCGGCCTTCAGTCGCGATCGGTATCTGGCCGGAGTCAAACGCGCGCAGGAATACATCGCTTCCGGAGACGTCTACCAGCTCGTGCTCTCGGCCCGCTTCGGCGGCCGGCACCAGCTGCATCCCTTCGAGGTGTATCGCGCGCTGCGCTCCATCAATCCTTCGCCCTATCTCTACTATTGCGAGCTCGGCGACGTGTCGGTCGTCGGTTCGTCACCCGAAGCGCTGGTGAAGCTCAGTCGGGGCAAGGCGCAGCTGCGTCCCATTGCAGGCACGCGGCCGCGGGCGGACGATGTCGCGGTGGACCTTTCCCGCGAGAGCGAGCTGCTCGCCGATCCCAAGGAGAACGCGGAACACGTCATGCTCGTGGATCTCGCGAGAAACGATCTGGGTCGCGTCGCCCGGGCAGGCAGCGTGCACGTCGAGCCCTATCGCGCCATCGAACGGTACAGTCACGTGATGCACATCGTGAGCGGAGTCAACGGCGATCTCGCGCCCGGCCGCGACGCATTCGACCTCTTCGCCGCCACCTTCCCGGCGGGAACGCTGGTCGGCGCGCCGAAAGTGCGTGCCATGCAGATCATCGACGAACTCGAGCCGACCGCGCGCGGGCTGTATGGTGGCACGGTGGGCTACTTCGGTGCGCAGGGCGACATGGATCAGGCCATCACCATCCGCACGCTCGTATTCAACGGCGACGAGTACAGCTATCAGGCCGGCGCGGGCGTCGTGGCGGACAGCGTGCCTTCCGCGGAGCATGACGAGGTGCTGGCCAAGAGCGCTGCGCTGCGCAGGGCACTGGAAATGGCGGAGGAGGGGCTGTGAAACCGCGCCTGCTGCTGGTCGACAACTATGATTCCTTCACCTACAACCTGGTGCAGGCCTTCCTGGTGCTCGGGGCGGACGTGCGCGTCCATCGCAATGACGCCATCACGGTGGCCGAGGCGACGGCGCTGGAGCCTACGCATCTGTGCATCTCGCCAGGTCCCGGCACGCCGCAGGATGCCGGCGTCTCCATGGAGATGATCCGCGCGTTCGCCGGCCGCATCCCGGTGTTCGGCGTCTGCCTCGGGCACCAGTCCATCGTCGAGGTGTTCGGCGGCAAGGTGGTGCGCGCCGGCCGGCTGATGCACGGCAAGACCTCGCCGGTGCATCACGACGGCCGTGGCCTGTTCGCCGGCCTTCCGCAGCCCTGCGAAGTCGGCCGCTACCACTCGCTGATCGCGCAGCCCGAAAGCCTGCCAGGCGTTCTGGAAGTCACGGCCCGTACGGCGGAAGGCGAGATCATGGGCGTCAGGCATCGCCAGCTCGCGGTGGAAGGCGTGCAATTCCATCCCGAGAGCGTGCTGACGCCGGAAGGCCCGCGCCTCATGCAGAATTTCCTGGAAGGAGCCGTGCGTGTCGCCGCTGCGTGAGGCCCTGGAGCAGTTGCTGCAGCGTCGCGATCTCTCCGAATCGCAGGCCGAAGAGCTGCTCACGCGCCTGACGAATCCGGAGGAAGCACCTGCCATGGCGGGCGCCCTCCTCGCCGCATTGCGCAGCAAAGGCGTAGTGGCCGACGAGTTGCGAGGGTTCGCGCGCGCCATGCGCAAGCTCGCGCGGCGTCCCGAGATTCCTGCGAGCCTGCGGGCGATCGACATCGTCGGCACGGGTGGCGATGCTTCCGGCAGTTTGAATATCTCCACGGGAACCTCGCTGCTGACGGCGGCCTGCGGCCTGCCGGTGGTGAAGCACGGGAATCGATCCGTCTCCAGCCGCGCGGGCAGCGCGGATGTGCTCGAGGTCCTCGGGCTGAAGCTTCCGCTCGATGAGCGCGGCGCGGCGAAGTGCCTGGCAGAAACGAACTTCACGTTTCTCTTCGCGCCGTACTACCACCCCGCGATGAAGGCGGTGGCGCCGGTGCGCGCGGCGCTGGGCGTGCGGACCGTCTTCAACATCCTCGGCCCGCTTTCCAATCCGGCGCAGCCGCCGTTGCACGTGCTCGGCGCGTATAGCCTCGAAGTGGCGAAGCTCATGGCGGACACGCTCGCCGGGCTCGGCATCGAGCGGGCTTTCGTGATCCACGGCGCGGAAGGCTGGGACGAGCCCACACCCGTCGGGCCCTTCACTCTTTTCGACGTGCATCCGGGGCAGGTGACGCAGGAAACGCGCTCGCCCGAGGACTACGGGTTGAAGCGTTGCCGGACAGCGCAGCTCGCTGGTGGCGATGCGGCGCACAATGCAGCTGCGCTGCGTGCCGTGCTGTCTGGAGAGGAACGAGGTGCGCATCGCGACTGCCTGCTGCTCGGTGCCGCGCTCGCGCTCGAAGTGGCCGGTGAGAGCGCCTCGCCCCGCGAGGCCGTGGCACGCGCCGCGCACGCCATCGACAGCGGTGCTGCGAAGCGCGTCGTCGATACACTCTCGATGGTGACGGCATGAGCCCTGAAGCCCCGGATTTCCTCCGCCAGATGGCTGAGCGCAGCCGTGCGCGCGCCGAAGAAGCGAAACGAAGTCTTCCCGAAGCGCAGCTGGTCGCCCGGGCATTGCAGACTCCGGAGCCGCCGCGTCTGCGGCGCACCGGCCACGGCTTCGACCTCATCGCGGAGATCAAGCTGCGCTCGCCGGCGGTGGGAGCGCTCAAGCCCGTGGATGAAAGCATCG